>JAUIMJ010000249.1 GCA_030433295.1 bacterium | reverse complement strand
GCGACCCCGAGGTGCTTGATCTTGAACAGGACCGTGGTGTGGCCCGGGTCGATCTTGTAGTCGGCCGCGTGGGCCGCAGAGCCGGCGAAGGCCAGGGTCGCCAGCGCAGCCGCGGCGAGGGTGAGGCGAGAGTAGACAGAACGCATCGAGGTCTCCTGATTGATTTAGCTGGGTGGCGAACGCGCCACGCCCGATTGATAAACGTCTTAAAACCTTCAAAGCCGTCTACTGCCCGCTCGAGTCGACACGGGAGACAGAAATCATCCTTGTAGTATATGATGGCGCAACACAACCCGCGAGACAATACTCAAACTATACTAGCGCCCTTCGAGTCTTTTCTTACGATAGTATTCATCAACACCCATTCCGTGCTGACCTGCTTCCACCTGAGCCTTGAGCAGGGAAGCCTTACCTATGGACTTTTTCACTCCGGGAAGTGACAACAACAGGCCAAACAAATCACTCAAAAAACCCGGAGAAAGTAAGCATAGAACTGCGATTATGGAGTACATCCATTCGGTACCGACAACAAGCATTTGACTGGTCGGAGCATCCTCCATCTTTCCGTAACGCTCCTTGAGCTCATCACCTTCTCTTTCAATTCTTAAAGCAGAACGTATCAAAATGCAGACACCGCACGTAGCCGACACTCCGACAATAGCCAGCGTCATCCACAGGCCTATTGCTCTCGACACCACGACAAACACCCCTACCTCGGCAACAGGCAGAAATACGGCAAATAGAATCCAGAACCACTTTTTCATACCTGTTGGACGTAGCGATCCCTGTATTTCTTGGAGTGCGGCAGACCGTATTCCTGTCACCATTGAAGCATTTTTTATAAATGCCCAAGAAACCGTGCCTCAGACGCGTCAGAATCAGTGAAGGAGGACGTATGGGCAGGAAAAAGAAATCGCGAAATAAGAAGAATTCCAGTCTTAGGGTCAGGTTCAGCACTCTCGGGATCGCACGACGATGCTATCACCTTGGAGAGCTCGAAAAGACCCTCGCCCATTGCAAGGTTCTGCTTAGAAAAAAACCCGGAAATTTTGAGGCTCTTACATTAGCCTACGCTGCGGCATACCATTCGGAGCAGGACAAACTCGCTTTTGAGTACTTTAAGAAAATCATCAGAATCGATCCGCACTATTTTTGTAAGGATGGTGCTTCATTAACAGAAGCGTGTTCGCTGTTGTCACCAAAGCTGATAAGCAAGGCGGCATTTCAGGTAAACGAGACATGCGAACAAGCTACGAGATCGATTACCCCCGAGGCTCAGCTCATCGCCGCAGCGCTCTTGCTAAAAGCTGGTAAGTTTCGCGATGCGATAAAGAGGGCAAGAGAGGCTCTGTCTGCCGACATAAACAACATCGACGCACTCTTCGTGCTGGCAGGCGCACGCCTGGCAAACGGAGAAGCCGACAAGGCGATTCCACTGTATCGGAGGATACTAAAGCTGGACCCCTACCATGCTATCTCATGGCTTGCCCTGGCTGGCGGGTATCTCCTGCTTGCTGACTATGCCGCGGCGGAGGAAGCAAACTGCAGGGCTTTAGAAATTAATCCAAATTTTAAGGAAGCGCTTGAGTTCAGGGACTGCATGCATGCTGAGTTTGATATATCCGGATAATTGAAAAACAGCTTCAGGGAACCAAAAGGACTTTGTTGTCGTATTTTTCCCGGGTCCTTAAAGCCTCGGCCGCCGCAAAGGATTTGCCGTTGCTCCATAGTATCGCTACAGCTTTTCCCACTGCTGCTTCAAGCCCCCGGTCGTCAGAGCTAGTGTCCTGAAATCCATAAACATGCTGCGATACTTGCATTTACGACTATTATTATGCCACAATGACGCATTCTCTGATATCGCTGTCCTGAGTCTAGTACCTACAGCCCGGTCCGGAGGGGTGAACCTCTTCTCGACTGGGACTGCTTCGGCACGGTTTTTCCGTACGGTTCCCATCCATATCACTCACACTCGGAGAACATGCCTATGCCTGCCCTGCAGAGCTGATAGAGACTCTCTTTAATTACATCCCAATTCCCAATCTTCGGGTCTAATCTGCGCCAACTATCAATCTGTCGTCTCTCACCCAAGTGGTGTGGCGCAGATTAGATATCTTGGTTCGAGAGACGGCTTGGAGAAACCTATGACAGGTGTACAAAATGAAGTTTGCGATCTACTGACCGCGCTGACTACACTGGTGGAGAAATCCACCGCAAAAACTCGGATTGGCGTTTGTCTGACGCTCGGCCATATCAGAGGTCAGCATGAGTTTTGCCCCACGAAAACGGGGATTTTATTCCTGGAGTACTCTAGGATGTTCCAAAATTACCCAATGCTCTCGGTAACTCATGTGTCATGCCGGCCTGGGTCTGAGCAAGACAATAGCGCACCATCGGTGTTGCTGTTGCTGGAATCCCAGGTAGTGCTTCCTGCCTGGCTGATAGGCCGGATAATTCAACATCTTCGCTGTCACTACTCGGTGTTCAAAGAAACCGGCGAAGTACGAATTCAGGGGCTCGAAATTCGTTCAGAGCCGAACGAGAACGAGTCCCGAATTCCGATGTCTCTGCTGACACGCGAAGTTGCTTCGCTTGACCTTGAGAAACAGGTTGAGAAGTGCTTGAAATATCATCGCATTACCTTCGTCGGCGATCTTCTGGGGTTTGACCCGGATACATTGCGTGTGAAGGGAAAGTTCTCAAGCGAGACTGCCTCAGACGTTTGTTCTGCATTTCTTTGGCAGACCGGTCGTAACCTTGGCGACCCCGTTGACCGACAGACATTTGCGGAGTTTAAGCGTGCCAGAAAGGCACTGCTGTAACACGTGATACGTGGTTTGTTCACGCTCGAACCAGCACCCCTGGTTCGAGCGCTTTTTACCGTTCAGTCCCTCTCACAAATCTGCGCAAGCAGCATGGAGCAGTTTTTATTTAAAAACAGCTTCTGGAAACCAAAACGCCACCCAGGAGTCAACTGACTACATGAGTGGCGTATGTATACCGTAATAGCCGAAGAAAAGGTTACACTAGTCGGAGATCAGTCCTACTCTTTGTTTCCTTCATCCTCGTCGTCTTCTTCATTGTCGTCGTCGACCTCTTCAACGCCTTCATCGTCAACGTCGTCGTCGTCGTCATCGTCGAAGTCGTCGTCATCCTCGTCTTCATCGTCGAATTCGTCTTCTTCGATTTCAGTGAATTCGACGCTGCCATCGGCACGAAATTCGCCTTCGAAATCCTGATATTCGACAATGCCCAAGTCTCCGTCAAGCACCAGGAAGAGAATATCGCCGTCGATGCCGACCTTTTCGGCTTCGAGATCGCCGATAGTGCCATCAGTGTCAGCAATGCCGAGCACCGTGAGGCCGTTCACTTTAACATCCACCAATCCCGAATCCGTCTCGGACGCGAAATACTCATCCGGTTCGAAAACGACAAAAACCGTCCTCCCACCCTCAAGGGCTTCCCTGATTGAAGTAACGATCCCCTCGTCATCAATCTTGGTTTTGTCATAATCGCATTCCAGTCCCGACTCAGTGAGCTGGACATGAAACTCCTCATCGCCTTGCCAGGCAACACCAATTAGCGCAGCACTCATACCGTCCTCCACACAAGAAACAAAGGGGTGAAAGAAGCAGGCGAATCCGTCTCGCATGCTCCACAGCACGCAGTCCACCGATGCGGCAGACCCCGTGCTGCAAAGCTCGCGAAGGAGAGGCGGGGGTGTTAATTAACCATAACCAGAAGCTGTCTCACCTCTGCCCGGCTACGGGAGAAGTGAAACAGCAATGCTCACAATAGCTACATATTGGAATGTAAAAGTGCAGGGGCGGGATTCTCTACCACGCTTCGGACCCTGCGTAAACGAAACCCCGGGGTCCTTGCTACTTTCTGTAGATACTTGAACAGCTTCGGCCAGGAGCGAAACGCTTAGTGATTCTCCAGGATTTTAAGAAGATCCAGGGCGGTAATAATGCCAACAACTTTGCCCTCTTCCGTGACTATTACTCTATGGATATGCTTTCGCCGCATCGTTATGGCCACATCCCCTACGCGGTCATCCGGCCCAACGCTTACAACCTCGGGGCTCATCAACTCGGCAACGATAGTGCCCTGTAGTTTCTCCAGAGAATCACTTATCAACTCAGAGTACCAAAAGGGACCTTCAATATAGTAGGCGTTCTCAGGTCGCCGACTCTCACCATCAGAACTCACAAAATGAAGGAGATCGCTTTGTGAAATAACTCCGACCAGCGCTCCCGATTCATTAACAACAGGAGCTCCTGTAATCTGTTGCGAAGAAAACAGTTCACTGACGGATTGTAGATTATCATCGGAGTTCACGGAGATGACATCACTCTCCATGACATCCTTTGCTCTTAGCTCACTCATAGCCCTCCTTATTGATTTTCTCTTACGAACTTCCTGTTCCTGGCGAGCTTGATAAACTCTACATCACATTAGAATGCATCCATGCATAGACGAGCTCTCGGGCCACGTCCATCGTCTCATTGTGGTTGGCACCTTTCAACTCTTTATACTCGACCATTCCGGGAACGCTCTGCGCCAATGCTCTTCCCATCTCTACGGGGATTACATCATCATCGACACTATGAAATAGCGCAACTTTTGTATCGCCTCCCTGATGCGCAAGAGTCTTAAGATTGGCCATATTGTCGAATCGATGGCGAAGTAGTTTGCTAAGGAGTGACCCAAAGCCTTTCCTGGCCATAGCTTCCGTGCTGGTAAAGGGAGCGACAAGAACAACTCTCGAGAGATTATTCTGTACTGCAAAATCGAGGGCCGCTGCCGCACCCAGTGAGAAACCGATTGTTCCGGTTCGCTCTACCAGCACTGACTCCCCCAAGGCTAAGAAATCCTCCAGTGCCTGATACGCAGCGCGCGAACCTTCCCGGATCGATTCCGGCCTGGCCTCTCCGCTGTTTGCTCCGTATCCCGGGTAATCTATGAGAAGAAAACCTGTGCTGTCTGAAGGAAAAGAGTCGACAAAGGAAAGCCAGGAAAGCGCAAGCCAGCCGTTACCTCCATAGGCGACCCAGAGACTCTCAGGTATCTCACGTGCACGAGGGGAAATGTAGTACGCCTGCTGAGGCCCAAAACTCGTTGTATATTTCAGGACGGAGAAACGTTCTTTGAAATGGCTTCTAACCTTATCGAAGTGCCCTGAGGGGTAGGGTCTTGGGTGATAGATCAACTTTTCCTGAAACACATAGAGCAGCAGAGGAACAGCCAATGCAATGGTGAGAGAAGCGCCGACAATGGTTTTCAGAACTGATTTCATTTCTCCTGCCCGACTGCTGAGAATCTTCGCTAAAGCAGCATCGCCAGGTCGCGCGGCACTCGGTAAAACCCAGACCGCCGGCTGCGCCATCGATTACTTCTTCGGCGTCGCTCTCGTTGCACCCGTCGTGATACCCCCATCGATGAGCAGCGTCTGTCCGGTAAGATACCTACTTTCCTCAGACGCAAGAAATACCACCGCGCCATCGAGGTCATTTGGCTGACCGGGTCGCTTCACCGGTATCCTGTCAGAAAGATAGGATACCCACTCTTCGTCCTCATACATAACCGCATTTTGCGCGGTCTTAAACCAACCAGGTGCAAGGCAATTTACGGTGACTCCATGCGGGCCCCACTCATCCGCAAGGCTCATGGTCAGTTGTTTGGTTCCTCCTCGACTTGCACAATAGGGTGCCAGCCCCGCGTAGCCAAAGACCGAGGTCACTGAGCCGATGTTGATAATTCGCCCATAGTTGTTTGGAAGCATGTGCTTTGCGATCTCGCGAGCGACGAAAAAGGTTCCGCGCAGGTTCGTATCGAGCACGAGGTTCCAATCGTCCCAGGTGATCTCCATAGAGTTTTTGCGCACATTACATCCCGCGTTGTTTACGAGGATGTCGATTCGGCCAAAGGCGGAAGCCGCATCCTCGGCCATCTGCTGAATACTATCGAAATTGCGCACATCGAGATCCAGACATGCAACGCGCCGTCCCATGCCCTCAATCTCGGCGGCGAATTCCGCCAGGTCTTCTTTCTTTCGACTTGTGACAATGATGTCGGCACCGGCTTTTGCAAGCGCTCGGCCAAAATACTGTCCGAGACCGCGGCTGGCTCCCGTAACAAGGGCGACACGCCCGCTAAGGTCAAAAAATTTCTCGCTCATACGCAGGTATCCTCAATACTATTAAATCGATGGTGTAACGACGACCTTCATTATTCTTGGCTCCCGGTTGTAGAGCCGAGTAAACCAGGAGGGCGATTCCTCAAGAGGCACCACGGCACTGATAATCGGATCGAGTTGAATACTGCCGCGCTCGATGAGATCGAGGCACGCCGGGTACTCACCCGATGAGGCACAACTGCCAACTACGGAAATTTCTCTGGTTACAATCGACTGCAGAGAGACGTCGATTTGCGGAGTGATATTCCCTACGACGGCCAATGAACCGCCTTTTCTCAGGGCATCAATCGCAAGAGACACGGTCGGGGCAATCCCTACAACTTCAACCGCCACATCGACCCCTCTGTTCTCTTCGGTCAGGGCTCGAACTTTCTCAACGGCACCAGGCTGATCCGATCGTATTGCCTCATCTGCTCCGAGCTCCTTAGCTAGGGCGAGCTTATCGTCATCGATGTCTACTGCGATAATCTTGCCACACCCTGCGGCCCGCAACGCCTGCACAACGAGAAGACCAATCATACCCACACCAACGACAAGCGCAGAGGCGTTCAACTCAATCGGAAGACGACTTACCGCATGAACGGCGACGGAAACCGGCTCAACCATTGCGGCATGCTCAAAGGAAACTCCGTCCGGAATACGATAGAGTATATGTTCTGGAACTGCTACAAACTCGGCATAGGCGCCGTGCTGTCTATACTCTCCGCAGGAAACACCCAGA
>JAUIMJ010000248.1 GCA_030433295.1 bacterium | reverse complement strand
CACCAGTCCGGAAGTTTCCGTGGGCTCACTCAAAGACATCCCGATCGAGTAAATTTGGGAGGTCCGTTCATTGGTTTCGATATCAATTGAAAGCGCTGTGAGAGATACGTCCCCTTGCCAGGAATCAAGAGAGGCAATCGCCGGGTTGTAGAATCGCTTGTATTCTTTCTCTTCTACCCACGTTCCCCGAACTGAGACACAGGAGTTGATGAAACGTTCCATTCGAAACCGATGCTCCGGACGGATGTCCGCCTCAAAGCTTTGAATGCCATTATCAGCAAGACTTGTACGGGCGTCTCGAGCGTCGGAAAGGCGGCGAAAATACAAAGCATCAACGCTTCGGCCATCGAGGGCGTATAAATCGAGTTCTTTGCGCTGCACGCCGGACAGGCCTGAGAGGAGGCGCTCCTTCCCTGCGCAGGCCGCCCGATCGACGAAGAACACCGCGCGCTCGTCACCCCACTCAAGACATACCGGACCAAGAGTTGCTGACCTCCCAAACAGCCGGAGTCGGCCTCCGGCCTGAGTGTCGACCCATTCTTCCGCAAAGAGAAATACTTTGTGGTCTTTGGCCATCCCGGCCCTACGGTCTAATGCCAAACATTCTCATATTTGCTGTGCAGCTTCTGTGAGACTTCCCGTAGCTTAGCGAGGGATACGAATCATGCTGCGATGCCCGGGCGCCTGGGTATAATCCTCAACATAGCAGGTAGGTCCGGCCTTCCATTCTCTGCAAAAATCAGCAGGAACTCCCGCCATACGGCATGAATACGGACATTGCGCGGACGTTATCATTCCACGACGATTTGCCGGCGCGGATGCCGCCTGAGTTGAACCACCGCGACGACGGCTGGCCCCCGACGTTGAAGCAGATGAACGAGCCCCAGCTGTCTGCCGTCCCGGAATTCGGTATGCTGATAAGGGAATGCGAATCATACTCTGATGACCCGCGCCTAAACGCAGGTCTTCTACTTCGCAGCGATTGCCGACTCTGCGCTCACGGCAATGCTCCTGCGGAATCTTCGCATCACGACAGCTGAAAGGACAGGATGTGCTGGTCACAAAACCGCGCCGTTTATCCGATGTTTGATTCTCCATGCGCCCCCGCTGACCCGATATACCCTGCCCGCTCGCCATTCCTGACAAAGATGAACGGCGCTTTGACGACGTCTGTCCCGGCTTTTGGGATGTCGGGGGCAGACGAATCATACTCCGATGACCGGGAGGCTGCGTATAATCCTCCACATAACAAACGTCACCTGCCCGCCATGAGCGACAAAATCCCTCGGGGAGTGCAAGGTCAGCACAGCTCAAAGGGCAGCGAGAACTGGTAATCATACCACGGGGTCCGCTACGCGCGCCTTCGGCCCCTTCTCCAATTCCCTTAGCTGACTCCGCTGGCTCAGTTGGCGATGAGATGCCGGAGGCATTTCCGGAACGACTCGCCCCATTCTCTGCGCCTGCCACCTGCGCTTGTATCGGCAGCATGAGCATACCCAGGAAAAGTAGAGATGCAGGACGTAAAAGTGATACCGGGAGCACAGCTCGTCGACCAACCCTGGGACCCACCCGGTGCCATATGTCTCCGTTCATTCCAGGAAGTGCCTCCTGCCAGACATTCAATCGAGTCGATCCGACGTGCTTTCGCAGAAGAGACAGATAATCACGCAAAGAATATTGGCACATAGGGAATCTCCAATTACAAAAGCCAATTGTTCACAACAGCGAAGCCAAAAACACTAAGCAACCCGGACCTGCGCCAATGCAGGAAAACGTGCGGGGGAAAGAGACCAGGACAGCCGTGTGGCACATTTTCAGCACGAGGTACTTCCGACAATCATCCGAAGACAGCGCTGGAATAAAACGGTAATTTCCCGTAGACTAACGCACTTTCCCACACCGATAAAAGAGGAAACCCGTGCAAAAGACGGAGGTACGCAGCTCGGATTGCTTTTTTTTGAGAAAAAAGGCTTGAACCCGCTGCGAATGACGGGAGAAGCTGGACACTACGGCCAGACAGCTGCCTGGATCTGCGAAGAAAAACGGCATCGGTACAGAGAGGGCGTGTGACCTGAAATCCAACGCGGACAAACGGACAAAACTGGAACGATACCACTTGAGCAGCAGAAGAAGTTTCTCATGCCTTCAATGAAAAAGTCACGACGAGAAAGGCGCTCCGCAGCCAACACTCGACTGCTGGTGTTACTCGATTGGCCAGAACTATTGAAGCATTCCGCTCGCAACATTGAGAAACTTGTAGCACGCCGCATATTGCGCTCAGCAAAAAAGAAACACCTCGAGCAGTATATCGCTGGCCCCGGACTACTCGGGCGTCTTCTGGGTTCCGGAAAAAAACGTCCTCCGACGGCGCTTGTCTGCATGCCAGGTCCCGAGCAGCATCGCTGGTATCTCCTTCTCGCGCAGGATTTTGTATGTGAAGTGCGACCGATAGAGGGGCTGCAGGCAGTCGTCGTTGAACGCATTCTACTTCCTGAAGAGAGTCGGGCGCTTTATGAATTGCGAGCAGGAACAAAAACGGCAATTCCCGTAGAGTCCTACATCAGTTGGCATATTAGCGACGAAGAGCGAGCAATCAGAGCGACCTGCCCGGTTTGTGAGGGCTCGAAGAAGGTCGAATGTCGCGCCTGCAAGGGAAGCGGGAAATTCAGGAACAAAAAGGGAAGGCTTCGACCCTGCGCCTGTGGTAGCGGCAAACGCGACTGCCCCTATTGCAAGTCTGCGGGCCTAATCTCTTGCCGCATTATCGAACACGACGGCAACAAAATACCTTCGCTTCCATCGAAACACAGGGACTATGATGGCTATCGCTACAGTGCCGGCGGCCATAGAATTGCTCCGGGAGTGTCACCGGTGCTTCGGGAAGCCGCCTTACTGGCCAGACGCGAGATTGAAGAACAACAGACGCCTTTGTCACCCGGCGGACGTTCATCAGCAAAGACAAAAAACATCCTGTCTCGTGCGGATCAAAATTTTGCGAAGAGACTTGCGGAGATGCGGGAGCTTCTGCGTATCGAACTCGATTGCGAGCTTCGAAATAAATCCTGCGCAAGCCTTGAGCGAGGAAAGGCTCTTGAAGATGATGCTGGCGGCTCGGGTACTAGTATTTTGGTTCAGTACGAGATTACTTCGGCGTGGCCCGCAGACTGGCACACGGGTGCGGCTCTATTGTTCTATGGTGCATCTGCGGCCACCCCCAGGAAAACCTACATTCACTCGGTCTCGAGTACGCATGTCACCTTGTCTTTTCGCAAACGACGATCCCAGAGTAAACTAAGTCGCACGGGAAAACTCCTCCCCCGGGAGGCAGGACGCCTGGTTAATGTGCAGCTTGCCGCGCTCCGTTATTGGGAGAACGCCGACAGTCTCGAACATCAACTCAAGCGGGCAATTCTCCTTCCGTCATCAGGTGAGCCCGAGAAACCCGCTCGACTGAACGCCTTTTACAACGAGCAGGTCCGAAACAACCAGGCCCAGAGACTGGCAGTTGAGACAGTAGTTTCTGAGGCGTATCCGCTCGTCTGCATCCAGGGCCCGCCGGGAACCGGAAAAACGAGTGTGATATGTGAAATCGTTCGTCAGGAACTTCGAAAAAGTAACGCGAGGGTCCTGATATCCAGCCAATCAAACCTCGCCGTTGATAACGTGCTTGAGCGACTTTGCGATGACCCTTCCATAAAACCACTACGCATCGGTAATTCACCCAAAGTGCTGTCATCCCTTCACGCCAATCTTCCAGAGCAGTGGACGCCGCCCCGCAGTAGTCTGTGGCAACTACTGCGTAACGCCTTCCGCAGGGGGAGTTCCTCGGGTGAACATGAGCGTTCATTGACTAAGAAATACCAGGCGGCGCGAGTAATAGGTGCAACCTGTATCGGCTCTGAGCACCCCATCATACGGGCATTCAGCAATGAGTCCGCTCGTAACCCCGACGGTTTTTCTCTCGTGATAATTGACGAAGGAGCCAGAAGCACGCCGATGGAAACGCTTGTTCCCATGCAACGCGCACATCGCTGTGTTCTTGTTGGCGATCATAAACAGCTGCCGCCCGTGATTACTTCCGAGGTGCGAGAACAATGGCAGGACCTCCACCCGGGTATGGATATTGAACACAGTCCGGCCGCCGTCAGCCTGTTTGAACAGGTACTTCCCTCACTACCAACTAAGGCTCGCATCGTGCTATCCATGCAGTTCCGCATGCATCCCGATATTGCCTCCTTTGTGTCTGAGGTATTTTACGCCGAGGAGAACCTGCAATCCGGTGTGACGAACGACGACCGAAGCCTTCCCTTGCCCCTCATGCCCCCTGCCCTCAGCTATCACCCCACCAGTGGCTACGGGAGCGAACGCTTCGACAGAAAAGAAGGTACGAGTCGGGTGAATCTCGCTGAAGCTCGAAGCGTAGAGAAAGTCCTCAGTTTCCTCGAGCGAAACAGCAAGGACGTGATTGATGTCGGTATAATCACATTCTACAAAGCGCAGGTCGGACTCCTTCAAAACCAGATAGCGAAGAGGCATTTTGAGAAGCTGTCAATCGACCCTCAGGACGGCATCGCCACGCTCGATTCCTTTCAGGGGAAAGAGAAGGACGTCATTATTCTATCTCTTGTCCGCTCTCCGCAGGGAGTTGAGCATGCCGATGCTGAGTGGTATCGCTTTTTCCTCGATATTCGGCGGCTCAACGTCGCCCTGTCTCGTGCACGGCGGCGTCTCTGTATCATTGGAGATATCGAACGGATTCTTGAGATACAAAAGAACAGGGAGAATCTGGAAGGCTTTTTGGTACTCGAGCGTTTGTATAACTACATACGCAGGAACAACAGCCTTGTAGAAGAGCTACCTCGCCTTAGTGGGCCGGAGGACCTCAGCAAAGAAAAGCGTGGGTAAGAGAAAAAGCTGCAAATGAAGAAAGCGATGCAGATCCACCGGGGCGAGGAGGTATCCGAGCCAGAAGCAGAACACTCACGGCCCGAACAGGCCGCTGCTGAGGTACAACCTCATCCTGTCGAATTGGAACTCTCAATCATTATCCCTACCCTCAATGAAGAGACGGAAATATCCCGTCTCCTGGGTGAACTGCAAGGTCAGACAGGACTTTCTTTCGAATGCATTGTTGTAGATGGCGGTTCCGATGATCGAACTATCGAAAAGGCCCAGAGGGCGGGAGCCCGATGCCTGAAAGCCGAAGCCGGACGTGGCAGACAGATGAATGTTGGAGCTCAGGAGGCGAAGGCACCGCTTCTTTTGTTCCTTCACGCCGATTCTTCATTGCGCGACCCCGAGACCCTGTTGAGGGCGATACGCTTTTTCAATAAAGAGATGCAGAAGCTGCGAAGTGATAGTCTTGCCGGACATTTCAGTCTGGAGTTTGATACGGGCTCAGCGGAGAAATCCAGAGCCTACCGTTATTACGAGGAAAAAACTCATCTGAATCGATGCAATACTACCAACGGTGACCAGGGGTTCCTCCTCTCAAAGCAATTCTTTCAGGACGTCGGCCGCTTCGAGGAAAGCTTACTTTTCCTCGAGGACCAAAAGCTGGCTGAGACGATTCGTAAGCGAGGCTCTTGGGTAACTCTGCCGTCGACACTCAGAACCTCGGCCCGACGTTTCGAAAAAGAAGGATTGGCTCGCCGGATGATACTCAGTGCAATTGTAATGGGCCTGCACGAGAGTAACTTTCATGCCTTTTTCAGAGAGGCTCCCGCCCTCTACCGCTCCCAGCGTGACAGCCAGAAGCTGCAACTCACCCCCTTTTGCCGCTGTATTCACGAACTACTTCGGAAAGAGGGCCCTGCAGTCGCATTGAGTAGATGGACCGCAGTCGGTCGCTACGTGCGTGAGAACGCCTGGCAACTGGCATTTCCTGTCGACGTCTTTCTGAGCTCTCTCACAAATAAAAAGATGCGCCCCTTGCTCTGGGCTCACGACGCCCTTTTCCGACCGCTGGTCACAGCTCCGTACATAGAAGGAGTTACCGCGGCGATAACCGGAGGACTCACCTGTATTTGGTTTTATCTCACCTGGGGCTATTTCGCAGTCATCGAGCAAAGTTCTCAGGAGCGCACTAACGAGTGACACGCGCCCAATACCTGCCTGTGTCTTCTTCGATCCGAAACGACGCATCGAAGGCCCGGCCCAGATGTTCTTCTGAAAGCACTGCTTTCTTCGCTCCGCTGACGACGGTCTCGCCACCCGAAAGCAGATGACAATGCGTCACACCCTCCACAATCTCCTCCAGGTGGTGCGTGACAAAAACCACTGTCGGGGAATGTGAGCCATGCCCCTCAATCAGTCCTTGAATCAGAAAAAGAAAATCTTCACGAGCCCGAGGGTCCAAACCCGCGCATGGCTCATCAAGAACGAGCAGACTTGGCCGTGTGGCCAATGCACGGGAGAGCAGCACTCGCTTCTGTTCCCCATAGGAGAGGGTCTGAAATCTGCGAGAACGCAAATCACCGAGTTCGCACAACTGGGACTCAACAAGTGTCACAGCCTCGCCCTCAACTTCGGATGCCGTATTGGCAACGACCTCCTCAACACTCAGCTCCAGTTCACAACAGCGCATCCGCAATGGCTCATTAATCCATCCGATCTGCTTGCGTATCTCCCGAACATCATAGCTACCAAGCTGATGCCCCAGCAGGCTGATAGTACCGCTTGTCGGCCAGAAATTGGCCAGCATGAGGTGCAGGCACAAGGACTTACCACTGCCATTCGGACCCAGGAGCGCCCAATGCTGCCCGGAAGAAATCTCCCAGGAAACATTTCTCAGTAGTTGTTCGCCCCCACGCAGCAGCGAGACTGAGTCCATTGCAAAAATCGTTTCCATCGCTCCACCCTGCCGATTAATCACCGCAGCCGTATACCGCCGAACACCGTGCCACACACTGCTGCCGGATCCCCCCAGGCACGTACTGATTCTCGTGGAGCTACTATGAAACAAAAAAAAGGGCA
>JAUIMJ010000247.1 GCA_030433295.1 bacterium | reverse complement strand
CTGTGTTAAGAAAGCGTATTTCCTTAACATTTCTGAGAAGTAGAGTAAACAAAGGGCGGTTTGCGCCCTCAGTATTCAGCTGGCGGCGCAGCCCTGCGAATTCACAGTCTGTTTTCCCGTTTCCCCGCTGTTTCCCATGCCGTTATCCGCGAGGAATCAGGGAGTTGGCGGGTTCTTTTTCATCTCTTCGATAAAAGCACTGTGATGGGGGTCGATTATTTCCCTGACCTGCTCAGGAGTGTCGACAATCGTCACCCATTTGAAGTCACCGGGACTGACAAGGCCATTTCCTTCCTGTTGCTCGTGCATCCAATCGAGCAGTCCGCCCCAGAACTCCTTGCCAACGAGGATAATCGGACGACTCTGCAGGTGCCCGACCTGTAGGAGTTGCCAGGAGAAATACAACTCAAGCAGCGTGCCAATTCCCCCGGGAACGACGATTACTGCGTGCGACAGGCGCATGAAGTCATCGAGTCTGGATGAGAATCTTCTGTGATGGTGTTTGATATCAAGGTGCTCGTTGCCCTCTTCTTCGAAGGCGTTGAGCTCGATGGTTAATCCAAACGATTTACTTCGACTTCCGGATTGGGCTTTGCCTGCAAGCACTCCTTTGTTTGCGGCCTCCATGAGACCCGGTCCGCCTCCGGTCAGAACATCGATTCCAAGTTCACCAAGATTCTGTGCTATCTCATACGTCAGCTTGTAGGTCTCATCATCCGGTTTGATCCGGGCGCTGCCGAATATGCAGACCCGATAGAACATAGTCGAAAAACTTTGCAGTTCTATTTCTAGCAACTGCGCACGCTCGCGCAGAGTCCGCAGGCGATTATTTAGTCGTCTTCTCCGCGTCTTATCAAGGATGCTCAGGGGGCTTTTGTTTTTCGCCATATCTCTCTTTGTGCGTAATACGGTTTGTTTGCCGGGTGGCGCTTTTATTTGAGGTGAAGGTTAAGAGTATTCAATTTGGCTGGTGTAATTCAACATCTAACGCCGAGATCGCATATGACACCACCAGATCGTACTCGATCTCTACGATTCCTTATTGGAGCCTTTGTTGGCAAGGGGGTATCTATTCGGCAGGCTTGGCGTGTTGCTCAGTCGTATTGTGTTACCAGTTCGAGGCGTTGTTTGAGCAGGCGAACCCAGCTCTCCCATCCGGGAGCTTCTTCTCGTTCCTGCATCAGTTCTCTCATGGTCGCCAGGTCATCCCCCGGATGTGCGTGGGTGAGAATTCCCAGTGTATCGCTCACGTATTCCATCGCTCGGGAAAGTTCCGCGAAATGTTCGGCTGAGAGGGGGGACTGGGGGCAGTTAGCACTGCGAATTTCTGCTCGTTCTATAGCTTTTTGCAGCTCGCTGGCGGCGAGTTGAAGTTCGCCGATCTCCTGAAGACGCAGCGGGTGCTTTCGCAGGCGCGGATTGTGATGCGGGTGAAAGTAGCGATACAAATCCATGTACCTACATATAGCTTAAAGTCAGGAGGCTCGCGAGGGAATTTTCGAGGTCTGAGACAGGGGCTCCATTCGGCTCAGAAGGCAGGCTCAGGAGGGGCTCCACAGGAGCACGTTTCCTGCGGTTGGTTTAAATCGAACCCGGGACGCAAATCGAACTCAGGAGGCTTTCCATTTAATCGAACAGCCGATTGCATGAGTCTCGGCTGGCTCGGGCGCCTTACCCGCGAGCAGGTTCCGTATGGCATCGGCAAGGTAGTGTTCGGAGACTTCCTGCTCATCCTCGTGGTTGTCATCGATGAGTCCCCGATAGCAAAGACGCCGATCCGCATCGAAGAGAAAGGCTTCCGGGGTGCAGACAGCACTGTAGGCTCGTGCCACATCCTGGGACTCGTCCTGCAGATAGGGGATGGCAAAGTCCATAGCTTTACTCTTGCTGACCATGTTCTCAAAATTGTCTTCGGGATAGGAGTCTGCATCGTTCGAGCAGATGGCAACCATCTCTATACCTTCGGGGGTAAAGTGGTTTGCGAGCGATGATATTCGCTGTTCGTAGGCCTGGGCGTAGGGACAATGGTTACTGGTAAAAAGCACGACAAAGCCGGCGGCACCATTGAAATCAGAAAGGGAGTGGATCTTAGAATCGGTTCCCTTAAGGCTAAAAAAGGGCGCTTCGTCCCCGATTTCTAGTTTTCCGGTTTCTTCGTTTCTTCGCATCGACTTACGACGTCCACATCAGTCAATTTATTCTATTCGGGCCCTGGGATTCCCTATCTGCAAGATCCCGGAGCCAAACGAGAGCTCTCCTTTACTGTTTCGGGCCTCAAATGCATCTTTCCGGGCTATCCCCCGGATACTGGCCAGCCTCTCTTAACCTAGCGGGCTTCGTAATGGAAGGGCAATCGGTTCTCAATGTGCCAGGAAACGAGATTTTCTTTTTCGGTTGAGCATGCGTGCGAGCTACGTTTGTTCTGCATTTGCTGTTTACCATCGATAGGGGCTCGATTATGGTGAAAAGCACAAAAAAAACCGAAGATTATCAAAAGACAATCTTCGGTCTGGGAATTGTAAAAAGCTTTACGCGGCATGACACCTGAGCCGAGAAATCTTTTTACCAGTTCGATTTGAATCACCCAGGGTGCTCAAGTCGCTCTGTGGTGGCTGGTTGTTGAGTATTCTAATGCGAATTGCGTGCCAAGCTGGAAAAGCCTTTTCCCCGAACAGGTCGCCAGTTTTTCGGGTACGTATGACCCGGGTGCGGAAGTCGTAGTAAAAACAGTAGCTTGCGGGCTTTCTTGTGAGGGGGCGCCGTACAGATACATACTGATTTGAGTAGATCGATCCCGGCAGTCATTTTGTCTGAACTGATTGCTCTCAATCGCTGGATCGATGCGGGCTTAACGTAGTACCAATCTATAGCAATTTCACTTAGAGACGCAGAGAAGGGAAGCATCCATGAGTTCGGTTTTGCCAAAAGACATATCAATAGCCGCTAACACCATTCGATTTCTTTCCGCCGAAGGAGTGGAGAAGGCAAAGTCCGGCCACCCGGGTATGCCGATGGGTATGGCGGAGCTCGGCGCAGTGCTCTGGTTGAGACATCTGCGACATTCCCCGAAGCATCTGGACTGGATGGCTCGAGATCGCTTCGTGCTTTCAAACGGGCACGGCTCCATGTTTCTCTACTCGCTGCTTCATCTCTCCGGCTATGAGCTGAGCGTGCTCGATCTGCAGTCTTTTCGTCAGTGGGAGAGTAAGACGCCCGGGCACCCCGAGTCCTTTATGACTCCGGGAGTGGAAACGACGACGGGACCTCTGGGACAGGGGATTGCGAATGCCGTCGGCATGGCGCTTGGTCAGAAGATTTTGCAGGGCCGCTATGGTCGTGGCTCCTTCGACCCGCTTGATCATCTCGTATACTGTTTTTGTGGTGACGGCTGCCTCATGGAGGGAGTCAGCGGGGAAGCCTCGTCGCTGGCAGGGCATCTGGGGCTCGATAATCTCGTCTTGGTATATGACGACAACGAAATCAGTATTGCAGGTGATACGGATCTGGCATTTACGGAAAACGTTGCTCAGCGGTATCAGTCCTACGGTTGGCATGTCATTGACATTGACGGCCATGATGTAGAGGCGATTGATGCGGCGTATTCAGAAGCAAAGGCGCATAAAGGTCAGCCGACCATCATAGTTGCGCATACCATTATCGGGAAGGGAAGTCCCAATAAACAAAATACTGAGGGCGTCCATGGTGCCCCGCTTGGTGCGGACGAAATGGAGGCGGCTAAAAAGAATCTTGGATGGCCCCTCGACAAAGCGTTTCATGTCCCAGCAGAAACCAAAGCTCTTTTTAGCGCCAGGGCAGAAGAACTCGCTAAGGAATACGACGTCTGGAACTCTCAGTATCACGATTGGAAAAGCCGAGAGCCTGAGACAGAAAAAAACCTGCAGGCGCAGCTCAATATGGAGATCGCCCCTTCACTGGAACAGGATCTCCTCGCAAATCTCCCCGACGGTGGAGGAGTCGCCAGCCGGAAGCTCTCGCAGCAGGTATTGCAGTCGGCTGCTGTCGCGGTTCCCTCGCTTGTTGGTGGGAGTGCGGATCTAGAGCCGAGTACCCTGACGCTTATAGCCGATTCCTCCGATATTCAGAAAGGGGAGTATGCAGGAGCAAATATTCGCTTCGGAGTGCGTGAGCACGCCATGGGTGCAATTCAGAACGGACTGGCTTATTACGGCGGTTTCATTCCGTATGGAGCGACATTCTTGTGCTTCCTCGACTACATGAAACCGGCGGTTCGACTTGCGGCACTCTCCGAGCTGCGCTGTCTTTACGTGTATACGCACGAT
Organism: bacterium; assembly: GCA_030433295.1. Lineage (GTDB taxonomy): Bacteria > Bdellovibrionota_C > UBA2361 > SZUA-149 > SZUA-149 > JAUIMJ01. The sequence continues at coordinate 2,679 of JAUIMJ010000247.1, read as the reverse complement.
AGTATTTTTCTCGGTGAGGACGGACCGACGCATCAGCCGATTGAACATATCGCCATGATGCGTGCTATCCCCAATCTTCACGTCTATCGCCCCGCTGATGCACTTGAAACTGCTATGAGTTACGCCTCGGCCTTGCGTCGTGCCTCGGGTCCTTCTGCACTTGTCCTTACGCGCCAGGGCCTGCCCGCGATTGAGCGACACGCCGGCTTTAAGAACGAGGATGTGGCGCGAGGCGCATACACGGTGCTCGCCTCAGACGGGGAACCCGAGCTGGTACTCTTTGCATCGGGATCGGAGCTTGCCCTTGCTATGGAAGTGGCGCAGGGCTGTGGCAAGAACGTTCGTGTCGTTTCCATGCTCTGTACCGAGCTTTTTGCTGAGCAGGACGCTGCCTATCGCGAACAGATTCTTGCGCCGGGTGCAAAACGAGTGGTTATAGAGGCGGCGAGCACCTTCGGCTGGCAGGGGATTGTCGGTGGTTCAAGTGAAGAGACGCTCCTTATCGGAATAGATCAATTCGGGGCCTCTGCACCGGCATCAGTGCTAAAAGAGAAATTCGGATTTACCGCCGAATCAATCCTCGCGCGAATGCAGGAGAAGTGGAGCTAATGCAAGGAGAAGCGGTCTTCATATAGCTATGCTGGGATTGGATCCTACCCCTGCTCTTTTTCCTTTCTCGCACGGACTTACATCCGCGCTCAAAGCATGTATCGCTATGCCGTTTGGGAGATGCTCCGGAGAAACGTTTTATTAAGTGTTGATTCTTCATGCTACGCCTGCTTTTGTTCCTGCGCTCATTTCTCCCCCCGGTGATCTGGCGTCCTTTGTGGGCTGCCTTTTGGCGGGATTTCTGGAACCGTGCTGAGATTGAAGAATTCAGGGAACTCGGACGCAGGCCTCTTGACCCCATTGCAGGTTCCGAGCGCGCAGAGTTTGCTGAAGCGCTTGCCGCAGCCTATCCTTTCTCAAGCGTCCTTGAGCTGGGAACGGGGTATGCTCAGAATCTCAGCGTGCTTGCCAAGCATTTTCCGCAGGTAGACTTTCTTGGCATTGATAGCTCTCGAAGCTGTATTGAGTCAGGTGCATCGCTGCTGAAAGAACGCGGCTTCAAGAATGTACGTCTGCTCTGCGCACCGGCGTCGAGCATTCGTGACTACGAAGACAAGTCCTTCGATGTTCTGGTCGCCTGTGCCTTCATGCTCTACATAGAACCTGCTGAAATAGATGAACTGGTAAAAGAGATGTTTCGCGTTGCCAGAAAGCGAATAATCGTTCTGGAGCAGCATCGTTCAGCCGAAGGTGCAAACGCTCACATGGGTGAATACGCCCTGCGTATTGAGGGTTCTGCCGGCTATTGGGTGCGTGACTACGAGAAGCTGTTTTTGCGCCACAGCGAGCCGGCACGACTCAGAAGCTGGAAGATTCCTGCCCCGCGCTGGACCATTGAGCAGTGGAAGCAGCTTGCCCATATGTTTGTTATCGATCTTGAGTGAGCTGCCTCCGGTTTCCGGCCACTTTTTGAGTCGTATCGATAACGAGCTTTTCTTAAGAAAATCAGCCCGATCTTCGCAATAAACCCCACACTTTTCGGCGGCTTATTCATAACATGTACATCAGGTCGTGCCCCCAGATTCAGTGTCTGAGTGGCTGGCCTAAGTTCCTTAATTTATTGAGTATCGGGAAGAAGGACCAAAGCCTCCTCGTGGTGTATTCGTCGGTATCCGGCGTGCAGCACAAGGAGGCGAAGCACTTTTTAAGGTTTAAATAAGGTTTTTTTAATAATTCAGGTGAGATTGATTGGTGCGTTGCTACGTAGTGCGCACTATTGAGATTTCCGGAATACCCACTTCTAGTAAGCATTTAGTACAGAAGTTGAGTATGGCGACCTCCTGAGAGAATAACGACGAAGTGTATAGAGAGACTAGCAAGGATTGCGCACGATGCGTCCTGATACGAGTGTACCTCTTCTACTCCTCGGGCCTGTATGTTTGAGCGTTCGTGTAAACGAGCTTTCACGCATACAGGTCCGGCGTGGATTCGTATGTCAATTCTTAACCCTTTTCTTTCCTCTTACCGTGTCTTGATTAGACACCTGCATTAACTCTGACCCTGTTTTTTCCAAGTACATTTCACACAAGTGGCATGACGGTATCCTACACAAACATCACGCCGAACGGTAGATGGGGATACGGCGCAGGATAACAACTGCGTCCTATTGTGTGAAAGAGAACAGATTAAACAAAGGTCAGGGGGAAGCACTGTCCCTAGCGTACGGGGGCTTTGCGTATGTATTCGAGGATTTAGAAAACGGTTTCGATGCGACAGACGATGAATCAATGGTTTGTAGAAGGGTTAGGTCACTTGTGACAGTATCCCTTGAAGTAAGCAGCACGGCTGCAGCCGCCTTAGTATGGTGGTTGTGGTTAGCTGTGAGAATTCAAAAGTCGACACGCGGCGCTTAGAGGGTGGAACCTCGAAGCAAAGCACTTATCCCTTCAGCACGGATAAGGTCTAGCACCATAGGTACAAGAGTTGGTCTGAGTTCTTCGGAACGAAAGACTTAAGTTGGCGCGACGGTGCCAATGTACAAGATAACCTATGGTGTGACTGGGGACTGTACCCCAGGGCATCGGAGAGTAGGTCTTGCTACCGTCTCGGGTCAGTGACATATGTACTCCA
>JAUIMJ010000246.1 GCA_030433295.1 bacterium | reverse complement strand
GTTCCGGCAGCAACCAGATAGATCAGCACGGTAACGAAAAGGCTACCAAGCATTCCCCCAAGAGTGATTCCGTAGACTCCGGCGAAGGAGCCGGTGAAACCGGCGATGATTGCCAGTGCGGCACCGAAAGACGCGCCGCTGGTCACCCCAAAGGTGTATGGGCTGGCCAGTGGGTTTCGAAACAAGGCCTGGAAGACTACGCCGGCGCCGCCCAGCGCCGCTCCCGCGACGAAGCCAAGGAGGACTCTGGGGAGTCGGATTCTCCAGAAGATGTCGTGTGCCGTTCCTTCACCGAACAAAAGCTCTGATGCAGACCACTTCATCGAAGCACCAATGAATGGCGCGGCCAGGAGGCTGAGGGTGCACACTACCAGGAGGATGCTTATTCGAAGTGTCGGCGACAGAGTCGATCTCATCCTCAGAACCTTACTATCGCCGACTTTTGCCGGCTGTCCGTGTCTTCCAGGATGTAGAAGCTCGTCTGGTAGAGGCGCTGTAGCACTTCCTCCGTCATAAACTCATCTGTTGAGCCATCAAAGGCGATCCTTCCATCGTTCAGAGCAAGCACTCGTGTGCTCACATTACTTGCGGAATTTATGTCGTGGTTGATCATGCATATCCCAATTCCCTCCTCAGTGTGGAGGGTCTTCAGAGTGCGATACAGCTCTGTTTCATGCTTTGGGTCCAGGTGAGATGTCGGTTCATCGAGAATGAGGAGCTTTGGTTCCTGGGCCAGCGCAGCAGCGAGCAGGATGCGCTGCCGCTCACCACCTGAAAGACTGGAAATTACCCTGCCTTTAAATTCAGTGCAGTCTGTCATTGTAAGGCTATGTTCTACTATCGCTCTATCGTTTTTACTAAGGCCGAAAAACGAGCTGCTGTGTGCGTATCGCCCAACGGAAACAAATTCTTCCACCGTAACCTGCGGGAGCAATCCTACGACCTGCGGAACGTAGGCGATGCACCGGGCAATTTCTTTACGTGAGCACACACGGATATCTTTGTCGTGCAGGGTGATACTGCCTTGAAAGGGAAGCAAACCAAGCAGGCAACGAATCAGGCTTGTCTTTCCGGCGCCATTTGGCCCGACAATCGAAACAAAGTCGTCCTGACTCAGGGTAAGAGAAATACCATCGAGGATTGCTTTGCCGTCAAGAGAGTAGCATACCGACTCAGCGCTGAGCATAGTCACCTGCCTGGGGGCGTATCGCCTCAGAGAAAAGCTCCAGCGTTTTTATAGTTCTCGGTCCGGGATTCACGACGAAGTCCTGGTCCAGTACATACACCCTTTGGGTCCGCACTGCCTTGAGGTTTTCGAGGGAGCTCCATGCTCGAATAGTGTCAGATCTTTTCTTCAGTCTGTCCTCCGGATTCGCGCCAAATGATGAAGGTACCAGGTCGATGATCACATCCGGGTTTAAGTCGAGCAAGCCCTCAGAGGACAGTTTCGCGTATTCAGTTCCGGATTGAAGGACATTACGCCCTCCGGCAATCCGAAGTAGCTCATCATAGAGGGTCCCCGGACCGGCAGCGTATATGGAGTCAAGCGCACCCGGCCTGACGTGCCCTCCTACAGAGACGAGGACCCGGGGTTGTACCGTGGACGTTGCGCTCTCTCTGAGGGCGGCAAGATGAGCCTGAATCTTGGATGTTAGTTTTTTTGCCTCCTGCTCTCTGCCGATGAGTGTGCCGATGCCGACGATGGAATCGATGATTTCCTGTATAGAGCCCTGACGATAGAGCGACGTCCTGACATTGAAGCGCGAAAGAGCAGCAGCGATATCAGTATGCTCGGGCATTCCAAGAACAATGTCGGCTTTAACACTGAGGATACTTTCCAGATTTGGATCGACCAGGCCACCGATTTTTGGAAGTTTTACTGCTTCCGGGGGGAAATCACAGAATCTGGTCACGCCAACGAGATTGCTCTGGGCGTTCAGGGCAAAGATAATCTCAGTGATGCTGGGTGCGAGGGATACGACGCGAACATTGCCCGTACTGACCGAATCCTGAGATTCAGCCAGTGCCGGGGCAATGCTTGCGCAGAATAGGAGGATACTCAGAACGTATGCGCTACAGCGAACCTTTAATTCCTGCATACACTGAAAATCCTGGAGTTCCGTATCCATTGATTTCCTCATAACTTTCATCGAACAGATTGTCGATGCGGACAAATGGCTCAATGTGTTGGTTTACGGCATAGGACGCTGCCATGTTTACTACGGCATAGTTGTCCATCTTGTTGCCATCACTTTCCCGTCGACTGTTTACTACGACGAGCGTAGTAGAAGTTTCCAGCCCCTCAAGAGGTGAGGCAAACAACTGTAGAGATCCGCGGTGTCTCGGGCGTCGTGGCAAGACTCCCCCGGTCGTTTTATTCTCTGAGTCGGTGTAGGTATAGGCGAGGTTTCCTTCAAGCCACTCAAGAAGTTCCAGGGCCAGAGTGGATTCGATTCCCAGAGCTTTCGACTCCGCAATGTTTGCGGCAAGAAAAGTCGTGCTATCGAATGTAATCAGGTCATCGATTTCGTTGTGGAAAAAAGTGACGTCAAGCGTGACTCTGTCCACGATGAGTTCCTGCTCTATCCCCACGTCATACCCCCAGCTTTTTTCGGCCTCGAGATCCGGGTTTCCAAAATTGGGAAAATACAACTCATTAAACGACGGGGCCTTGAATCCGGTGCCGTAGCTGGCATGGAAACGAGTTCCGGTCTCGAGAAGTAAGTAGGCGCTTGTGAGGCGAAAGGTAGTTTCATCCCCGAAATCCGAATCGTGGTCGTAGCGAACACCGCCGGTGAGGAACAACCTCTCCGCGTAGGAGTACTGCTTCTGACCGAAGACGGAGTTTACATCCCTTCGTTCGTCAAAACTTCCTTTGTTTTCTCCCTTTCGGTTTTCGTAGCTGTGCCCGATTGAGAGGACTCCCTCCCAGGGCATGATGACATCAACTTTAGTGGTGACCGACTGTGTTTGGCCGTCGATCGTGAAGTTATTGAACTCCGTATCCGGATCTACGCCTTTGGTGTCAATGTCAACGAAACCGAGTTCAATGCTCGGCGTAAGCGTTTCGGAAATGCTTTTTGAAATCACAAGAGAGGCAAAAATGTTGTCGTCCTCTTGTGTCGCATTCGGGTCATCTATCGCACCGACACCGAACTCAAAGCCATCGAGCTCAGTGCGAGAATTTGAATAACCAAGCGTAAAGTCGGCCGTGCCATCGTCGAGAAAACGCACACCGCTTCTGTTTGATATCGAGAAGTTGTCATAGGCGTCAGCTTCAGGGTTTCCACGGTTTGAGGCCGCACTGGAGATGCCATCTGTGTCGAAGTATGAGGCAGTCGTCGATGTGTGGAAGTGCTCTGAGCCCCAGGCAAAGGTGCTTCGATACTGCTGCGTCCCGTAGCTGCCGCCCTCGGCGGACCCACTGACGTTTAGTCCTTCGTCGGCCTTCTTGGTGATGATGTTGATGACACCCCCAATTGCTTCTGAGCCGTAGAGAACGCTTTGAGCTCCGCGCAGCACCTCGATTCGCTCAATATTCTCAGCCTTGAGGTTGGCAAAGTTAAATTGCCCGCTGGTATTATCGTTTGCGCGAATGCCATCGATTAACACGAGTGTGTGGTCTGAATCGGCGCCACGAATAAAAATACTCGCAGTTCGTCCCGGACCACCGTTTTGCACTACTTCAAGACCAGGGAGGCTCCTCAGTGTTTCGAGTACTGTTGTGGTTTTCCGCTTTTCTATTTCATCTTCGTCGACGACGCTGATGCTACTACCGACCTGCTCACGGGCAGTAGGGTAACGATTTGCGGTTATTACAAGTTCCGGGTTTTGGTTTTCTCGGGATTCTTCAGAAATACCTGTTGCAGGATGCAAGAGGCAGATAATCGCTGCGCAGGCAGCGACACGAACGAACGTATGCATGCTCATCTCCTTTACCTCCCCATCGGAGGTGGAAATAAACAGATGAGATTTGAAAATCAGTTATCCTGGCTTTGGATCATCCTACTTGCTACGCCTTCCCAACAAAGCACTCTCATGCTTTGTCAGTGGCTTGCCTAGGTAGCGTTCGTCACCATCACAGTTGCGGGGCAGCGCGGGATTTTCACCCGAACCGACTCAATTTCGAATCTCACTCAGTTACACTGGTATTTCAGTTTCACTGGTTTATTGAATCGAGCCTGAGACAGTCTTGACTTCCCTGAAAGACTAATCTGTAGCCATCTGTCGGGATTAATAATTACTGCAGAGCTTATTCTCACGCTTAGCAGCAAAACTCAAGTGTAAGTGGCAGGAAAAGCAGTGTGCACATTGGATACGCATTGATTGATAGGTAATTTAGTGAATTAATGTACTCATTTACTTAGCGCTTCCTCAGGAGTCCTCGTGTACAACCCCCGCTCGTTTAAGGTCGAAGAACGACAAAGGCTCTATGAGCTGATTCGGACCTATAATTTTGGCATTATGTTCAGTCAGAGTGAAGGTAAAGCCCTGGCGACGCACATCCCGTTTCTTATCGAAATAGACGATAAGGACAATGCCAGCCTGATTGGACATCTGGCGCGGGCAAATCCGCAATGGAAAAGCTGGGATGATAACAGCGAACTGCTCATTGTGTTTCAGGGGCCCCACGCGTACATCTCCCCGGCCTGGTATCACGATCAAAAGACTGTCCCGACGTGGAACTATGCGGCGGTCCATGTCTACGGTTGCCCGCATCTTATTCACGAGCCCGAGGAGCTTCGACCGATGGTAGTGGATCTGGTGCATTATCAGGAGAAGCAGTTGGGAAATCCCTGGGATACCAGCCAGATGGAGGACGTTATAGAGACGGAGCTAAAGGCAATCGTCGGCTTTCGCATTCCGATACGCAGAATTGAAGGTAAGTTTAAATTTAATCAGAATCGCTCCGAAGAGGATCGCAAAAGCGTGGTCTGTCATATGGCTCGTTCCGAGGCCGCGCACGAGCGGGAAGTTGCCAGGGTTATGAAAAAGCAACTCGAAGAATAATAAGGTTCGCTTCTTTCAATGAACGATCTCGCTTTCCTGCTTGTTATATCCTCGGCACTATTTCACGCACTCTGGAACTTCTACGCCAAGAAGGCCAGCGCCAACTCGATTGCCTTGATCTGGTCGGCACAGTTTTTAACCGGCCTGATCATGCTTCCCTACACTCTGTATTGCTTCTACACAGAAGGCGTAAGCGCGATTGCCCTTTTCTTTGTTCTTGTGACCAGCGTCGTTCATGCCCTGTATGTTTTTTTGCTTGGTGCATCATATGAGATTGGCGACTTATCTATTGTCTATCCCGTTGCTCGAGGCACAGGCATCGCAGGCACGGCGCTCGTCGCTATTCTGCTCGGTATCGATGTCGTAAGCCTCATCGGTGTGCTTGGGGTCCTTTGCATTTTTTCGGGAACCGCCTGCATTGGGTTTCAGCATTCAGCAAGCGCAGACGTTAACAGGGTGTATCGCTCAGCGGTACTCGTTGGTCTGGTGGTAGCCGCATACTCGATAGTGGACAAGCTGGCGGTTGAGCATGTCTCGCCTCTTTTCTACGTGTGTTTGCTGAACATCGGCTCGCCGCTGGTGCTGCTTCCGTGGCTCTTGCTGAGATTGAAAGCGGAGACTAAGCAGGTCCTCGTCGAGCACAGCGGTCTTGCTGCTGCAATAGGTGTAGTTGGTCTGGGCACCTATGCTCTTGTTCTCTGGGCCATGCAGCTCAGTCAGGCTTCGTATGTCGTTGCGCTGCGGGAAATTTCGATTCCCTTTGCGGCAATGCTGGGAGTCGTTCTTCTCAAGGAGGAGCTTACCCTGCGAAAAATGCAGGGAGTGGTCTTGATCGTGCTGGGTGCCGTTCTCGTCAAGTTCGCCTGATTCAGTTTCCCGCCTGCTCAGGCTTCATCTTCGTTCCAAAGGTTTTCCACATCGGAATTGGAGCGATTGAGCTTGCGCTGCAGAGATCGCCTGTGGATTCCCAGCTGTTTTGCCGCATGGGAGATATTTCCGTCGCAGTCTCGTAAGACTTTCTGAATATGCTCCCACTCGACGTCGGAGAGAGAAAGGGGAGCGACACCGCTGACAGATACCTCTTCCTCCTGATCGGAAAAGCTCTTCAATATTGAATCGACGTCAGTCGGTTTGGTGAGGTAGTTATGGGCCCCCAGCCGCATTGCCTGGATGGCGGTCGCGATACTACCGTAGCCGGTAAGTACGACAATTCTTAATGCATCGTCGTAGCGCTCCTTAAGAACCTTGATAAGTTCCGTGCCCAGATGTCCCGGCATACGAAGGTCCACAAGTACCCATTGCGGCCGAAAGCGATCGCATATCTCAAGGGCTGAGTCCACAGAAGCGGCCTGCTCAACATCGTGTCCCCGGCGCGAAAAGGCCTTTACCAGGGTGCTGCGCAGCATGTCATCGTCGTCGACGATTAAGATCGGCGCTTTCTCAGCGGCTTGTACATTATCCTGCATGCTGCTTCCTCCCTCGGGGTGCCGTCCTATTGGGGATCTTAAGCAAGGCCGTAGTCCCCTTGCCCGGGAGCGCAGAGATAGAGAACTCACCTTCCATACTGCGTGCGCATAAATCGACAATGAAACAGCCAAGCCCCATGCCTTTGCCCGGATCTTTCGTCGTGAAAAATGGCTCGACAACATGAGGCAGATCCGCGTCGGAGATTCCATGGCCCTTGTCTTCGACGTAAAAGAAGGTAGCCTTGTTCTTCTCGCAAATTTCGAGATGAACTGAGCCGGAGCTATCGCTGGCATCAAATGCGTTCTTTAGCATCTCCTTCAGTGCACTCAGCAGCATCTCTCTGGGAGCCACGATGCTTTGCCCGTCTCGGGGCAGGCTGACGCTGAGACGCTTGTGCTGTTCGAGCGGCAGTTGAGCGTGCAAGGCTTCTATCAGTGCGCTGAGGTCGACAGTATCCGGGAGACTGTCCTTTGACTCAATCATCTTTCCGCCCATGTGGTCGATGATCTTCTTGCAGCGTG
>JAUIMJ010000245.1 GCA_030433295.1 bacterium | reverse complement strand
CTGTCGTTCCTGTACTGTATGATGCTGTGCCCCGCATTCGCCGCGGCAGATCCTCAGTCAGATTTGTACGTCGCGGTGCGAGCAAATGACCACGCGTCGATTACATCTGCTGTTTCCGCAGGTGCTGACCTGAATCCGGAGTGCGGTACGCACTCAGTATGTAAGCTTCTTGCGGTTGCGGCGGAAGCTTCCTCGGCTGAGACCGTACGATTACTCCTCGAGCTGGGCGCTGACCCAAATGGAAAGAGTGCATACGGAAATACTCCATTGATCTATGCGCTCATGCGGGATCGTAAGGAGATAGTTCGTAGTCTCGTAGAGAAAGGCGCTGACGTGAATCTGCCGAATAGCTTTGGTGTGTCCCCATTCATAGGTGTCTGTGGTTCCGGAAAGATGGAACTCGTTACCTTCTTTCTGGAGAAAGGCGCCGACGTAAATGCCTCCTTCGCAAACCGGACTACTGCTGCGACGCCACATAATGTTACTGCACTTATGCGAGCTTCGGAGAATGGAAGAAAAGAAGTGGTCAGCCTGCTTCTAAAAAAGGGAGCTAATGTCGCTGCCCGGGATTCTGAGGGTAAGACGGCTATTGATTATGCGCAGAAGAAAAACCATAGTGACATTGTCTCTCTTTTGCGCGAAGCGAACTGAGAGAGGCCGCGACTTGTTGGTTTCATAGAACACGGAGGTAGCTGTGGGAAACGTGTCTTCCGATTTTAAAGAGTTTGAGCGCGAGGCATGGGAGAGCAAGGCCTCACGATATGACACCACCTGGGGTTTGGTTTCCGGGCAGGCAATAGACGCAATTCTCGATTGTGCCGGCCCCCTGGAGGGCAAGGAGCTTCTCGACTGTGGTTGCGGTCCCGGGCATTTATGCGAGGCCGCGAGGGCCCGGGGTGCTCAGGTGCAGGGTTGTGATTATTCGCAACAGATGGTGCAAATCGCATCCGAAAACTATGGGGACATTACTTTCTTTGTCGAAGATGCTGAAAATATGAGCATTCCCGATAGACGGTATGATGTCGTTACCATGAACTTCCTTCTGCTGCATGTTGCCGGGCAGCAGGAGACAGTGCTTGAGGGGCGCCGAATTCTTCGTGCAGGAGGCACTCTGATTTTTAGCAACTGGCTTCCGCCCGGAGAATCCCCCGGTCTTTCGCTGATGTTTGATGCGATACGTGAACACGCAGATCTCTCTGTTATTCCGCCCGCACAGGATATTTTTACATTCTCGGATTCTGATTATTGCAGGGACTTTCTCATCAAAAACGGATTCGAAGAGGTGGAGATTGTGCAGGTTGATTCTTTCTGGAATGTTGCGACCCCTGATGATTTTTTCACCGCGGTGCAAGCCGGAACTCGCATAGGAGGCACCATTGATCTCCAGGCAGCGGAGGTGAAATCGAAAATCAAGGAGCAGATCTTCTCGGATATAGAAAGATTTAAGAAGGGGGGACGCTATGTCATTCCAACCCCTTCACTGGTAGTAGCCGGACGTAAATCGTAAATGGTGTTGGCTCAAAATTAATGGAGCTTTCATGAACAGATATCTTGCCGAAGCAATTGGAACCTTTGTGCTGGTATTCGCCGGGACCGGGGCGATTGTCGTGAATGATCTGAATGGTGGTACCGTTTCCCATATTGGAATCGCTCTTACCTTTGGTCTCGTTGTTATGTCGATGATTTATTCGATAGGGGACATTTCCGGGGCACATATTAATCCGGCGGTTACTCTTGGATTCTGGTTGTCCCGTCGTTTTCCCGGCCGTGATGTCGCGCCTTACATGCTAAGTCAGACCGTCGGAGCATTGGCTGCCAGCGGCCTCATTCGAATTCTTATGGGGGCTCACCCCACGCTCGGTGCCACTATTCCATCCGGTACTGCCGGGCAGTCCCTTGGCTTTGAAATAGTACTGAGCTTTATCCTGATGTTTACCATTCTTAACGTGGCCACCGGCGCAAAGGAGAAAGGGATCACGGCGGGTATCGCCATTGGCTCAGTCGTTGGATTAGAAGCGCTTTTTGCAGGCCCTGTTTCCGGAGCCTCGATGAACCCGGCGAGATCCCTTGCCCCTGCATTGGTGAGCGGACAGCTAGCGGATATCTGGATATACTTTGTCGGACCACTGATAGGAGTCGCTTTTGCCGTGAGCGCCTGCCGTTGCTCCCGTGGATCAGAGTGCTGCTCTCCTGAGCCCGCTATCTGATACCCTGCAGAGATTCCTGTGAAGCTATGCTGGCCCCTTTTTCTCCTCTTTTTCTCTTCTTTTTCTCCTCTGTTTCTCCTGAAAAAACGGAGGCAGTTCAGGCTGTTAAATATTGTTTCCCTTGCTCTACCGGTAAATTTTCTTGCGGAACAGCCGCGGGGACCTTAGACTCAGTCTTGTTGGTATTGCGAAAGGTATTGAAAAGCGTTTTGGAGTGTTTGCGTTTGTTGCTCTGTCCCCTGTTTTTTTAGGGGAGTGTATAAACGTAAGGGTTATGTTTTCTACGGTTTGCTTATGTTGATGAATTCATACGTCGATGTCGCCATACAACTCGAACGCTCTGGCCTGATTTGGGAGCCGGAGATCGGAGATGAAGTTCTCTACCGCAATGATAGCAACAGGGTATCTATCCTTGTTGATCCTCGCGGTCTTAGTCCTCACGAGCTGCGCGCCACGTTTATCTGGCTTCCGACCTTAGAGCAGCTCATAGAGGAACTTGAGATCCGGGAGGCGGTTATCTACCACGCCGGAAAGTCAAAAAAGGAACATTACGAAGCTTTGATTAAGACCTCGCTTGGCCTTATCGAGGAGCAGGCTGAGAGTTTGCGCCTGGTTTTTGCGCAGGCCTTGACGAAGCTCATAGGGCAACGCCATTCGGCTTCTCTTCATTAGGACCAGGGACGTTTCTTTGGTTCGGACTTGCGTCTGTGCGCTAGAGAATTATCGAGCTTCCGGGGATGAGGCTGCGCCGTCTGACTCCAATGCGGAATCAGTCGTTGCGGCTTCCGCCTCTCTGCGTTTTCGCGCTCGACGAACCCAGAAAAGCAGGGAGGCAAGTATCAGAATTATCGTGATATAGAAGCCCGCATTATGGAGTACGGAATCCAGAAATTCCTCGGTAAGGCGTTCCCCAAGGAAGTAGCCAATTGCAACGACGATGCTCACACTGATCACCGCGGCTATTGCATCTGAGATGAGAAACTCCAGATAGGGAATGCGGAGGGCTCCGGCGGTAAGAAACGTAGCACTGCGAACGGGGAACAGATGCCGGCCGATAAAGATATATAAGAGGCGCCTCTTCCTGAGCCCCTCACGTAACTCCTCAATTTTCTCCTCGGTTACTGAGGGAAGGAAGCGGGATTTTGTACTGGCATTGAGTATCGGTTTGCCAAAGTAATAGCCAACGAGGAAGAGAAACTGGTCGGCGACCAGAACGCCGACGTAGCAGGTCAGGAAGACTTTCGGCAGGCTTACGATGCCCTTAGCCGCAGCGGCACCACCGAGCGCAAGCGGAATGTCTTCCGGGATGGGGAAGCCGAGACCGCCGAGTATGAGCAGAGCAAATACCGCTACATGGACGTAGAATCCATCATCCTGAGCAATCCAGCTTAAAAACTCTTCTAACAAGGATAGCTCCTACAATCTGAGCGCCACAATAAACAAGTCCGGGGTATATTGCCTTCACAAAACGCTGGTGACAATCCCTCAATCCCTGAGGGGGATTTCGTTCGGATGTACCTGCAGAGCTGTACTACAAACCCGAGCAGGTATCTCCTGGCCGGTCAGAGCAGAGTCCAGGCTAATCGGTAACGATGTAGCGATTCGCTACAGCGCTTTGCTGACCGGTAAGCTGATTTTGTCGAACAAAGCCGCCGTCTCCATCCCGCACGGGGCTGGTAAACATGAGGTTTGTAATCAGATCATTATTGCTAACGCACTCGGTGATGAACGAACAGGTGTCAGTGTCATCAAGAGGGTCCACAGCGATAACGGTACTTCCAGAAAAATCAACGGGATGGAACAAGCCAATGTAATGACCGGTTTCATGAGCGATCGTTTCCCCGAGAATTCGCACCTCTTCAGAGCTGTAAATCCCATCGGGCCCCGCGCCGGTAAAGAAGCTCACCGCGACACCGCTTCTTTCCGAGGGATGGAAAGGGCCGGGGATATCTGCCGAGATTCCGAGAATTGATCCTGCGCCGCCTGCTATGTCACCTCCGATAAAAACATTAACCGAGGGGAAGATTGTTCCTGAGGAGGCAGAACGATAGAAATCGCTCCCATCTATAGGAAGGGGAAGCACGACAGGGCCATCAATATCAATCTGTTGGATCTCCAGGTCAATCGCCGTTTCCGCGGAGTAAATGGCACGGAACTCGTTAAGGGCATCCATGACCACGTCCTTGGTTACCTGGTCCTGCCCCACATCGCCAACGTAGAACAGGTTAATGCGCATACGACCACTGTTAAAGCCCGGGTCAGCCTTGCTGAAGATATTAAAAGTGACCTCTTCACCGACAACGTCCGCTCCCAGGTCATCAATAACTTCCACAGAAACGGTAAAACGCTCCGTGTCCACAACTCTTGGATCCACATCTCTGGAAGGAACGCTAGCGGCCTTCACAAATCGGCTGAAGGAATCGGCAAATGATACTTCCGTTCTTCCCGGATTGAGGTAGTCGATACCGGTTCCGCTCAGGATGTCGGTGAATCGAAGCATCAGGTCATCGTCCGTTACCGAGGCCGTCACGCCGAACTTGGTCGTGCCTTCGGCAAGCGCAAAACTTGCGGTGGCGACGCCACGGTCGCTGGTCGTTGCGGTAACACTGAAGACCGCCTCTCCGCCGTCAGGGGTATCGCCCGAGGTATCGTCTCCGTCGTCGCTACCTACGGCACAACCGGCAAGCAGAGTGGCAAGCAGGGCCGCAAGAGCAAATGCGCTGAGGTTTTTTCTCGGGGCCAGACGGAAAAATGACATGTGAGCAGGTCTCATAATGGATATCCCTAAAAGAATCGACGGATTTGAAACGTTCTGGTCGTACTTGCCTGCCTGCCCTGGTGTCTCAAGGGGCTTCCCAAAACAATGGAATTGGCAGATGGAAGCCTACGACTACTCATAGCCTATGATGCCAGAGGAGCCTGTCGAGTAGCCTTTTTCTCTGCGGCCGATTTTATCATTGTCTGCTTTGGTGTAACATACCGAAATCAGCCGCGAAAGCTTCAGAGAGGAACGCGGATTTCTATAACTCCAGAGATAGTGGTGATTCGCATGAAAGATGTGCAGGAATTGATGCAGCTTTATTACGCGATGGAAAACGCCGTGATGGTGAGTCCGCATGGTTTGCGAAAGCGCATGGATGCGGGGGATACCTCCTTCCAACTGGTAGACGTGCGAAGCCCGATGGAGTTTTCCAAAGCCCACATTATCGGAGCGGTGAATGTGGCGGCCTACGCGGATCCGGACACCGCAGCATACGAGGAGACGGAGCGGATGTTGGAGGAGTTTCGGGCTCTCGGTGACGAGAAAGAACTCATTCTCTATTGCTACAGCAAGGCCTGCATGACGGGTCGCAAAATAGGAAAGCTGCTATCGCAGAACGGCATCTATGCAAAGCACCTGAACATCGGCTGGAACGAGTGGCGATATGCCTGGCAATCATGGAACCACGAGCACGAGTGGGAGAGCGCTCGAGTCGAGTCGTATATCGCCTCAAGCGCTGCACCGGATATGGGCGATGATCCCATGCAGTGTCTTTGCTAATTGATTCTAAGCTTTTTTCTAAACCGTCTCTTGTTAGAAGGACTAATAGCTGTAGTCATCCATACTATGTTCGCTTAATCCCTGTTGCTCCTCGTCATCGTCGAGGTAATCAGAGGGATCCGGGAAGTCCTCAAAGGGATCTGGAATGTCCTCTCGTGACGGAGTTGGTGTAGGCGTCGGCGTTGGTGTCGGCTCAGGTTCCGGCGTAGGTTCGGGCGGATAATCATCCTCACTTAGCTCAGGAACGGGAGGAGCATCTGTTTCATCTTCCTCTTCTTCCTCGTAGGGGTCCCACTCCTCAGGGTAGAGCCTGCCGCACTCCATGCCGCAGAGCATAGCGTCGTACGTACATTTGCTGCCGTAGTTGTACTGCTGGTGAACAAAGAAGTAGCAGGAATACAGTGCGATGTCGTTGTCGAGTTCCTCACAGCTATCCAATTGCGCCTGATACTGCTGTTCGCACTCACTCATTTCCGACACGCAGCCTAGAACACAGGCGTCCAGATTGATGTCCGGATGATCAGGATTTCCTGCATCCGGGTCCTGCGACGCATGGGTATTCGTGGTCGCACACATCAATGCCAGTAGGAAAACAGATATCTTCTTACGCATACTTCTTCTCTTTTTGGAGTTGTCAAAGACACTGCTCTCCCGACAGCGCCATACCTGAAATCCACCACTCAGGGGTTCTCCTGAGAATGCTTCAGACTTATATTCGAATAGCGCAGGATACCTGCAGGAACGTAGAGATTAGATCACCCAAATCCTTAGCCCCAAATCCTCAGAACTAGGAAAAGTGGGATTAACAGGAGGCGATCTAAGAGGGTTTAAAAGGGCAAATTCGGCTAGTCGTACACTAGCCGTTGATGAGCAACGCCTGGTCAAGGAGGTCAGCCAGCACATTCGCAGCGAGCTGGGTTCTCTCGTTCAGTCCGTCTTTGCTCTTTGATGAGCTCTGCAGTATGTCGGCATAGATCACCCCGATCGGGTTTGCGTTTTGCCCGATAGGAATGGCGAGAAAGGGCCATCCGTCTTCGAATACCGGGTCTCCGTACATCTCAACAGAACGAATCGTAAACGCGTTTGAGTCAGGGTGAGCATCGTGTGACTCGTCGAGAATTGCTCGGCTAAACCGAGTTGGGTCGATACCGAAGGATTCACCCAGCGCCATTTTGCCCTGGAGTGTGGTCTCTCCGGAGTCGGAAACCATGAGCATCACGCGGTCAAACTCAAGTCCGAAGGCTATTGCTTCCATCACACTGGTGATGATGC
>JAUIMJ010000244.1 GCA_030433295.1 bacterium | reverse complement strand
GACTTTCTCGCCGCCTTGCAGATATTGATATACGCCGGGGCGATTATGGTTCTTGTAGTATTCGTGATCATGCTCCTCGGATTGGACAACACCAGTGACCTCGCCGAAAACAAGGCCCGCAATGCCGTACTGACCCTGCTGGCATTGTGCTTCATCGGAATCCTCGTAAAGACGGTGCTTACCTTTAGCGGTAACCCGGCAGAGCTTTCAGATTCTCTTGCCGCAGCAAAAGGCGGGTTCACCGGGGACCCCAAAGCTATCGGCCTGGTTCTCATCGAAAAGTATCTGTTTCCTTTTCAGCTCGCAGCGCTGTTGCTGCTCGCAGCAATCATTGGTGCCGTCGCTCTGGCGTACGAAGCACCCCGACCGCTTCAGCCGGGAAGGGGGCTTTCGGCGATGCAGAAGAAGCACGCGGGGCAGGAAAAAGAATAAGAGTCGTGAACACCCCGCGAGGGGACTAACGTAACAAAGGCAAAAACAATGTCGTTAACAGAAGCCTATCTTTCGCTAAGTGCGATAATGTTCGGAATCGGAACACTGGGAGTTCTGCTTCGTAAGAACACGATAGTAATTTTTATGTGTATTGAGCTTATGCTCAACGCAGTTAACCTGAGTTTCGTCACTCTCTCTCGTGAGTACGGACAGGTTGACGGTCAGGTGTACGTGTTTTTCGTTATGGCGGTTGCCGCGGCTGAAGCCAGTGTCGGCCTGGCCATCATCATGACGGTATTTCGCAATTTTTACTCCATTGAAACCGAGGACGTTCACGACCTGCAGGGATAAAGAGAGCATTCGCCCGGAACCGTACAGCGACTAAGACTGCACGGGAACCGGGACTGAATGGGCACTGAGGAACATTGATTTAACGGATTGATCGCATGAACAACCTTCCAACAACATCCGCTGTAGTGGAGCAGGCCCTGGAAATTGAGAAGATGGGGATTTTTGCTATCCCCTTGCTGCCGCTTATCGGGGCGATCTTTCTGGGTGCATCCCTCGGACAGTCAAAAGACAGGCACTGGCAGAGCGGCTGGGTGGCAACGATTTTTTCTGCTGGTAGTTTCGTCGCTTCCTTACTCATCTTTTCGGAACTCATAGAAGGGGCGTCATCAGTTCGCTTCACCGCCTGGGAGTGGATGTCGGTCGGTTCATTCAGTGTGGCCTTTGCTCTCACCATGGATAATTTGTCGGGAGTCATGACCCTGGTGGTCACGGGCGTGGGCTCCCTCATTCACCTGTATGCCATTGGCTACATGGATCACGACGACAGTCGTCCACGGTTCTTCTGCTACCTCAATCTCTTTCTTTTCTCCATGCTTCTTCTGGTGTTGGGAGAGAACCTTCTGATGATGTTTATCGGTTGGGAAGGTGTAGGGCTTTGCTCGTATCTGCTGATTGGCTTCTGGTATAAAGAGATGCCAAATGCCAACGCCGGACAGAAAGCCTTCGTGGTAAACAGGATAGGGGACGCCGGTCTGCTGCTCGGGATATTCATTCTTTTCTGGCAGCTTGGCTCACTCAATTTTACCGACATCCAGGCAAACGTCGGCCTCATGCCGCCCTACCTCATTGAAGCTGCTGCGATATTGTTGTTCATCGGTGCCGTGGGGAAAAGTGCGCAAATCCCGCTCTTCGTCTGGTTGCCCGACGCTATGGCCGGGCCAACCCCCGTTTCAGCACTCATCCACGCGGCAACCATGGTGACCGCGGGTGTGTATATGGTAACGCGCCTGTCTATGCTGTATCTCTCGGCACCTAATACGCTGCTGGTTATTTCCGTAATCGGGACCTGTACGGCCTTTGTTGCGGCGACCATCGCGCTGGTTCAGAACGACATCAAGAAGGTACTTGCCTATTCTACGGTCAGCCAGCTTGGCTATATGTTTATGGCACTCGGCGCCGGAGCCTTTTCTAACGGCATTTACCACGTCGTGACCCACGCCTTTTTTAAAGCCTGCCTTTTTATGGGCGCGGGTTCTGTGATTGTCGGCTGCCATCACGAGCAGGACATGAGAAAATTCGGTGGCCTGAGAAAGCCTATGAAGTGGACGTTTCTCACCTACGCCTTCGCCACATACGCTATCGCCGGCCTGCCCTACGGCTCGGGTTTCTTCTCCAAGGACTCAATCCTCTGGTCAGTCTACTCAAACCCGGGATCTGCTGCTGGCATCGATGTCGCCGGCATGCCGCTCAGCCATGTATTGTGGGGCTTCGGACTGCTTACCGCATTTCTCACTGCATTCTATATGACCAGGTCCCTGGTACTTACGTTCTTTGGTGAGTACCGCGGGCATCATGAGGCACATGAGAGTCCATGGACCATGACACTCCCGCTCATCATCCTGGCAGTGCCTTCGTTGATATTTGGTATTCTTTTCGGCGAGACGCTCATACAGTTCATCGCGCCATGGGGCAGGGCGGATATGCTGGTCGGACACGCGAAGCTTGCAGAAAATCACACCTACCATCTGCTCGAACTCGTATCCATGGGGGTTGCGGTTCTCGGAGTCAGCCTCGCTGCCTTTGTCTATCTTGTAAAACCGCAGATCGCGAGTCAGACGGCAAAAAGCGCGCCGAAGCTCTACGCATTCCTTTCCGATAAATGGCGAATTGACGAGCTCTATGCCGCGGTGATTATCCGTCCACTTACCGGCATTTCAAACATCGCATTTCGCATCATCGATCGTCTGTTCATCGATGGAACGGTAAACGGAACCGGCTTCTTTGTCGCAGCGAACGGTGAGCTTGCTCGCCGCGCCCACAGCGGACGCATCGCAGGCTATATGTTGTTTATGGTCTTTGGCCTTATTGCGTCTTTGTTGTTTTGGATTCTGCTCTGAGCGTTCGAGTAGAAGTTTTTTAGGTGATACGGGGTAGGGCATGCAGCCCATCCGGATAGTGTACCATTTGACCCACGAGGCTTTCGAATGTCGCCAATAGAATTACAAATGCAGGGGAGCTACTTACTGCCACTTCTCGTAGTGAGTCCGTTTTTTGGAATTGCTCTTTTGACGCTGGTTCCCGAGAAAAGGGACTCTCTTGCGCGGAATGTGTCGCTATTCTCCAGCCTGTTGAGCTTTGCCATCTCACTCGTGCTCCTGAAGCAGTATGACGCTACAACATCAGCGTTTCAGTTTGGCTTTGATGCACCGTGGCTGGACACCTTTGGCGCCTCTTTTACCTTTGGCATTGACGGCATCAGCCTCTGGCTTATCGTGCTTACGACATTTCTAACGACCCTGGTTCTTTTCGCCTCGCCGAGCATACACGAGAAAAAGCGCGCGTATCTCAGTTGCCTGCTCCTCCTTGAGGTTGGAATGCTCGGCACCTTTGTCGCGCTGGACGGGCTTAGTTTTTACCTGTTCTGGGAGTTAATGCTGGTTCCCATGTATTTCCTCATCGGAATCTGGGGTGGTTCCCGCAAGATATATGCGGCGCTGAAGTTCGTTCTTTACACGGCGTTTGGCAGTCTGCTGATGCTCGTTGCCATGGTGTATCTTGCCTGGACACATAATCAGCAGTTTGGGAGCTACAGCTTCTTTCTCGGGGATTGGATGCGACTGGCGCTCTCAGACGGACAGGAGCTAAGCCTCTACGCGGCATTTGCCCTGGCGTTTGCTATTAAGATCCCTCTGTTTCCGCTGCACACCTGGTTACCTGATGCGCACGTTGAGGCGCCAACGGGCGGTTCCGTGATCCTCGCAGGGGTCTTGCTGAAGATGGGACTGTATGGACTGATTCGTTTTGGTGTTCCTGTCTTCCCGAATGCGGTCGTGGAAACAGCCTGGGTGCTTGGCTTCCTGGGAGTAGTGGGCATTGTCTACGGTGCACTGGTCGCCTGGGTGCAAACAGACATTAAGAAACTGGTAGCCTATTCCTCGGTCAGCCACCTTGGCTTCTGTGTTCTTGGGTTTGCGGCAATGAACCTGCAGGGACTGCAGGGCTCTGTCCTTCAGATGATTAACCACGGTGTCTCAACCGCTGCGCTCTTCTTCATTGTCGGGGTTCTCTATGACCGTAAACACACCCGGGAAATCAGTAACTACGGTGGGGTGGTCTCGGTAATGCCGAAGTTCGCCTTTGTCTATCTGGTCTTTACTCTTAGCTCCATTGGTCTTCCACTGACCAATGGTTTCGTTGGCGAGTTCCTGATACTCCTCGGCGCCTTTAAGTTTGACTGGGTTCTGGCTGCCTTTGCCGTGAGCGGGGTCGTGCTTGGTGCCATGTATATGCTTTCCCTCTATCGCCGCGTTATGTTCGGCCCGATAGATGAAGATAAAAACGGAGATCTCAGTGACCTTAACCTGCGCGAGGGAATTGTGTTCGCACCCCTGCTGGTGCTGGTATTTGTCATCGGGCTGTTTCCACAAACCATCCTCAGTGACCTGGAGCCCGCAAGCAAGAAAACAATCGAATATATTACTCCTTCAAAACGGGCCTCCGCAGCCGTAGACAAAGGGGACACTACCTCGTCCCCAGAGACGCTGCAGACCGTAGACGCCAAGAAAAACCCCCGAGGATTAAACTCATGAGTGAATTTACCGTTTTTGCGGCCATGCCATTCATCCTGCTGCTCTCAGTAGGGTTCGGAATGTTGTGCTGGGATCTTTTCTTTAAGTGCGACCGCCTCGTCTGGTTATTAGCCGCGGTGTTCGGCGCCTGGGGATTTGCCATACCGCAGTATTTCGTTGCTGAAACGACGATGAATGACCTGGTCTACCTCGACGGCTATTCTTTGTTCTTCTACACGCTGATATTGTTCGGGACTGCGGCGACCTTCGTACTCAACCATCGCTATCTCGCCAAACAGAATGTCAGAACGTCCAGCGATATTGACATGCTCATACTGCTTGCAGCCTGCGGCGGTATGGTTATGGTTTCCGCAGCGAACCTCATTGTACTCTTTATTGGCTTTGAACTGCTTTCCGTGAGTGTTTACGTCTTATGCGGCTCTGCTCGAAAAGAGCGCGCAAGTTCTGAAGGTGCTCTGAAGTATTTTCTCTTTGGTGCCTTCAGCTCGGCGTTTCTGCTCTACGGCATGGCCATGGTGTACGGTGCCTGCGGGACGCTGAGCATCCCTGAAATTGCAGAAAGCGTCACGAGCGCCACGCCAATGCTTCTCCTGGGAATCGGGCTCCTCGTCTTTGGCTTCGGTTTTAAAGTAAGCCTCGTGCCCTTCCATGTGTGGTCACCGGATGTCTATCAGGGAGCGCCTGTTTCGATTACCGGCTTCATGGCCGTGGTCGTCAAAGTGGCCGCCTTCGGTAGTTTCCTGCGCGTTATGTCGGTGTGCTTTGGCAGCATTCAGGCAGATTGGGCTGCGCTGCTCTGGACAATATCCATAATCACAATGACGGTGGGGAACATCGTCGCCCTACGCCAGACAAGCATTAAGAGGATGCTTGCCTATTCAAGTATCGCCCACGCCGGATATGCCCTGATTGGTTTCATCTCCATGGGAGATGCCGGCGGAGTTGAAGCCACTCTGTTCTACATGTTGAGTTATTCCCTAATGACTGTCGCCTCCTTCGGAGCCGTTATCGTTGTCACCTCGGGAAGTGAGGCGCAGTACGAGAATGATTCTATCGACTCGCTGCATGGACTTGGCTGGTCACACCCCTTCATCTCACTGGTGTTGACCGTGTCTCTTTTTTCTCTGGCCGGTATCCCCCCGCTCGCTGGTTTTGTCGGGAAGTTCTATCTCTTTAAGTCTGCGGTTACCGCAGGGTACACAGGACTGGCTATCATTGCGGCTTTGAATTCAGTGGTTTCGCTTTACTACTATCTGCGAGTCGTAGTCGTGCTCTACTTCAAAGGGGAAAGAACCCTTGATTGGGCCCCGGAGAAAAGTATTGGCGCAGGGCCGACCATTGCGCTTGCCACGGCAACCGTTGGCACGCTGGCCTTCGGTCTCTTCGCTGAATACTGCTATCCTTTTATTGTTGTCGCGGTTAACGGCTTCTCCTAATTCGGTGCCTGCGCCACAGCGGGTGAGCCGAAGAAGCTTGTCTCTCGTTCCCGCTGATTTGGAGGGCATTGGAGCTCTTTATGCAGACTGGCACCCCCATACCGTATCAGTTCGCCCTCGCTGAAGCGGAAGGACCTGAGGACTTCCTCTCGGAATGCAATGCCAGGGAAGTGGCCTCGGACGCCAGGCCGTATTGGAAACGCAGTGCGTATTCACTGAACTGCGATGACCATCCTTTTGTACTCTGTTGCCTCGAAGGTGCTCGCGGAAGTCTGACGTCCCAGATTGCCGCCCAAATGTCTGCATCATCAGCGCTCGCAGGCGTTTTGTCCTCGCTTGAGGCTGCGCCAACCGAAGATGATGTTCCAAGAGCTACGGCAATCGTACGACGGGGAATAAAATCCGCGAATGCGGATGTATATTCCTACGCACACAAGATGGGAGCTGGTGGAAAAGTCGGTGCAACCGGATTTTTGAGTTGCTTTGCCGGCTCTCGATGCAGTATCGCACGAGTCGGCTCTTACGGTGTGTATGCCTGTCGTGAGGGGCGGGTGCTCGAGCTTTTCGAGGCAGGTCCGGCACGTAGTGAGAGCGGTCAGGATGGTGTGTTGCAGCGCTTCATCGGGGCAAATGCGCAGGTTCTCGTGGATCTCATATCTCTTGAACTCGCGTCGGAGGACGCCATTCTCTTCACGTCTCAGCCGGCTGAAGCTCTACCCTTCGATGAAATCGCATCAATTTTGAGCTCGCGACAGAGCCTGCAGGAGCAGGTGAAGCAGGTACAGGCTATCCAGAGAAGCCAGGCATTGAGCCCGGATAAGGAGGGTAATACTCGAATTGCCAGAAACTCTTTTACAGGGTTACTTAGGGTGGGGGCTCCGGTGATTACCCTGACTGAGGTACTGAAATGAAATCATCGCGAGAGTATCTTAGATATCCGACTATTTATCTGGGCTATTTTCGCCATGTTAGCCTGGATGACCTACCAGGCCTGGCAACACGATTACCCGCCAGCGCCCGCCGTCGCGATATCGCACACGATACTCGTCGTTAACGCGAT
>JAUIMJ010000243.1 GCA_030433295.1 bacterium | reverse complement strand
CACGCAGTAGAAAGTCGAAGGCGATAATCATTCCCGCCAGGCAACCAAAGAGCGTCAGACGAATCATTCGCTCCTTAGGGAAATCCTCGATGAGCACGATGAACGTGAAGATAATCACGCCCAGCCAGATCCAGGCCAACGTAGACTCGTTGACCGTAAATCCCAGATGCTCTTCGAGACGCCCGTTGGCTTTTCCAACCAGGTGCACCAGCCAGCCGGTAACGACGAGCCAGCCAACGAGGCACCAGCGGTCATACCCGCTAAAGCCGAACTTTTTTCTTCCCCTCGAGTACCCACCGGTATACGCCCTTGAAAGCGGGCCGAAACACGGTAGTGGAACGAAGAAGAGAAAGCCGAGGCTCAGCACGTACATCAGACTGTCAACGGAAAACCACACGATCCACTTCGAGAATGACCAGGTGCCGCCTCGCGCTGCGTTGCGACCATCGGCGAGAACCCTGGTAACACCCTGATAGATCCAGATGAAGGGAGCGAAAATCAGTGCAAAAAGAGAGAGAATCGACAAGATTCCTCCCGGCGCAGACTGATTTTGCCCCGAGTTTGCGTTATTCTGAGACATAGTCTCTCCTTTCCTGAGAGGAGTGTATTTGTTGTATCCGACCACAGCCCGGAGGGCGAAGTACCCGGAGAGCGAGCATGTTCACCCTCCAGGCTATGGTCAGACATCAACGATGTCCCTCGCTGAGGAGATCAGGAGTTTCAGATAACACAGCCGTATCGCGGCTTCCTGTTGTACGCTAACGTCTATATACGAATATCAGTACACAAACATCGCATTCCCGTACCAGCAGAGATGCACGGTATATGCAGGGCTTCTTTGAAACAAAGAAAAAAACAAAATACCGAGACTGCTCTCTCGGCCAGAGAAGTATCTCCGGCCCAGAGGCAGATTACTCTTTCATACAATCTTCTTTTGTTGGTAATTCGTTTAACATCAAACCTCTAAAAACCGGTACTATTTCTATAAACATGTGTAACTCACTACGGTAATGGCAGCTCGCAAACAAACTCGCGATGCCGGGATGATGTTAGCACCACGTAGAACCCAACAACTCATTCTACATGGGACTTTACTATGGGGGTTCTCTGGATAAAGAGAAAAACTACTCCGCGAATGCGCGGTGAAGGTACCCCCATATTCGGAAAATGGGAGGTCAGGACGGTGTGTACCATAACCAGGTTGGCGTGCTTGATTACAAGAACACACCGACCAAAACCTCCGGGTGACGAAACGCTGACGGTCAAACACAGTGATTACCCGTCGTTTTCGCTCTCTTTGACCTCGGGCTCTTTGGGAGGATCCGAGGCGGCTTCCTTCTTCGGCGCAGGCTCGGTTTCAGACGACGTATTACTGTCATCTTTCGCCGGAGCTTTCACCTCAGGGCTCTCATCTTCTGCCGACTTGCGACCAAAGCGTTCTTCGATATCCGCCTTCTCTTTCTTCTTGGCGGCGTACTCTTTGGACGCGTAGTAGGCATCGATGGAGGTACCTTGCATCTCAACCATGATCCGAGCTTCTGCGGCTGTATCACCAGCTTCGCGAGCTTTAATCAGGGCTTCGACGTCGGCAGCCTGCTGTTCGACGCTCTTCTTGCGAGCCTCTTCAGCCTGCTTTTCCTCCTCTTCCAGCTCGTACACGTACGAGATACCAGGGATTCGAAGCACGTATTCGCACTTCTCCCAGGTCCAGTTGAGAAGACTCGGTCCCCAGGTGTTCATCACACAACCGAGGATCGGAGACAGACAGAGAGAGACGATGATAAGGGTCGAAAGTTTGGCACCAATCGCCTCGGTGCGCTTTTCGACCTTTCGCTGACGCTTCTCGAGTGCCCGTCGGTACTGCCGATCGGACATGTTCTCAAAGTCGTCATCCATCTCATCATCATCATCGTCACGACGACGGCGACTCCGACGACGAGGACGTTCATCCTCATAATCGTCATCATCATCGTACTCGTCTTCGTAACGATCGCGAGACGCCGGCTGGGCCTGCGGCTGAGGCATGTTCATCATGGGCGCACCCATGTTCACAAAGCCACTTGGCATACCCTGCGGTGCACCTGCCAACATGAAAGGCATCTGGGTTTTCGCAGCTTTGATCTGCTGCTTCACCATCTCCAACGCCTTCTTCTGTCCATCGGACAGCTCGGCATTCTTCGCCGCCGATTTCTGCTCCTCCGTGGGTCCACCGCCGAACGCCATGCCGGCAATGAATTCGAGGAGTTTCTCAGAAGACGACACCAAAGCTTCGAAGGTGAAAGCACCAACCGAGCCCGCAAACGCGAGGATCGCCGCTTCTAAAGCAACTTCCCCGAGGCCCTCCATGAGGATTAAGCCCTGGGTCCGCTGAAGCGGACTCATCTGAGGAACATAGGGCGCGTTCTGGCTCCCCATGTTCATCTGCGGCATAGCTGCCGCGTTCATCGTCGGACCCTCTCGGGGAGACGCAGGAACGCGTTCGTCATTCGGCCCTGGCCGACGACGTCGTTTATTCCTTTCAGCCATAGGTCTTCTCCTTTCGAAAAGAGACAGGATTTTCTCTGGCCAGAGAGATTGAACCTTACACAAAACGCAAAACAATGAGTCGAATGAGTCATACGACACACCGTCCTGACACATAAATCGATTTATCGGGGAGACGCTCCCCGTGATCCTGGAAATTCCGCTGCTCCAACTCGCAAGGAAGCCCGAAGGCTAATGGATGGATAGGTTTCACCTGTAGTGATTGGGTGGGTACTACAAGGCGAGGAGCTGAAGAAGCGGAGTTTCCCTCGCTCCTGGATTCACCCAAAGGCAAATCCAGAAACAGACCACAGATTTAGCTGTCGAGAGAGCGCAAAGCTCGCCCGATAGCCACATCGGCGGTGACAGGGAGGAACCGGTTAGCAAACAAACCATCACTGAGAAAAACACTCTCTCAGACTGATAGCGTAAAGACGAACACGAGGTCAGTGCATCGACAAATATCGATGCGCCGCCGGGGCTCACCTGCAGGGACCGGATCCCAAAACCAATAAATAACAATAAAAGCAATGCAGGGTGTATTGTCCCTGCACTGATGCCTTCCACATTCACCGTTCGCTGTTAGAAACAGTTCAGACGGTGAATACAAAAGTGTATGAGCAATGAATGCTCAAAAAGATTCCCAAAAGAAAAAATGAGAAAGAACGAAACCCACATCCCAGACCTCTGGGATTTTGCAAGCTTAGATATATCTATCCAGGCAATCTGACTTACCTCGATAGAACACCCAGGCCACAAAAAAAGTGGGTGGTCGTCGGGGATGTTCGAAAACCTTGCTCAGTGGGGTGCAAGCTTTTGCAAGCACCCCCGAGTCAACCACCTCGTTAAAAACGGCTCATCGATGCAGGTGACTACATCGCGATGAGTTCGTTTCTCTTTTTCTCCGTGCGACGGAATTCATCCAACTTCAAGCCGAAGGGCTGGACGAAGAATTCCGTCATCGCATTCATCTCGGGCGGAAAGAGCCCACGAACAGCGAAGCCCAGTGCGGTAGAGAGCATGCAGGAAGCGAACTCAATCATGAATCCTGCAAACTCAAACACGGACAACAGCAGACTCACTGGCAAGAAAACGAATCCTGCCACAGCTGCCATCACCCAACCGCCAAAGCCTCGGGTCCGCGGACGTGCTCCCTGACGCCAGCCCCACATACGCATAATTTGTTCCTCCCATTCCGGGAACTTGCGCATCTTGTAGTAGGAGGCGTGCATCGGTTGCGTCGTCCACCAGAGACGCTGTGCGATCGGAGCTGGCAGGAAGCGCATGGCGCCGTAGGCTGGTACCGATTTGACGTAGGTTGCGAGGCTGCTCAAGCCGATGCATCCCATACGAAGCAAAAGGGCGATTCCAGCGAAGGGTGCCAGGATCATGGCGAGAGCCATCTTGCCGTAGATCCAGACAAAGGTCGCAGCGGGCGTCAGAGCGCGAACATCGCACTCGTCTTCAATGAGATCCCACTGTTCAGGTGAAGCGCCGGACTCCATGGCGATTTGCTGAGTCAACGCCGGGTAGCGATGAACCATTGCTCGCACGAGAGTCATGCCATCTGAACGTTCCTTCTTCTTATTCATGGCGATCCTCCGATCAGAGATTGAGACGCATCACTTGCCGAAGGCAATGCGTCGGTGAAAAAAGCGGTGTCGACTGGCCGCTTTTGGTGCCGAAAGGCGAGACGCTTCAATCGCTCGTAAGCGACTCAAGAGCCCCGCATTCGGCAAAACCGTACAGTATTCCCCGACTGACCATATTCGTATTTCAATGAGCAATCTGAAACTTTCGTTTCAGCTACAATAAGGCGAAGCGTAAGCCTTCACCGGTACTACTGTGGAGCGTACGACACTCCCGATATTTGGGGCGGGGGCAGCAGAAGCAGTGAAAACACCTTAACTGCTGCCCCCTGAGCGTGGAAGACAGCAAACCCCAACCTCGATCAGGAGATCGAGTTTCAATTATCCGACGGGAAGCTCGGAAAGACCGGCCGCAACGGGCAGATCCATCGGACGTCCGATGTTGCCACGCGCACCTTCACGGAAGAGGAAGTTTGCTTTCTGCTCCGGTGAGTACTTGCGCAGCAGGGTCACGGCCTGTTCCGCCGAGAAGACGTCCTCTCCGTCGATCTGCTCGAGGAAATGGACTTCTTCGATATTCGTCCGCGCACCAAAGGTCTTCTGGTGGGCTGCGACGTATTCGGCGTTGCTGGTGGTCTGAAGATCGACCAGGTTCCAGAAGCGTCCCTTGAGTCGGTCGTCGATTGCCTTATGGGGCACCGGTCGCGTGAGAGGGATCAGATTCTCACGGTAACCGGGCGACTTGCGACCTGCGGCAACCGCACGAACGACGACGCCCTGCATGGTGTTGAGGATGCGCAATCCCGGAATAATCTCGGCCGAAGCCAGACCGTCCGGAAGATCCGACAGCAACGCGCGAGCGAGCTTGCCGGGGACCGCAAATCCGAGTCCCATCCCGCTGGTAGCAATGAAGGTGTTGAAGCCAACAATGTTCCCCTCGCGGTTAGTCGTCGGACCTCCGGAATTGCCCGGATTTATCAGCTGGTCAACGACCAGCAGATCCGGAACTTCATGTCCGCCGGGATTGACGACGTCGCTCTTGATGCCGCAGACGTTTCCGTAGGAGCAGAGGTTCGTGATGCCAAAGGGGTTTCCGATGGCAACGAGATCCGAACCAACATCCTTCTGGTCGTCAAAATCAACGGCCATGTCGAGCGTCGGAAGATCATCCGGCCAGGATTCCCCTGCCGGAGGTCCGATGACGGACAGGTCGTTGTCGAGATCCAGGCCGATGACAACCGCGTCCAGAACTTCGCCGTCTTCACCAGGCATGACGAGTTCCAGACGATCCGAGCCTTCGACCACGTGGTGATTGCTCACCGCGACGACTCGACCGTTCTGGTCTTTCACGAACGCACAAGAGCCGAGCGCCATCGGCTGATCGCCAACGATGTTGAGCACCAGCGGAACCGCCGGACGGGTGACCCCTGCGACGATGATGCGCCAGTTGGGGTCCACTTCACTCGCGACCGTTATTTTCGGTTTGAGGTCAAACTCCATTCCCAGAGTGGGAACGGAATCCTTCCGTCGCCGTAAGCGCTTGTCAGCACTAGCTAGCTTGGTAGCCATGGTTAACCATCCTTTCGGTTGAGGAACTAAGGAACTTCTCGAGAAGAATCCTGCAACTGACGTAGCTGCAAGAACGCGCCTAAAAGGCAGAAACACCCTTTAGGCGCATCCCTGGCTAACAAGTTGTGATTCATTCTGAGAAGCGTCCTCAAGACGCAAAGGTGGTGTGTGCATGGCCCTTTCTGCGGACTTCCGAAGACCCTTGGACACTCAGGACCAGTCCCTGTGCGCTTACCGCTTTGCTCGTGGCAAAACCGCAAGTCACACAGTTCGGCATGAAGTTCCCTACATCCTCGGGTAAGCACCTTCGTGGAGTGCGTAGCTCGGGTGAAACCCCGGAGAACAAGCGCAATCCATGCAGGTGGTTATCCTCACACGTGCTCAACTTCACACGATGTCGAAACGAGTGTGCCTACAGGAGTGTATAAAGTCTGGGAAAGCAGAAAGAAAAGAATATCAGAAGACAGTAGAAAAAACCTTTTCTAAATCACTGCTTCTGTTCCTCGCCACCTTACCGATAATTTTAGTCGGTAAAGTCAAAAGGAACAGAAAATGTTCTACGCGTATGTCGCGCGTCAAAGAACAAAAAAACTCAGTAAATGTTTTTTAGGGGAAACCTATCCATACGTAAAAGCTTAGCGAAATTAATCTGACCTATGCAAGGCACATTACTGATTCAAATAGCTTATAGTGCATTTTAATCTCAGCTAAATTCAGTTTTTGCTTGGCTTACGCATAATTTTATTGTTTAAGAGGCTGCCCGAAACCGCGAAGGTGGGAAAACGCCTCTTTAATGGGCAAGGATCCGGCAATTTCTTAAGAAATAGCCCTGCTGCAGGCATTGTTTTAGGTTTCGCACACCTCTTGCATTCCCTACTGATTTACTGCGCATCGCTTCCTGTTCTTTCTGTCAGCAGTTCCAATACAGTGGATAAGTTTTTTACTTGCGGAATTTGTTCGGCATTTCTTAGACGAACTGGCATTTAAAAGAGTAGTGTCAACCTGCTTTGACCATAAATCAGATCAATAGATAGAATTGCCCTCATCTATATTTGTATTTTTTTGGGTCGACGTGCTTTAACTCCTCCTGGAATCCCTATACGATTACTACTAGATTTTCTTATCCGGTTTTCCCCAAGAGACTCTCCTTGAAAGCTGAATACCCGAGTAGAACAAAGTAAAAAGACATACACAGAATCAGTGTACAGGTTTTGGCTGCACGTGCGGCCGAAAAACAAAACTCACTCCGGAAGGGTACATCAGATGAAATTCCAGTTCTTACGTGCGAAATACGCCCTGCGCGTAAAGGTGCTCTGCGCATTCATGTTAATCCTCACCAGCACGCACGCCGAAGTGGTGTCAGCGCAGCAGGCCGAGGCAGACAAAACAAAACTCAGCAAAATCGAAG
>JAUIMJ010000242.1 GCA_030433295.1 bacterium | reverse complement strand
GACCCGATGTTCATAGCTGTGAGTTGGGGGCTAATTGTTCTTGTGGTTTCTACAAGGGTGAAGACAAAAGGTGTAGCAGTTGCGCCCGAGCCCCCATTAAAAGACTCATTGAGAATGCGTATCTGCTCAGCGATGATTCCGTCTGAAATGTTCCCCTCGGCTTCCGATTCGCCCGAGGCAATAACATGAAAGACAACCGGGACATTGACGCTCCCCGTATCTCTTGCGAGGCGGGACGTCGGAGATTCGGCAAGCATGTCATTCACGGCGGTGATTACGTCTTCGGACACCTCTTCGACACCGCAACGAGTGATATCCCTCCCTACTCGTTCGTCATTCTGGGCATCGCTGAGGTCTTCAACTCCTCCACCGGAGCTGTTACAGGCAGATGAAAAGACAAGGAGACTGAGTGACACCAGAATAAGAGCGATTCGTTTCATGGTTCCTTCCTATGGGTAATGGGAATGCACAAACGCCCGAAAGCGACGCGCTGAAATCATGTCGCACTGAGGAAGATATCGCAAGGCATTGAGGCATTGAAAAGAAGCAAGGCGACCTAAGCCACCGAAATCACAGAACAGACCTGAGGGGAAATTTCAGGCAATTAAATACGGGAAGATATTTCCGACTATTTAGCTTCGTTTGCGACGCTGCGACAGATAGCCCAGGCCTGCAAGCACCAAAAGCGAACTTGCTGGCTCGGGCACCTGCGTTCCCGAGCCCGGCGCAGTCCAGAAGGAAATGTGAGAGACGGTGGGCTGACTTCCACCATTGTTGAGAATCCCGAGGGTTGAATAAATACCCATAGAACTTGCAGGACTGATTTGGAACAGCGCGAAGGAATTCGCTGCCTTGACCGTAATATATGAAATCAAGGTGCCATCCAAAACTTTCCAGCTACCGTCTTGTGAAAGAATCAGGGAGCCACCAGAATTAGGCGTAAAAAGAAAAAGAGTCGGGTTGTCATCACTTTTTCCGTACAACGTAAGATCAACCGCGGTTCCGGTCGCATCCAGAATTGCCTGCTCAACAGAACTTTCCGGATCTCCTCCGCCGGCATTGCTGTAGACGCCATCGCCACCATTCGGGTAATGGCGGGACTCACCGGAGATACAGCCGGTGGAAACCAGATTAATCCCCGGACCGCTGTTGCAAAACAGCGTCGGAACTGCCGCCGCACTCAAAGGAAAAAGAATTCCTGCTGCGAGCAGTGAGATGACTGAGGCAATAAGGGATGTAGGTTTCATGATCACTTTCCAAAACAAAACAATATAAGGACACAACAAAAAGAAAGCTCGCTCCTGAAAAGACACCTTAGTTTCCCAAGAAGATACCCGGAGAAAAATACCCGAAGCTGTATTCTGCAGGGAAGTGAGGAACAGCCGAGAGACCACATTAGTCGATTGGCGTATTTCCGGCTTCATGAAGGGAAATACACCCTTGTTTTTGAGAGCGCAAATCCGACGTTCGTAGAATTCCTAAGGTCCTACTTTTAATGCACTTTTTCACAAATGAAATAGTAGTTCCATCCGAACAGGGACAAGCCTGGCCATCAGGGGGCAGGCAGCAGGCTTACCGGCTCTCGCGAAGCCACCCTGCTGGTCACCCGCCCGTGTCCGTCCTCGACAAAAAAGCTTACTTCCTGCTGCGAGAAATGATCGCTCGGTAAAGGGTGATATTCCCCATAGTAATGTCCGGGACTGTGTTCTTCCATCGGGATCGAACGTACTGCGTTTCCAATAGAGAAAGATGCACGTGCGCCGGCTGAAGCATACATGAGAAGTACTAGAGGCTTTGTTCGGGTAAGCGTGCCACCCGCCCCATCATGGGATGTGGCATAAATAGCCGGCGGCGGCGTCTTCGGTGTATTAGTCCCGCCCGGTACCTTCAGTGGTGAAAGCATTTTGCTAATCACTCGTTCAGAAAGATCCAGAATGATTTGAGAGTCCAGTCCCTTGATAGGCTCCAGAACCGCAGAGGTATACCCCGTCGGGCCTTTGCTAAGACCTCGCGAGTCATAATCTTCGCCCCGGGAGGAGAACAATACCTGGTCCCCGTCCGCTGCCAACAAGGTAAGCTCAATCCCAACGGCATTCACACTTTGTACGCCATAATAGGCTCTTTCCCACTTGAAAATCCGTCCCAAAAGCACCGCGTCACAATCGAGAAAATGCACACAGAGCTGGCTCGCCGGAGTTTCGTAAATTTTTCGATAGTCAAAGCGACCATCGGGTAGCCCGAAACCATGGTGCGGTAATTCAGTATCGACAAGGTATGGGGACAGAGGGTCGAGTGGCCCCTCGTTCAAATCGCTCTGTACGAGCTTTCGAATATAGTCTTCCGGCGTATCAGCCAACTCTGAGGACAGCAGCGGCACCTGATCAACAGCAAGACCTGATTCCGCCTGAAGCACTTCCCCCTCTTCATCAACGCGAACAAAGGGAAGTACGGCAACTCGCAAGGATTCCCGAGGATTAAATTCAAGGGTATGCGAGTACACGCCGGAAAAGCATGCCGTAAGACTGAGATACAAATACCCGATTATAGCGATGTTCTTGCTTTTCATTTCTACACGTCCTACCGGGAATACTGAAGTATTACATGGCTAAACTAAACGACTCTCGTCGTGAAGACCCGAAAGGAGTCCTCAACTCGACATGCGCCCTGGCCCCCCGCTCCACAAACTCTTTTACGCGTAAGATCGTACAGTAGTAGCCGGGCGTAACCTCTCTTAGACCTGCGCTCTGTCCGTCAAAAGACACGCTTGCAATGGAATTAACACTTCCCCGCACACAAATCTGGGCGACTTCATCTTCAAGGAGTTTCACCTCGGGCTTCGTGACCGTCGCCTGCAAAACTTCGATGTCTGACTCCAGACCTCGCACCCTGGGGAGCTTCCGCACTACCGTGCGAATAAAGCGCGACACCAGCAAATCAGTATTCTCGCCCCGGGAATTGGCGAGCTGTTCGCTGATCCCCTGGACTATCTGTCCCGACTGAAAGAGCAATCCACCACGCTGAGACTCTCGATGTTCGACTTCCACGGTCACTACGCCTGAAGGATTATGAAGACGTAAATGTCCGGCGAGCGTGTTGTAGTATCCCAGAAAAAAATCATTCTCTGAATGAGAAGCCACCTCAAGCTGCGCGATTATTCCCACGCCAAAGCGCTCAGATAAACCAGCCAACTCCGTACTGAAATCCTTGGTGCTCGAGAAGGTAAGAACTTCAGGCTCAAGCACGACAAAACCCGAGTTTCGCAACTCAGAAATGAGTTCCTTATACAAAGCACTGGAGCGTTCGCGGGCGATCACCCCGTCCTCTTTGAGCGGAAGCACCGCAACTAAGCGAGAGGCACCGGGATCAAAACCGGGGTGGACGGTAGCTCTGGGACCACATGCACTCAGGAAAAGTAAGGCTAGCAGGGCGCTAAGCGCGGTAACACGCCGCAGTCCGAGAAGAAAAAACAAGTCGTTGAATCTCATTTCCCTGTACCCGGTTTTACAATTACCACTCTCCCTTCGCTAACACGTCCGGATTTCTCGAGACCGCTCACCCGAAAGGGATAGACACCGGTCTCCGGGAAACACATGATCGCGAAATCTTTGGGGCCGATTGGCTGCCTGGT
Organism: bacterium; assembly: GCA_030433295.1. Classification (GTDB taxonomy): domain Bacteria; phylum Bdellovibrionota_C; class UBA2361; order SZUA-149; family SZUA-149; genus JAUIMJ01. Next base: position 3,462 of record JAUIMJ010000242.1, on the reverse strand, counting down.
GCGCATGACCCCATCTGAGCCCAACTCCAGGTTTGGACTCAAGCAATGGACGCGGTTTTTCCCGAAGTCTATTTCGAGGGAAAGCTTTTTCTCTCTCGTAGTGTTTAGAAAAAATACCGACGCATCGAGCTTATCAATTGTTAGCGGTTGCGGTTGTATGCCCGCTTCCCCCAGCGTCAGTATCTCCTTGCGGGCATCCGGAATTGTTTTCTTTATCGCCTTTCTCATAGCCTCCGCGGACTCGGCCCAAACACAAGGAAGGACACAAGGAAGGACATAGGGCGCGGAGCCGATGGACAGCGCAGAAAGTAGCATCAGGCTTCCTGCAATCCGGGCCGCCGGAGTCGAAAAAACTCCTTTTCGCCCCTCAGTAGGACTGGCCACAATTCCTCGAAACGTTTTCATCATCACCTCGCTTACCGGCTTCACGCCACTTTGCCTGTGCAGACCATGAATCCCAGCGATACTAATGCATCGCTCGCACTCCGGTTTCCCCCAATACTTCTGATTCTCAGGAAGCAAGGAAAGCACAGCGCTGACGCTGAGTCGAGCGAGCTCAACAATCCTTTCACTACCGGAAAGCATATATTTAAGCTGGCTCTATCCCGGGTAAAATACAGAGAGAATTTAACTACCAGATCAGCAGCCTTACAGGCTGAGATTGAGCAATCCGACGAAACAAGGTATCAAATCTTTTCCAGCCTCCAGTCTAAAAAACAACGTAGATTGGCTTCAGCACGGCTGGGCCGGTCCAAACAGCTTTATGGAGATTAGCCCTTCCCATGGATTCATCGCTGCCAATCAAGACAATACGCACGTCACGGTTCTATCTCACCATTCTTTCCATGGCGGAGCACATTCCCGGCGATGACGAATACCGCGACTCCCTCTTGCTTCTTCCCCTGGTAGGATTGTGCACCGGAGCGGTCTCCGTTCTGCTCGGCTATCTCGCCTACGTGACCGTGGGCTGGCCCCTGCATACCGTCTTCGCCGTCGCCGCCTCAACGGGCCTCACGGCCGGCCTGTATTACAAGGATTGCGCAGCCCTGCTCAAATTCGCCGATGTCGAGGCAGCATCCATACAGACCACCGTATTTCTCGTGTTCAGCATCATGATGAAGACCGCTCTCCTCCTCGCACTTGGCCTGGACTGGTGGCTTGCAGCACTCTTTGCTCCTATGATGGGACGCCTGGCGTATCTGTACTCGCGACTCTCAGCGACAAATTCTGAACAACTGCCGTTTGCCTCGCTCCGCTCCGTTTTGGGAATCGGTGCGCCTTTGTTGTTTACTCTGGCAGTGATAAAACTAAAGCTGCTCGCCGTTCTTGCTATCGTGGGAGTGGGTATCGTCCTGAGCCGGAAGTTCACTCCTCTGAAGGAGTTTCGCAAAGAGCACGCGGCTCAGGCCAGTGGAGTGATTTGCGAAGGCGCCGAGGTCCTGAGCATGTTTTTGCTCTGTGCTTTTTATTAAACTGTGCGATTTATTAAACTGCGCGTTTTAAAAAATGCTTTAGAACAAAAGAAAGCGTAACACGAGGCTCGCCTCTTTTGGCGGGAGCGCAAGAATGTTCTTGTAGAAAGCAATCTGAGCGCTGCACCCTTCCTCCTGGTCTTCGCGGCGCAAACCCTTAGAATTCAACCTGACAAAAAATCGCTGATGCACAACGTCGATAGACGAGGCAATCTGGCTGACCAGCGGCTGAGCGCGCTTGGAGTCAGGAATCATTTGCGGCTTCGACAGGGCTGAAGATATGAGCTCTGCCTGTATATCGTTCAGCTTTGGCAGCAAGCCGTTTTTCTGCAGCACCGCAATGATTGAATACTCCGCCTTGCCCTTCTGGGAAAACACCGCATAAAAGCAATCCATATGATCCCCGGCATTCACGGCTTCCAGATATTCGAGATACAGAGCTGCGTATGCGATAACCGCCTTGTCTTCCGCCTGCTTGAAGTGCATCCCGATAAGGCTCTGCAAAATTTCAGCTCGTCTGAGTTCCGCCCGCTCACCTTCCCCCTGACGCTCCATGCGATAGGCATCGAGGAACTCCGGGAAGAATTCCGGTTTTTTTCGAATTATCGTACCGATCGGGGAGCCAATCGCACTGATTGATGACTTGAACTGTTGCTCTACAGGCACGAGCGTACCACCAAAGTAGCCCGAAAGAGCCGCGAGCAGCACGACGGCGAAAAAAGCGAATACTATTTTAAAAAACAATGAAAGCGGGGATACCCTGCCGCCCATATCTTCCGACTCAGTGGCGTTTGAACTCATTACATTCCATCTGCCTGAAGTGATAATTAGCACCGGCGTCGGACGAGGTTCCGGCCAGACACATACACAGGTACGTAAGTATGAGATGCCGAAGTGTTTGCGTCAATCATTTGTCCAGGCAGCCCGGCTAACACCGGGAGCAAGGCATCTGCCCGCAGGGAGAGATTGGCAGACAAGCGCGCCCAGGCAACAATTCTATCACTTCAAACGATTACCACGCTAAGATGTGCCGCCAGCAGGGATTGTTTGCGGACACAGCACACTCAATTCATTCGGCAAAACTCTGAGGCAGCATATGATTTTTCAATACATTCCGTGGTCTGATAAGCCCGGGGACGATTTAAACACCCAAAGAACACTTTATGAGTTCTTCAAGCGACCACGAAGCATTCAGGAAATACTCCTTTTCTGGCTAAAGGACAAAAGAACGCTAAGTTTTGCACGAGTGTGCGATCAGAATGAACATCGCCTCTACGCCAGCTTTGAGCAGGCCCAAGGAAGCTGCGGCTATGCCAGCACGCCCCTGAGCGAACTGCGGACCTCACTACCATCCATTACCTACCTGACAAACGGCGGAACGGAACTGCAGCAGGATACCGTCGAAGCCAGCCTACTGGCGAGAAACGAATCTCTGAACATCAGCAGCGACAGCTATACCGCTCATACGTTTTCGCCGCCCGCTGCTCTCGACGGGCTGATATTACAGTATGCGACTTCGCATGGTGGACTGGCTACCGTGGAGCTTTCCACTGCATATCCGGGCCTCGGCAGCATCTTGCTCATTTTCTCACCAGACGCTATCGATAGAGATGACGATTTTGACCCGGAGACAGAATGTCTGGGCTGGCATGAAAGTTCGCTTTTTTCCATGGAGCAACTTCAGCATTATTGCATTCTCGATGCAGCCACACCCGGGGCATACCCTCAATGACAATTATGGTGAGTGAGCATGGCAGAAATACTTATCTTTGACGTAGAAACCACGGGGATCAAACCGGAGCGCGATCAAATCATTGAACTCTGCGTGCAAGGCGGTATCCAGGTAAACAGCCCCTCAAAGACCTGGCGGATAAAACCATCAGTACCCATCAGCCCTGCTGCTGAGAAAGTTCATGGTATTTCTATGGACGACCTGAGAGATTGCCCTTCGTTTGCCGATGTGGCCAATGAAATTCGCGAGTATTTCGAG
>JAUIMJ010000241.1 GCA_030433295.1 bacterium | reverse complement strand
GGGTGAAATGAAGATTGTACCAGCAGCTGCTTGCTCCAGGGGAAGCTCTGGTTCTACTGTCGAGGAGAAAGAGTCTGAGTTCCTCCCGCAGTTATTGTTTGAACTAACGTTCCAGCTCGCATGTAAAATACAGAGTTTTTCAGACAGCTTAGAAGTGTCAGTTGGGCGCTGTCTTGCCATTTCCGACTATTCGTTTAGGCTGCTTCGAAATCTAAAACTCGGGAAGAGGCTGACCTAAGGTTACGCTTTAAAGTTTTTCTTTTGCGTACGCCTGCGAGCGTTAAGGATGTTCATCGAGGCATCTTTAGCGCTCGTAGCGTGTACGAGTTGCCTATGCCAAGCGGCAGGTATCACCACAATGGCCAACCCTTAAATTGGGGGCCGCACTCGTAGTGTAGAAAGGTAGCACTATGAATCTTGTTACTGATGAGACGCCTCGGGGTTTTGCACCACATTTCTGGCTGCAAAGACTGATTCCGATGGCCCGAAGTTTTGCGGAAATGCACACCGCCTCCCTCGACCTGTTCTGGGAGGTGTCCTATGTGCATTATGACAGTCGCCAATGGAAAGAGGCTGACTACATCTACAGGGCAGACTTCGAGTTCTGCTGGGACAATGCCGAATACGATGCTCGCTACCACGGTAGTCATCGTTTTCTGTTCACCCTCGTTCCTTTGATTTTGTTTGAAGAACTGGGATCGCCAACGACTGACGCTCATTTTGTCCACGACGTCGTTGTGCAGTTTGGTTCTCGGGTTACGCCCAAACGGTATGAGCGAAGTGAACTCGCAGAAATGACCGATGACATCCTCTGTGGCATGCCGGTCGCGCCACGTGATCTCAGCGGCTTCTTTTCGGTGGTCCATTCGCCGTCCGGAGGCACGTATTCCGCGGCTATCAATCGCGATCAGCAGTGGTTTGACAAACAGCCGCCGTCGACTGAACGCGCGACTGACCTGACTGTTGTCGAGACACATCAGTTCCAAAACCCCGACGAGTATATCGAGGTACGCAAGGCCGCCAAAACTCGTGCGGTCTTACTGCAGGAGGGAGTGATCGCCGTTGGTCAGGACGTCCCGAACGCTACTCTGGCGAAGATGGCGACTGCACTCGTGAGTTAGTGACTGAAGACTCCGAGGTCAATGGATGTGCAGGCGGCAAGGAGTAGTATCTTTGCTGCCTGCACTTTTGCGTTTTTGTCAGGCCTCTTCAACCAATGTACCTACTCGTTATGGCCGTTCTAAAACTCCTTTTAGAAAAGCCGGGTAAACAAACCGTCCCGCATCAGATTGTGCCCACTTGTAACAATCAGCGATTGGTGATTTCCTTTACACCTATCGCTGAAGCGAATCGCTATCATTGAAGAGTCATGGGAGACCAAATAATGAGAGAGCTTGCAGAGGCCACGAGTAGAACAATGAGAGTGCTTGCTTTCCTTCTGGTGCTTCCGTCCTTATCGTTCGCCGACGATTCTGACTTAGTGTTGAAAGCCTTAGAGCTTTTCAAGCAGGGTCCGGATCAGGCGAAAGAAATTGAGAAGCTTCTCGACGAGGAACTTAAGCAGAGGCCCGATAATCACCAGGCGTATTTTCTTAGGGGCAAGGTGATGTTCTACACGGGTAGACTTGAGGAAGCCCTTAAGGAATTTCAGACCGCGATGGGTCATCTGGGTGAATCTGTAGTTCCTGCCTATTACATGTATGAAGCTCGGACTCTTTTCCATCTAGGTCAATGCAGCAAAGCTAAGAAAATATTGGAGAGTAAATGGGCGTTCTGGCAGGGTAGTTCCAAGCTACTGGGGCAGTATAAGTCTTACTATCCTTTGGTGTTAGAAAAGTGTGGAGCAGGGGAGGCAGATAAAACCCGATAACAGGCTGTCTATTTTGATACTACACCCGGGATCATGCTGTTTTCTGCTTGGGGTCGTGTGGTAACTCAGTGCTCTTAGCGGTTCTTCTCAGGCAAAGAGATGCCTGCACAGGGCTACATTCGTTTTCTTTTCAATCTCCTCAAACAGTGACTTTCCTCACAGCCATTCTTTCGGCGAATAAGGTATGCTGGCCCTCTGCGTTGTGTCTATGGAGAGATGTGCATGGGTGTTCAGATGTTTAAGGTTCTTGCTATTGGATTTGCGTTTTTGATTTCGAGCGGACTTGCTCTTGCTCAGACCGTGGAATTCCCTGAAAAAACACGAAAGATATACGGGGAAGAGACCCTCGGGGGAGATAATTACGAGGACGCGAGTGCCGCTCCTATCGGAACTGAGTTTAGACTTACGCATCATCAGGATAAAGGGTACTTCGACTATTTTTACGTAGACCTGGAAGCGAATCAGCGGGTAGAGGTCAGCGTGAAAACGGGTGAACTGGGTCTCAGGCGGGGGAAAGAGACCAGTAATTGCGGAGCGGGTATTCAGCTTCACAATTCAGAGCGAATCCGCATCGGACGCAAACGAGTAAACGGCTGTCACTATCGAGAAAGCATAAGCTACATTGCTTCAAAACCCGAGCGTTTTTACCTCCTCGTCGGTGATCAGCACCGACAGATTCATAAGGACTTTGTTTTCTACAAGGTCGAAACCAGCAAACTCGAAGATTCAATAGAGAACAATTCTTTGCTGGAGCCGCAGGAGATCTCTTTTGATACCGAGTTTGAGGGAATACTCAGCAGAGATAAAGACACCTTTTACTACTCCCTGCAGGGAAGCGCGGGACAAAAGATTCGCGTGCGTGTGCGAAGTGAAGAAGGTGCGAAGTTTAGCGTAAGTGCCACGCTAAAGAGCGATGTGGGGCAGATTTTCGAAAGTGCGATTGCGCAGGGTGTCGGATCTGCTGCATCGCCGGAAATAGAGCTTCCGGTCGACGGGAACTATATGCTTCAGGTGCGTTGCGCGAGGAGAATTAAGCGGGTGCTTGATCAGCCTGTCCCAAAGGGCAGGTGCTTTAGTTCCAGTTCCAATAAACGTGGTGAAGTAAAGGACTTTGCGGTAGTAGTAGAGACTATCTCGAAAGCTGAAAAAGACGTGCATAGCGTCTTAGAAGAAAAACAGAATGCAGCGAATGCAGAAGAGTATAGCGATAGCGATAATTCTGTTACTGAGCTTTCCGGCGAGCCTGTCAGCACACAGTGATACCATTTTTTACCTGGCTGCGGATGGTGCCATCGAGCGTCTTCACGAGAAGTATCAGCCGGCGAGTTTTTCGCGGGAATCGTACAAGCTCAGCATAGGGAAGAACTATGTGTTTTTTCCCTCCTGTCTTAAGAACAAGTTGTTTCCGTCGGGCTCAGAACACAAGATCTCGCTTTCCGGCTCATGGTATCACGACCCCCGCATCATGCCGCCCTATATCAATTTTAAAATTTCCGTCCCCGATCGCACGTATGTATTCAAGTTGTTGTTAGAGCTTGAAACTCTGAAAATAATAGAAGTCTCACTTGAAGATAGCTTTAAGGACGGGGACTCTCAGAAGAATGTGAACTACAATATTGACCTTAAGGAATACTGTCTGAACACCTATCATCGATCGATTCGTCAGTATCAAGCACAAATGAAGTGAGACTATTTTCACTGGCTTGTCACTCATTGAAACTCGAACTTTGGGATTTGGGGAAAGAGGTCTATGTCATATGAGGAGGTTCACCGCGCAACTCCTGCGGTGTATCAGAAACACGCGGAGGCATGGGACAAACAGCGCTCCCGTTCACTGTTTGAGCGGTCCTGGTTAGATAAGTTAATTCAGCACTTGCCCGAGGGTGCCCGCATACTTGATGTGGGATGCGGAGCGGGCCAGCCGATTTCACAATACCTGCTTACTCGCGGTTTCTCTCTGAGCGGTATCGATGCCTCTGAGAAAATGATTCAGATTTGTCGCTCCAGATTTCCCGAGCATTCCTGGGAGGTCATGGATATGCGGAATCTGGAGCTTGAGGAGCAGTTTGATGCCATAGTTGCCTGGGACAGTTTCTTTCACCTCAAGCAAGGCGAGCAGCGCGAAGTTCTGCAGCGGTTCTTACAGCATCTTGCGCCGTCGGCAGCTATGCTGCTCACCGTGGGACATGAGGCGGGAGAAGTTCTTGGAAAGGTCAATGGTGAGCAGGTGTATCACTCAAGTCTGGATCCCGAGGAGTATAAAGCTATTCTGAGAGAAGCGGGCTTTGCGGACATTGAGATGGTTCTTCAGGATAAGGAATGTGCTGAGCATAGCGTTCTGCTTGCTCGAAGATAGTGGCAGGTCAAAGCCAGCAGCCGTATGGCGTTTTAACACCGGCTTCTGCTTACTTCTTTCGCTTTTCTTCCGGGCGTAGCTGGTATTTTTTGGGAACATCCTTAGTGGCTTGTGATGTGCTGAGATCCTCAGCATTGAGACTAAGGCTGCGCGAAATCTGCCTTAGTTTTTCCTGTGCCTTTTCCTGATTATAGCCCGCATGAAAAACCAGCCATGTATTCTTGCTTGAGCGAACATGGAATTCTTTTATCGTTTTCTTGGGATACTCAAGAGGAAACCAGACAAGCTCAAGCGGATCTATATCTCGTCGCGCCAGCGACTTCTCGGTGACGTCCTCGCTGGTGGATTTCGTGTTGGCCAGGCGGACTCTAATCGAATCGCCTTCCAGCAACAGATAGTATTTGGGCTGAATCAGGGCTCTGCCTGCAAGGAAGATGATTCCCATGCCGGGAAGAAGCAGCAAATACAGTTCTGCCGGATTTTCCCCGCGAAGCAGAAGGAAGGCAATATAGATAGGGAACAGCATTCCGATGAGCAGGCCGAGGAGCGCCTGTCGTCGCCGAACGTATTCATCGTCCAGCAGGACTTTTGTTTTTCTCAGGTGACCCGCTCCGGCAGCAGGGCTATCTTCTGCCTCTGCATCGGGGCCACTATCGAAGAATTCTTCATCGTTTTCCCCCAGGACCTTTGCGCCCAGAGATTCTGCGAGGGCTACCAGCTTTTCAATCGTTGCGGAGTCGTCCTCACGTATGAATACGAGACCATCTTCAAAAAAAATCGGGGTGCCCTTCGGGTGAGAGTGCATCTTCCAGAGTTCGCCTCTGACTTCTTTCCCGTGGATTTCGTCCCGGTCTGTCGCAAAGAGATCCGAGTCCTTCTCTACTGCTGCGAGCCACTCATCTCTTTCAATTGGCTCGTATCCGCTGCGTTCGCGTACATCCAGGGTCGCGCCCGGAATTTCTCTGAAGAGGTAGACTTCATACAGCGTGCGGCGAGGACTTTTTAATCTTCTGTCGTGGATGTCCATTGAATACTCAGGCTCCAGGCAGAGGTAATGTAATAAAAATCAAGGGACGACAAATTCAATCTTTTTCTACTATCACTTTTAGTCGGTCACGACTACGGGGGATATGAAGGCCATATCGCCGGATTGAAAGCAGGCGCGTAACAACAGCCGGGGCTGGACTTGCGTGTTTCTAATTCCGGCAGTAATTCGGCTAGCATTGAGAATCAAGGGGGGGTATGTTATCCGAGCCTGACGCGAAATTTGAGCGTGCTGCGCCTGATAGCGCATATTCGACTTGTAGCTACTTGACTGTCTGCTAATCATCCAGAATTTTGCGCCTTTTAGTTTTTAGAGAATGTATAAAGCGAATGCGAAATGAGTCGACTTCCCCTCTATAAGGAAGGCCCCTTTGTGGAAAGAAGTATCTGGCCTCCCGCAGAGGAGGACAGCTCTTCGCCCGCGTCTCCTTCGGGACTGCAGATCGTCGGCGATCCGCCGCGAGCCTTGAAAAGCCTTGCGCGAATCATAGACGAGGATCTCTGCCATCGTTGCGGAAGCTGTGTTGGTATCTGCCCGACCAAGGTTCTGGCTCTTGATGAGGAAGAATATCCCGTAGTCGAAAATCTCTCAGCCTGCACGGACTGCGACCTTTGCGTAAAAGTCTGTCCGGGAGATGAATTCGACGTCATTGGTGCTGCCAAAGAAAAGTTTGGGAAAGTTCCTCCGCTCGAGGATATGCACGGCCATTTTGAGAATGCCTATCTGTCCTACGCTGAAGACGAGAGCCTGCGAGCTGACTCGACAAGCGGAGGAGCAATAACCGCAGTGCTTCTATCCCTCCTCGAACGGGGAGAAATCGACGGGGCAGTCGTTGTTGCTTCCGATGACAGTGATCGCTGGAAAGGTAAGCCCATTATCGCTCGAACGCCTGAGCAGCTCCTTGCGTCTACCAAATCGAAATACGCGATTGCTCCTACCAACGCCGTGTTTGAGGAAATCCGAAAGACGGAAGGACGCTATGCCGTGGTCGGGCTTCCCTGCCAGATTCATGGAGTGCACAAGGCTGCAGAGCTCGATCGTCGAATTAAAGAACGCGTGGTGCTGACAATCGGACTCTTTTGCCATGCCGCGATAGAGCATGAGCCGATGCGTGAGATCTGGGAAGGTATTCAGAAGAGAGCGCAGGGACGAGAGGTTAAGCGATTTATTTCCCGGGTCGGTAAGCATCCGGGAACGCCTTACGTGGAGTTTGAGGATGGTTCTCTTGAACCCGTATATTTTCCCGATGCAAAGGGGTATCGCCCGAGTTCCATGGAGATCATCAATATTCTCTACCGTCTCTACACCCCGCAACGCTGTCTGACCTGTTATGATTCAACATCAGAGTTTGCAGACATCGCCGTTGGGGACCCATGGATGGCACCACCTGCCGATGATATTGATTTTAAGGAAGGCTACAGTTTTGTTCTTGCACGCACCGAGGCCGGAGATAATGCCCTGCGTACTTCTGAAGAAAGTGGCGCCTTGCTGCTACGCCGACTCAAACCAGAGATAGCGCGCACTTCCAACACCATGATGGGAGTTGAAAAGCGCTGGCGGGCCTTTCGCGTGATGGAAACCATGCGACGTCAGGGGCACGCCGTCCCTGAGTATGGCTTTGAGACGCCGCATGCCTCGGGTAAGCACAAGATTCTAACAGAGTTTAACGTCTTGTCGCACATGCTCTGCTTCTTCAAGATAGGCCGGTTGCAGGTGCTTCGATTTGCCTTTTCTCCCCTGGGCTATCGCTTACTCTGGCTAAATCATAAGCGACGAAGCTTCAGGGACTTTCGTCGAGCCTGGGTCGCTCGAGTAAAACGCCGCATCAGCGGT
>JAUIMJ010000240.1 GCA_030433295.1 bacterium | reverse complement strand
TCGTATCAAAGCAACAAAAATTTGCCCGATGCGGAAGATTTGGGAGTAGATGATGAAGTCATAAAGACAGCAATGACGATTTATCAGCCGATCAATCGTATGGCAGCTGATTTTCAAGAGGATAAGAACTCAAGGGATGACTATCTGAACTCGGCACTGACTCTTCGAGGTGTGACGATCATGGCCATGGGCTTCTTGGATAAGACCTTAGGAGCGGGTCTAGCAACACTAGAGTCGCAGACCAATGATCATGTAGCAAACCAATTGATCAATCAAATAGGTTGGGCGACCACAAAAATGGCGAATCCCGACCGAGCGCAAGTGTTTCGCGATACTGATGAGAAAGTAGAAGCTTGCCTGGAGTTCGCTATTGCGAAGGAGCATGCAAAGAACAAACTAGATTATGGCGATCATACTCGCAAGCATGTTTGGTATGATGGCTGTGCAGTTGATTGCGGGGAGTCTCCTGCTGAATCTGCAAACGGACTTCATTATCGTGACAAGCGTGGTACCAGCGAAGGTAACGAACCGAATCGGCGAGGAAACGGTAGTTACGCATATTGTGTTTGTTGCGCAGAGACCTCGGAAACGCTCAATAGTCTAGCGAACAATGACGGCCGACAGCCAACTGAGTTGGAGGACGTGAGCAGCAAAGAACTCTGGACGATGGCCGAGCGAGCTTTTCTTGGAGTGCAGGAAGACGGCGGCGGCGGTGGCGGAGCTGGTGGCGGCGGAGCCGACAAGCTTAAGAAGAACTTGGAGATGTTTAAAAAGCTCTACGGCGACATCGTTTTAACTGTTGAAGATGGTGAGTATAGCGGAGGCGGAAACGGTGAAGGTGGTGCAGCACGAACTGTTGGTGAACGGGGGGAAGATTCAGCTCAGCTTGCCGGATTACTCGGCGGCCTCGGCGCAATCGGACTCGGTGCTGCCGGGCCAGGCGGAATCGGGGGCGCCGGTGGTGGAGGTGGCGGCGGAAATGGGCCAAAGAAATTTACCTACCGCTATCAGATGCCAAAATGGAGTCCGCAAAAAGTAGTGGCGATGTACAAAAACATCTGTAATCACGAGAAAGAGGTTGGGCATGAGGATCTCACGGAGCCTGGAAAGTGTTTGCAAGGCGGCGGTGGTGGTGCTGCACGCACTATCAACGACCAGTCTAATCAACTGGCGCAAGCTGCTGGCGGAGGGGGTAGTGGAGATACTGAGGTCGAAGAGGACTTCGGTATGAAATACGGTATCTGCCCCGCTCTCGCGAACATACTTGAAGGTTGGGAAGACACGCTGGGTCGAAGTCAAGGGACAACTCTTCCCGCTACTGGAGGTCCAGCCGCTCCTGGCGCGAACTTGGGCAATATCGCTCGGGCCAATCCGGATCGCCTTGCTCAGACAACCAATAATGGGAGTGCAGGTTCCGATGAATTTGATCAGTGGTGGATTGAGGCGAGTATGGGTCATCCACTTAATGGAGACGATATCCGCGAATTTCTTGCACTGAATGGAGATCCTTCTAAGAGTGTTAAAAAAGATGAGGTGAACGGAATACTTGCTCGAGTGATGGAGAGTTTTTGTGAGGCATCTGCCGTTGCCGCACTTTCACGAATGCATGCTGTAACGAAGGCGCATTTTACCGACATGATTTCACTTAGCCAGGCGCTTACTGCAGCGGAAAAGGCAAAGCTTGCGCAGCTCGTCGAGCGATACACTCATTACCTTGCGCTTGCGGAGTCCGATACCACTTCAAAATATCTGGTGGAAGCTTCGATGGCGGGTATGTCAATCCAGTATGATAGGTGGAAGACAGTTCAGATGGCCCAGGGAGCGCAAAGCAGCATCGCGAGTACGGATAACGCTTCGGTTGCGGCTGGTATGACGAACATGCTGTCTGGAGGACAACTCCTTACTCAGGCAGGTGGCGGCGGCGCCGCAGCTGGACCAGTCAATGGCCGAACACTGCAACCAGGAACAGTTGAGAGTTTTACCAGAAACTTTGGACCAGCGGCGGGTGCAAGAGTAGCGCAAGCTGAAGCGAAACGAGGTCTTCTTGATCCAATTACTTCAACGCTTCGCCGTTTGACGGGGGGGAGTTAACCCCGAGTAAGAGCGCGCGCAAAGGATCCTGCGCGCAGGTTTGGGCAGTGAAAGGCAAGGTCTGATGAAGGTTTTACGTAAGGTGGCTGTGAGAGTTTCCGCAATGCTTGCATTGCTTCTCACCGCTACGAACCTTGCCTTTGCCGCGGACGGCAATGTCGTTGTTGCCGGTACCTTCGCCGGGGCTATACTCGAACATCACGGGTACCTCACCCAAGCTGCTTTTCTCACGCAGTTTCGCTCATTTTTTCGAGATGCCGGAGCTTTTCTTTATTTAATTGCAGGAATCGGAGCTGTCGTTTCAGTTGCGATGTATGGAAGCTTTCGAGCAGCACGCTATCTACTACTGGGGCCTGCGCTATTTTGGTTTCTAGTTGGTCCGACAACTGCAACCAAGGGAGTATTGTGGCAGCTTGGAGATGGTGAACCTCTTGGTGAATTACGTGCGCAAGGTGAGGAGGCGGCAGTAAATTTCCGAGATAAGGTTCTCGATAAAATGGACTCTCTCGGTGGAAACGATGACATAGAGGTCGCGACCGGATTCTGGCTTTTTGCTTGGCCAATTAATGAGTTCGTAAACGAGTTTGTTGGAAAGATGCTCGATAAAGAAAGCTCAGAAGATCTTACCTCCAATCAAAAAGTCGGTGCACTTGAAGTTATCGCCGGAATGGTGCCAAAGGACAAACAAAATATTCAAAAAATAGATGCCTTTGCCACTGAATGCGGTCGGATGTTCACGGCGGCAACAGCGGCTGCCGCGAGCATGATTGATAGTAAGAAGGCAGGAGGGGGCAACGCTGATGCGGGCTCCTTAAAAGAAACACACTTGAAGTCTGTCGAGAAGTTTGCCGGTGAACCGTTTCGGCCGACGATGGAGAACGGATACACCGAGTGGATTATGGCTCATCAGGGAACCGGAACAAGTGAGCTTGCAGATAAGCTTTATGATCCAAGTGTAAAGAAGCCCTATGAGAAGATGAGCTGTGCGGATGCGTGGGCCGTAATTGCCGAAGAAACCTGGCACAAAGCGGGTGCGGAAATTCCCCGAGTATTGAGACTAGGAACTGGAAACTGGAATTACAGTGACGGAAAAGACAAAGTCTGTGAGCAGCTCTCGAATAAGTCTTTCGATGATGACGAAAATGCAGGTTGCAACTTACGACCCGCACTTGCAATGTCGATGCTGTACAATCATCTCACCTCAATGACAACCGCAAGTCGTATTCTTGCCGCGCACTGGAATGATGCTGACGGGCTCAACCCAGTTTCGGATACTATTGTCGCGGGAGCTATTAAGAAAAACTATATTCCAATTCGCGACACCAACGGCGATCCAGTTACGCGCACGTTGTCTGATGCATCGGGGCGCGCTGTCTATGAAATGAAAGTTGAACCACGTCCGGGATTAGGACTAGATGAGCGCGGACCGGAATGGGTGCCAATGACTACCTTAATCGGTGTGCACGGTATGGACCACGCGATGTGGGTGGCAACACGACGGTATGAAGTCAGTAGACTACGTCAAGAAATCTATACCTTCGCTATGCAGTTGCCCTACTTCCAGGGCATGGCTCTGTATCTTATCGCGGTTTCTTATCCATTTCTGGCTCTGATTGTAATCTTACCTGGAAAAGCCGCAAACATTATGATGCTACCGTTAGCATGGCTTTGGATTAAAAGCTGGGATATTGGCTGGGCAGCGGTAATTATTCTCGACAAGGTAATGTATAACAACTTACCAGCCTGGGAACTTGAAGAATCTCTTCGTACCGGACCATGGACATCGGTCAATCAGTTGCCTGAAGTAATTGCACAGGGTTTTAACTTTGACCCGATCGGAAGCCTTCACATCTACTATTCAGTTGTCGCAATGGTTGCAATTGCAATTCCTGCAATTACAGGTGCAGCGACAATACGAGCACGTAAGGCGGTGCTTGCTTCTTTCGCTGATGCTGCAAAATCCGCCGCAGCAGATCGAGCCGAAGCCGCAGGAGATGCCTTCAGTATTAAGGCGCAGAGTCATCGTGTCGCAATGATGGCGAAAGTAAAAGGGTATGCAAAGCTTAGTACAATTCAGAATAGCGGGGGCGCCGAGGGCGGAGGCCGAGGTGCGATCGGACATGTTTACGGGGCGATGAAAGCTCGACTGCATACATTTAGCAGTAATGATCTAAAGAAAATTTACGACTCGGACCCCTCTGTTATCGCTAGTTTGCCCGCGAATCTAATGAAGGCACGTTCAGACTATATTCGAGCAAAGAAGGAAATAACTGCCGCTGAAACGCGGTTCGAAGGCCAGCTACTATCTGAGTGGCATCCTACCCTTGGACGTTTTGGTCTCGTCCAGATGTACCAAGAAGCGTATGCGTCTGCGATGGCTGGTCCTGGGGGATTTGAGCTCAGTGGTATTAGTACTTCAACCGGGCAAAGCTACGCCAGTCTTTTCGCCAAAAAAACCGAGATGCTTTTCGAAAATAGAAATGCTCTCACTGAACAAATTGCCAAAGACTTCACTCAAGGAGTGAGCGGAAGTTTGGATCGAATGTTTGATGGCAAGAAAGGAGACTTCAGTACTGGTGATGCGGTGGCGAAGTGGATGTTCAACGGCGCAGCTATAAACGCTGCTGTTGGTGATGATACGTCAGCACTGCAACTCCTCCGTCAAAGTTACGGACGAGACAGTACCATGAGCGACTCCGATCTAATGTGGCGACTGTTTCACACCGTACCCAATCAAACTAACACCAGTATCTTTGATGCGATCTTCAAACAGAAGATAAATTCCCCGGTGCCTGGTGGTGGGGGTTCTTATATCGACCGCCTCCTAAGAACCTCGGGCGGTGCAAGTAAGCCAGCGTTTAGTGTGAACAACGGTGCGGTAAGCTTAGGCAAAATGACTTTGGTGGCTCCTGAGGTTGTCGCCTCTCAATTTTGGCAAGCCGTTCCTGGATTATCAGCGGATGTTCGAGATCGCCACGCAGAAGCGATAGGTCGTGAGTTCGAAGCGTACGGTGGCAACGCAACCCTCGATGAGCAACAACGTGCAGAAAGAGTTTCGTTTCTCTCAAGTACGTTTAGCACTCTCTTTCCTGCGGAGTATCAAAGCGAGTTTGGTGCAGCAACCCCCACATTATCGGAGCTAAGTGCATTTGCTGTGGAAGCATCCACTCGTGATGCAGAAAAGAAAGCGAATTTCTATGCCCAAGAAGTAAATGCAGGTCGTTTGCAGCCGTTCACGACAACAATGTGGGTAAATGAAATTCAACACGGCCAACTTCCAGCGAACTTAGCAATGGTTGCTGAAACTGCTGGGGGACAGGCGATGATTGATGCCTGGTTGGAGCGGCGTCGGAATAGGGCCCAGTTCGCACCGGAGCAGGGTCAAGGAACCTTCATCTTCGAACCGTCAGATTTCTTTGGGAGATCTGACTAATGAATATACGAAACTTTGTTCATTACGGTTCGTGGTTGTTTTGTTTGGGCTTGCTCATACTCGTTCCGAGTGAAGCGTTTGCTCAAGAGAACGGTGCCTCAGCAGGGACTTTGATTGCCGCTGTTTTGGAGCAAGTTGGTTATCACGCGCAAGCGCAAGTATTGGATAAACTCGGTGACCTTATAGGTTGGGCTGGAGCCCTGATATATGTCGGCGTACTGTTTAGCGCTGTTCTTACCGTTGCGCTTAGTGGCAGCTACCGAGCTGCCCTCTGGATTCTTGTCGGTCCGCCGATTTTCTTTTGGGTCTCAGGAATCGAGGTCGCAGGAAGCAGCAACACTATCGCAGGAGCAGGCGTAGAGTGGCGATTCGGGAAATTTGATGACTCGACTACTGCGAATAATAAGCAAACCGTACTCTCGAATCAAAACAGCGGAACTCCTGGGGAAGTCGCGTTCCTTTTCCACAAATACAATGAACTCATTTCGGAGGTGTCGCAAAAACTCATCAGCATCATCACGAACGATGATATGCATAAGCAAATGCTGTTTATGGCTCGCCAAAGGACTTTGGAGGATTTATTTGGCGATCAAATCACACAAGGCCCAGTGAATGCGCTGGCGGCTCATTTTCTTGCGCAATGCCACAACGAAATAGCCTTTGCTCGTACAATAGCTCGAGGGAACAGAGCAGAAGCAAATAAACGAGATTCATCTTACGAAGATGCAAAAACACAGTATTGCGATCTTTGGGACAAAAAAGACAAACCCTTCGAGCCAGGACCTGCGCAAAACTTTGTGTATCAACTTGGTGAGGTTCCGGGCAGCGAGGTGAGTGTCGAAGAGCATCTTACAGAAGGGAAGTGGGATCATGGTGTCGTAAGCTGTCAGCAGCTATGGGGTTGGCTGCTAAAAGGCGCTCGTCTTGCGGTACAGACAAAGGGTCAAACTGCTGCCAATAAGAATATTGACAGTAACGCATATATTCTTTTCGGAGAGGAGATATGGAATACCGTTGTCGCTGATATAAACAAAATCCTCATCGAGGATGAAGATGTTGAAAGCTACAAGCAGGAAAGTCCAGGAGATCCCTGTCCGAATAATGCAGAGGAAGGCGGCGCTGCGGATGGTAACGGCCAGAGCTTTGAGGTCCTTGAAAAAATCTTCGCTGCGTACTTACTTAAAAAGAAGATGAGCGACACCACTGTCGGTGCTTTTCTTTCTCGGGTCAGGACCGGACATCGAGACATTACTCCGAATGAAGATACTGCGAATCGAGCTCGTTCAAACCCTGTCAAAAAAGCAGAAGTGCTGAGAAGAAATAAGCAGCATGAATTCGCGGAGGCAAGGAAGTTCGAAGCATTTATGCTGATCAACCTATTCCCTTATCTTCAGGGAATTTTATTGTACGCCCTCGCGGTCATCTTTCCGTTTTTCGCTTTGCTTATTATTGTCCCTGGCCAAGCCGGAGGCTTCTTCACGTGGATGGCACTCTGGGCCTGGGTGAAGTCCTGGGATGTAGGTTTAGCTCTTATCGTTCTCGCGGATGAAATACTTTGGGCTTTGATGCCAAAAACTTCATTTGTAGATCCA
>JAUIMJ010000239.1 GCA_030433295.1 bacterium | reverse complement strand
ATCTGAAATGGTGGCATCTGAAGTCTCACCGGAACGATGTGATATCACGTTGGTATACGAGGCATCATTAGCAAGAGCGATGGTCTGCAGCGTCTCGCTCAGGGTGCCGATCTGGTTCAGCTTAATAAGAACCGAGTTTGCAACACCCATCTCTATACCTCTCTGCACACGCTCCACATTGGTGACGAACAAATCATCACCGACCATCTGGACCTTGTCACCCAGGCTCGCGGTAAGCGTTTTCCATCCTTCCCAATCGTTCTCATCGAGTCCGTCCTCAATGCTGACAAGAGGATAGCGGTTAATCCAGTCGGCATACATCTCAACCATCTCCGCGGAGGTTCTGTTAGCTCCGCCCGATTTACTGAAGGAGTAAGAAACTTCCTCACCAGGAGCTTCCTTAACAAGTTCGCTTGCAGCAACATCCAGGGCCAGAGAAATCGTACGCCCGGGCTCATACCCGGCCCGCTCGATCGCGCGCATCAGGAAGTCGAAGGCGAGGTCCATCGATTCGAGGCGCGGGGCATATCCACCCTCGTCACCAACCCCGGTGTCATATCCATCGTCCCGCAACAAAGCGCCGAGTGCGTGGAAGGTTTCCGCTGACATGCGCATTGCCTCAGAGAAACTGGAAGCACCGTGTGGTACAATCATAAACTCCTGAATGTCGAGGCTATTATTCGCGTGCGCCCCGCCATTGATAACATTGACCAGCGGCACTGGTAATCGTGTAGCTGCGCTTCCGCCCAGATACTCAAAAAGCTCTTTTCGCTGCGAAGCGGCTGCTGCTTTTGCTACCGCTAGGCTAACACCGAGCATTGCATTCGCACCAAGCTTTGACTTGTTGCTCGTTCCATCAAGCTCAATGAGACAGGCATCAATAGCACTCTGATCACTTGCGTCCTTCCCCTGCAGGGCTGCGGCAATTGCATTGTTGACACTGCCGACGGCTTTGAGGACGCCCTTGCCGCGATAGTAGGCCTCATCACCATCACGAAGCTCCACCGCTTCAAACTCCCCTGTGGAAGCACCGGAAGGAACGCTGGCCAGTCCAAAACTGTCATCTTCCAAATCGACTCGAACGGATACGGTGGGGTTACCGCGAGAATCCAATACCTGAATTCCGTAGACGGATTTGATTTTCGTGCTCATTGCAAGCTCCATGGATTCTACGTCTCAATTTTTCGCCCGAACGCCCAAAGCGCCCGAACGCCCAAAGCCGAGATCCGGGTAAGACCTCGGCCGACACAACAAAACGACTTTCACCATGCACCGACGCGCCGTGGGACGAGACAATACACATGGTATGTTTTGAATGGGATTGCCGCGCTCAGTATGAATTTCTTAGCTTTACGCGTCAAGAATAGTGATGTTTTCGGACTCTTGCCTGGCAAACAGGGATGTTCTCAGTGACTAGTATCTAAGGTTTCCTTGCCAACGCCTGGCTGTGCAGCAGGGGGTTCAATTAAACCAAAGCCGCTATGTATGAAATTTGTGTTTGCAAGAGAAACAGCTTCGACAATACACTGAGGGCACGTGGGTCTTTCCTCCCTCAGAAGACTCTGAATGCGCCATTTTGAGTAACCGTTTCTCACAACAAATAACCGCAGCAATGGGTCGTTTTTCGAGCATTATTCTTTGCGCTCTGGCTTTCATCTGGGGACTTACCACCCTGTTTGGAAGCAATGGGCTCCTCCAATTGAAAAAAATGGATGAGGAGTATCGAGCTCTTGAGAGGGAAAATCTAGCAATTGAATCGGAAATAACCCGTCTGGAGAATAGAATCTACGCTCTTGAGAAGGATACTCACTTCCTCGAAGCCAGTTCGAGAGAGCAGCTCGGCCTTTCAAAAGCCGGAGAGATTGTCTACATATTTAATGACACACCTCGAGGGACCTCTGCCTCCATAGTTCGCAGAACTCCCTCAAATGAGGTTACCGAGCCGTAAGCACCCACAAAGGTTAGCAATGGGATACCAGCGAAAACCCAAAACCGCCTCAGAGATTCTATCGGCGACGCTTGGCGCCTATCACCTCAAAGACAAATTGAGTGAGTATGAGGCCTTTCCCCATTGGAGAGAAATCGTGGGGGATGCGATTGCTGAAGTCGCCAAACCGGAGAAAATAATTCGGGGAAAAGTTCTCGTCGTCAGAGTTCTGGATGCTGCCTGGGCTCAGGAGCTGTCCATGAAAAAGGTGGAAATTATTGACCGTATGTACCGTTCAAACCGGGGAGCCATGATTGAAGATATTCAGTTTGTCACTGGCAACCCGCGGAGCATGAAAAATTCCTGACTTCTACCCTTAGTATTTTGTCTCACACCTTCCCCTTAGCGCCGATTGCCTTTAGCAATCTAAGCGATTACCCTGAGGCTCCCCAACGGGCTCTTTGCCAGGGAAAAATCTATCAACTCATTTACAAATCCTGACTGTATGGAATCTCTACTTTCGACATTACGAACTCGTGAATGCATTCACGACATATCGAACGAAGAATCTCTCGATGAACGACTCGAAAGCGGTTCCCTCACTTTTTACTGTGGATTTGACCCAACGGGACCCAGTCTCCATGTAGGAAGCATGCTGCCGCTTCTTTTGATGCGGCGCCTTCAGCGAGCAGGACATACTCCGGTAGCACTCGTCGGCTCGGCGACCGGCATGATCGGTGATCCCTCGGGAAAATCAGAAGAGCGAAATTTGCTCGATCAGGAAACGATAGAGAAAAACGTCAAAGGAATCGCCGCCCAGATAGACCTCTTTCTGAAGTCAGAAGGCAACAATGCGTACAAGCTGGTCCGCAACGACACCTGGCTCTCATCTATCGGCTTTATCGATTTCCTTCGCGATGTCGGAAAGCATTTTTCCGTAAATTCGATGATGGCAAAGGATTCAGTGAAATCCCGTTTGGAAAACAGGGAGCAGGGAATAAGTTTCACCGAGTTTAGTTACATGCTGCTCCAGGCATACGACTTCTACTGGCTCAATCAGAATATGAACTGCGAGCTACAGGTCGGTGGATCTGATCAGTGGGGGAATATTACGGCGGGTCTGGAGCTGATACGGCGCAAAGCCAATGATGAGTCCGCAAAGGCATATGGCCTGACATTTCCGCTGCTCACCACCTCGGGTGGAGGCAAGTTCGGTAAAACTGAAAAAGGTGCCGTTTGGCTGGACCCCGAAAAGACCTCCCCCTATGAGTTTTACCAGTTTTGGTACAATACCCCCGATGCTGACATCGGACGTTATTTGAAACTCTTCGGCGATTTCGAGAGTGCTGAAATCGATGAGCTGCTGGCAGTGACGGAATCTGCTCCTGAGAAACGTGCGGCACAGAGTGCACTTGCCACGCAGCTTTGCGAGCTCGTACACGGAACAGATGGAATTAAGAAAGCAGCCGCAGCCAGCAGTGTGCTCTTCGGCGGCTCTCTTGAAAATATCGATAGCGAGACCCTGCTGGGAGTTTTCAAAGATGTACCATCAAAAACTATCAGCAAATCAGATTTTGAACAGAGCAATGCAATCCTCGACATTCTCGTTGTAGTCGGGGCCGCACAAAGCAAAAGTGCCGCACGACGTCTGGTTGAGGGCGGTGGTATCTATGTGAACAACGAGAGAGTCAGTGACAGCACCTCCGTTGTGGACGCCGACACGTTTATCGACGGCTCAGTCCTCCTGCTTCGCAGCGGGAAAAAGAAATATTACCTTCTTCAACTACAGTAGAGTCTGCACAATGGTCATGCGTTCCCCCATCTGCCTCAGGAAAATACTGCTGCTCAGCCTCATCGGACTGCACAGCCTTTCGGCAGCGGCAACAGCCCAGGTCACCATGGACCAGGTCGTTGTGATTGCAAATAAGGAAAGCGCAGAAAGTGTTCGCGTTGCAAAGCACTACATTCGCCGCCGTGAAATCCCCATGGAGAACATTGTCTATCTGTCTCTCCCTCAGGACGACACTTTGCCCAGGGCTGACTACGAAGAAAAGGTTGTCACCCCTCTTCGCGAACAGTTGAAAATAAAGAACCTGGCCTCGAGTGCTCGTGTGCTCGTCACCACCTATGGCATACCGCTGCGGATCGCCTCACCCCGTGTCTCTGCCGAAGAGAAAGAGGTTATTGTCGACGCAACCGGGAACCAGAAGAAAGCGAGACAGATACTTCGGAATCTCGGCGCGACCGCCTGGAAGCTTTCCAAACAGAGCGGGGAAATGCCCGACATCGCCTCCGATGCTCCCGACATTGAGCTCGTAAAATGGGCGGATGCCCGGGTTCGGGAAAGCATCGAAAAAATCAAAGGATTTACGGACCCGCAGGAAGTGCGCAAAGCGACCCAGGCGATGGGGCAAATAATTTTGCGACTCAGTGGAATCGTTGGCCTCTCTTCGACTCTGAAACCCAAGGAGGGTTCAAGCAATGAGTCTGCGCAGGCGACGCTGAACAAACTACAAACAGAAATCAAGAATTCTCAGCTGGTGCTGGCCGCGCTTGCGGCGACCCCAAATAAAAAAAACAGACTGCGCGCCTATGCGACAACAGAGAAACTCTTCGGGGCGATTGGCGTTCTTAAAGCTACCAGTGGTGAAATCGCTTCGAAGCAACATAAAGAAGCCGATGCCAGCCTGGATAGTGAGTTGACACTTCTGTGGTGGCAAAAGGGCAGTTATCCGGTATCGGGGCGACTACCCAACCCGTATTTTTATCAAAATATCGACAAGCTAAAAAACACGGAACAACAGACTCCCGTGATGATGGTCGGCAGAGTAGACGCCCCCACTGCGCAACGGGCAATCGAAATGGTTGACGATGCGATAAAGGCTGAAGAGACTGGCCTCGTCGGGGAAATCATTATTGATTCACGAGGCAAGAAGCTTAAGGCCGGTGATCAGCTTTCAGTATACGATCAGAGTCTCCGAGATCTCGCCTGGAGCCTGAGGAAGGAAACCGAATACAAGGTGTATCACGACTCATCTCCACAGACCGTTGAGAAGGCCGAGAATGTCGCGATGTATGTCGGATGGTACCGACTGAGAAACTACCAGGATGTATTTACCTTTGTCCCGGGCGCTATCGCGTACCACATCGCTTCAGAGGAGGCAGTAAGTATACATGACCCCGGAGAAAAGGGGTGGTGCCGCGGTATCTTAAACAATGGTGGCGCCGTCACCCTCGGGGCAGTTGCTGAGCCGTATCTCGATGCCTTTCCCCCTCCGAGAGACTTCTTTTCTCTTGTAATGAGCGGCAGGTATTCTGTTATCGAGTCGTATTTCCTCACCAGCAGATATCTCAGCTGGCGCATGGCGATTTTCGGCGATCCGCTCTACAACCCCTTTCGCGGAAAGTTCCTTATCTCCATAAAGGAATCCGGACTCAAAGACAGCGCCGGTCAGGATATGACCGCCTTCCCGGTTTCGCCGATAAACAAAATATTCGGGAATCCGGTCGCACTGCAGTCAGCTCAGGAAGAAAGCCGAAAAAAACGGCAGAAAGAACTCGATGAGTATTTTGCCAAACTCGAGGCACAGGCGAGGAAGCAACAGAGTAAATAGTCTCTGGGTAAAGAGTCTCTGAGTGAAAGAAGTCCTAAGGCACCTCGAAGCGTCTCACATTAAGTACCGCAGGACCGCGGCTTACAGTTGCTCCAGCACCTGCATTATCTGTGCTGCGGCAGTTCCGTCTCCGAACGGATTAGCATCGACCTTAATCGGTCGCGTCCCGGACAACACTCCCTCTGCAGCCGCAATTAGCTCGTCCCGATTTGTAAGAGGAACCAGAACCGCCATTCCTGCCTCAACTGCCTCCTGGCGCTCCGTCACCTCTCTGGTGACGAGAACCGGCACCCCAAAACTCGGAGCCTCCTCCTGAATCCCCCCGGAGTCAGTTATGATTAAGGAACTCGCGCTCATCAAAGCGAGCAGTGAAGGATAATCAAGAGGTGGAAGCAGGTGGATGCGCTCCTGATCAACCAACTCTCTTTCTATCAGTTTCTTTACGCGCGGATTAAGATGCACCGGAAAAACCACTTCAACATCGGTAAAGGCATCCCGCAGCGAGCGCAAAGCGGAACAAAGATTCCCCATCGGTTCGTCAAAATTCTCACGACGATGCCCGGTAACAAGCACTTTACGTCCCGGCAATGCCGATATCTCTTTAACGCGCGAATCGATGGCGACAATTCCGCTATCAATTCGTGACTTCATCGCTAAGGCGGCATCAACGACGGTATTTCCCGTCACATATACCTGGGATTCAATACCGATTTCTTTTAGATTATGCTCCGCGCGCCTTGTCGGACAAAAGTGGAATGAGGCCATTTGGCTTATCGCACATCGATTCATTTCTTCAGGAAAGGGAGCATCCTTACGAAACGTTCGCAGACCCGCCTCGACATGCCCAACGGGAATACCCTGGTGAAATGCCGTAAGCGCAGCGCCAAGAGCGGTGGTGGTGTCTCCCTGCACGAGCAGGATATCGATATCTGAACTGGAAACCTCTGGCTCAAGGGCGGCAAGTAATCTGCTCAGAAACTGATTCGGCGTCTGCCCGTCCTGCATCAATGAGAGCGAAACGTCGGGCACGATATCAAAGGCATGAAACACCTGCCTGGCCATATCTTCATGTTGCCCGCTGTGTAGTATCCGAGCGGACATCTGCGCATGGGCGGAGATACGCTCTATCAGCGGTGCGAACTTTATGACCTCCGGCCGCGTACCCATCACCAATGCGATACGTTTCATGTACCTCCTGCTAAACTCCTGTCCATCTGCATGTCTCCGGGAAACGCGGGCCCGGGGGCTCGGGTCGTTTTACGTTCAAGGAATAGTCTCCAGCAATAAAAAACACAATTATGCACGGCCCTTAGCGGGACTACCCTCATACCGTTGACATACAGAATAGCTCTTTTAGCGCATGAACGAAGCGAAGAAAACTCAGGTTAAAATCGCCAGCCCTCGGATTCCTCCTTAAGTACTTGCAATAAATTGAACTAGCGATTAATTAACCCGGTAATTAATACCTTATATTCTGCTTCTACCCGAAACCCGAGCTTTTTGATGGAAGCCGGGAAGAGCGATATATGAAGAGCGATATATTCCGTTCTCGATATTCGTATCGAGACAAGCATACTCGGTATTTCCA
>JAUIMJ010000238.1 GCA_030433295.1 bacterium | reverse complement strand
GCCGGTCGAGAAGTTACTTTTTGGCGTGCAGCACTTCAAAGAAAAAGGTCGCTCCCTGGGCTCGCGTAAAATTGTTATCTCAACTCCCAACGCTACCATTCTTATGGGCCTTGGTTTTCTACTGCTCACGGGCGGCTTCGCAGCGCTTAAGTCGTGGCAGCGTTCAGCGATGCCGCAGCGCAAGAACCTTGCGGCGAAGTATACGGGCGAATCAAAAATTGGTGACGTTTTTGACGCTATTTCCAAATCCGGAAGTACGTACCAAAAGGGCTCAGCGAAAAAATGGGCGCTCGATAAGAAAGCCGAAGAAAGCAACAACAAGTATCTCTCAAATCCCAGCCTGGTCAGCGGCTTTATTGGCTTTGGCGATGTATATTGGCAGGCACTGGGCACTGCTGGCATCTCAATTGAAGCTGAATCCACAAGTATTGCGTCGCTCAGCGAAGTGGATGATGGCTCGAATACGCAGGTCGCGGTATCGAAAACAGGGCGTAAGAATGTTCGAACTCCTGCCCTGCGCCAGTCAAAGTTCCCCTATCTACGGCGTGTGATGCGCGTATCCAAGCGTAAAAAGAAAGTGCTGATGTGTGTGCGTTAGCTCGCACTGCGACCTATTTTGCAAAAAGATTTATCGGACGCATTAGCTTATCCTTCAGCGGTCTGGACCTAGCCTGTTTCATGAGAAACGACTGGGGATACACCCCGACGCGGCCATTAGTTGAGAATAACCAGACGCGCTTCTTGCGGTCGTGTGCTATCATTTTTATCTTGTCTGAAAAGAGACCTTCCTTTTCCGTAACGCGAAACAGAGTCGTACCCTCAACCCAGCTAATTCCCTTGCCGTAATAGAGATGCGACAGCCAAATTCGCTCCCGCGCGTCCAGTTGGATCGCATGTGCGTATATGGGATCCAGTCCCTGTTTCTTCCCGTAGTTGACAACATCAGCCTTCGTATTGAGTATCGAAAACCCCGCTTTGCTGCCGATTACCAGACTGCCATCCTTACGTAAGGCAAGGTCCTCGGTGCTGCTGTGAAGAAGGTGATTCCTTGAGCCGTAGTGAAACATTCCCTTCTCATTCGAGAGGTGCAGGTTCTTAAGGTGATACGTGTCATTTTCATTGTCGTAGGGGGGCACGGTGCCGATCCAGACATTGCCTCGGTCATCCTCGAGGATCTTTGTTACCGGATTATCAGCAAAGGCCGCCGGTGCGACTGAGGCCCACTGTTCCGGATCGTCGAGCGGACCTTTGAAGAGCCCGGCACCCTTGGTGCCCAGCCATGCCGTTCCTCCGCTATCGAGGAAAACATAGCTGGCTCGATCCGCAGGAATGGTTTTAGGAAGGGCAATTTCAATGCGTTTCTGCTCTTTGTAGTGGAGCAGATTCCAACCGCTGAGCAGCAGGGTGGTTCCATCTACTCGATGGTACCCTACACCGGCAGGGCATACCTGTTGTCCGTCCACAAACACAGTACCACGCCCGTCAATTATCTCGACCGAAACATCGCCGGAAAGCGAAACGCCCTGAAGGACCTCGGATGCAGCATGACAGGCGTCGGAATAGACCTTTGGTTCGCTATCGTTCTCCACCACCTCAGGGTGCTTCTTTATCCAGTCCTCCGCTTGTCTCAATGGTGCGATAAAGACGCCCAGGCCCTGTACCCCAACCCAGAACAGTCCTTTCTGGTCGATATGCGCAAATGTGATGCGCGTGCCAAGGCCCTCCGCGGCGTCGGCTATATACCACTGGACTCCGTCGTAGAAACGCAGGCCGCCATCTCTGGTAGCGACCCAGTATGACTCCTTCCCAATTGGGGTGATTGATTCGACGCTGATTCCGTCAAGGTGTCGGTCTGAGACTGTACCGGAAGCCTTGATCTGATAGATTCCGTTCATCGTCCCAAGGATGAAACCGCCGTTCTTCAGGGGACGAATACTGCGAATGGTTCTTGCCTTTCGAGGCAGGTCCCAAATTTGAGTCCAGGTTTGCTCCGGATTCGCGTCGTATTGCCAGAGACCTTTCCGTCCGCCCGCAAAAAGTTTTCCTTCATCCCTGGCGAAGCTTTCGATCCATGTTCCCTTCATGTTGGGATTCGGAATGACGCGACGTAATGTGGCGTCCCACTGAAATAAATCCCTGGCCCCGATAAAAGTATGATCTTTGTTGCGTATACTTGCCCGAATCGGCGTGGCGATAACCTCCCTGCGGCGGGCGACCATCTTCCATTCGTAGCGCTCATACAGCATAAGCTGTCCCGCGTCGAAACCAACCCAAAGGGAGTCAGCATCCGCTTTAGACAGACTGGTGATTAACGGAAAATCGTCGTTGAACTCATTGTCGTAGGTTTTGTCTGAAATCACAGTTCGAACATTCCGTGGATCTCCATCTTTCAGGAGTTCTACGCCCCTGCGATGGGCGAGCCATTCATTCTTGCCATCACTGAGCATCGCGATTGGCCATTCTACGTGGGGAAGAACCTTGATAAATGGACCGGGCTGTACCGCGGGCGGCGTTGTGGAGCTTTTTTCCTTAATGAGTTTTATCGTGTTCTTATCGACCGCGAGCGCCTGAACTTCCTCAGTTGCGGCACTTGCCCCAAGCTTACGAATCCTTTTTACGCTTTCCTCTGTTGCCTCATCCTCTCGCTCTTCTACAATCTCCGCAGCTTCGGCCTGCACCTGCTCAGAGCCGAGATCGCTACTTTCAAGGCCGGCCGGACCGGTTGGAAAATTCATTTCGTCAGTTGAGGAAAGCGGTGCGGGCCCTCTTCTCGAATCGCTGCCGCTGCCGAAAAACGGATAGGTGATAAGAAGAATGAAGACGAGGACGAGCCCAACCTTGATTCCCCGGGGGACCTCGGGATTCTGAAAAAAAGCAATAAAGGGATTGCTCGACAATGTCGGTGTCTGTTCTTCCGGGGATTCTTCCATCTCCGATGATACCCTTATCTCATTCATACGCTCTGCAATCTATGGATGCACATTGCCCACCTGAGTACTGCTACCGGCGCGAAACCACATGCATTCAGGGAATTTTGTAACACTTAAGCGGCTATAATCGCTAGGTTTCTTTTTATTCGCGCCATTTTTCGCCCCTGTATCCCATTGTTATGCAGAAAATCGCCTCCGGTATGTAGTCGAAGTAGGGAAGTTGGGCTGAGCAAGCCTCGGAAAAAGGGACGCTCAAGCGTCGGTTGCGGGGGACTCAGCGCGCAAAGATAGACCGCGGTCCGGGGATCCGAAAGCGAGTCTGTAGCGAGGGCAGGCGCAGTCCGAGAATTGCAAAGATGCTGAAGCCAGCGAGGTAGAGACCTACGAAGGGTACCGCTTCCCAGCGCCCGATAGACAATGCGTAATATAAGGTGAGCAGGAAATATCCCGCTAAGACGCATTCAATCCAGTGCGACCAGGCACGCCAGCGGAATGCACGCGGTCGTTTTTCGCGTGCTCCTTTTTCTCTGTTAGTCGCGCCTGTTTTCGGCGTTCGGTTAAAGTCCGAGCGATGTCCGATTAATGCTTCTATCACCGCAAGTGAGTTATTCACGGACAAGCCGATCCCCATAACGAGCGCCAGCGGAAGGGAATACCAAAGCGAGCGGCCCGTGAGCGAGCCGGTTTCGCGCACCGCGGTTCCATAAAAGAGAAACAAAGAGAGAAAGGCAGAAAAGAACACCACCTTGAACAAAATGAGTTGCAGGGCACTGCTCGTCTCTTCGATACCCAGTCCCGAATAGGTATGGGTAACATAGAGGCAGGGTAATACCATTAAGCCAAGCAGAAGCAGCATAGGGTAACAGAAGTTAGCGCCAAGATGCAGAAGGGCTTCGAGTTTGATATCTCTACGAATCGGAGCCGATACTATCGGGCGAAACAACTTTCTAAAGACCTGAACAGAGCCTTTGGTCCATCGATGTTGCTGAGACTTAAAGGCATCGATTTCAACCGGAAGTTCTGCTGGTACCGATACGTCACAGAGGTAGACAAACTTTGATCCAGCGAGTTGCGCACGGTAGGACAGGTCGAGATCTTCGGTGAGGGTGTCTCCCTGCCATCCGCCAGCGGCCTCAATGGCACTCTTACGCCAGATACCCGAGGTTCCGTTAAAATTGAAATAAAAGCCACTTCGGTGCCGTGCCGTGTGTTCTATCTGGAAATGTCCGTCGAGCAGCACACTCTGGGCACGCGTGAGCAGAGAAAAGAAGGAGTTTAAATGCGACCAGCGAGTTTGCACCATGCTTACGCTGGCGTCGGAAAAGTAGGGTACCGTCTTGTAAAGGAACTGCCTGGTTGGCTGAAAATCCGCGTCGAAAATTGCGAGGAGTTCACCCCGGGCACACTGTAATCCCGCACAAAGTGCTCCTGCCTTAAAGCCTGCTCGATTTTCACGGCGAATGACCTTCACGTCGAAGCCCTCTGCACAGTAGCGCGCGCAAAGCTCGTCCAAGATGACGCGCGTCTCATCAGTGGAATCATCCAGAATTTGAATTTCAAGAAGCTCGCGCGGGTATTCGATCTGCGTTGTGTGCTCGAGCAGTCTGGCAACAACCTGCTTTTCATTAAAAATAGGCAGCTGAATCGTTACAACCGGAAGTTGCTTAGGGATGTCCTTCGGGCGGGGAACCTCGCAACGCAGACGAATGTATCGTACGACCAGGGCAAGACGATGAAATCCGAAGACGGCCAAACCGCAGAGCAGGAACGTTTGAGTGATGAGGAGACTGTGCGTGGCCACAACAAAAATCGATCTAAACAATAAAATTAACGCGTGCTTCGGTGAAGCAGGAGAAAACACTCAAGAAAAGTCGTAAAACGTATCATTTAATTTATGTATCTGTCGACAACAAGGGTAAATGCGTCTGAAGCTTGGGTATCTTTAGTATTCCTTCTGCGGGAACAGACTCCCTTCTCTACCTGAGGAGTCCAGGTAAGGCTCGCTATCCTGCAATAACCGACCTGAGGTGAGGGGAATCTCAGGCGCTTCTATTCTTGACACCCGTCATCTTGCTGGCTAGGAATGTTAGAACGTAATGCTTTAAAAAGCTTTGGTAATTTTAGAATAACACGTCGACCCCCAAGGAGGATCGCTCAATGGTAAAACGTCTTCTCGCTACAGCACTTCTCGTTTCTCTGCCAACAGTAGCCGTCGCTGGCCCGAACGTTGGTGGCTGCGGACTTGGTTCTAAGCTGATGGCTGGTAATCAGGGTATCGCGCCTCAGGTGCTTGCTGTGACTACTAACGGAACTTCTGGAAACCAGACCTTCGGTATCACCACTGGTACACTGGGTTGTACTCAGGACGGTGTTGTTCGAACTAACTGGAAAGTGGCAAAGTTCATCGACTCCAACATGAACAAGTTGGCTCGTGATATGTCAGTTGGGGACGGGGAGTCACTCGATTCACTCGCTGCGCTTCTCGGAATGAACGACGTTGAAAAGTCTGCATTTGCACAGGTTGCTCAGCAGAACTTCGGTCGTATTTTCCCTTCAACTGCCGTAACTACCAGCGAAGTTCAGGCTTCTCTGCGAGCGGTGGTGGGCAGTGATGCAAACCTGGCTCCATATGCTGATATGATCTAGCCTGTGACACAGGTTCTTTCATAGAGTGGTGCTCCGCTAGCGCGGGGCACCATTTTTTTTGCCTTTTTCCGTTCCGATCTCTTTTTGTGATGCTGTGAACCGTGCCAATAATGCCTAGCTGCGCCACCGGACAAATGACGCCTGGCTCTGCCTGTCGTGCTCTGCTTGTCGCAATTCTTTTCTCGTTTGTCTGCTTGTGTCCTGTTTCTTTCGCCGACGTACTTGCCCCCGAGCAAGAGGAGTATCTTACTGTCCTCCTTGATGAGGCGCGTGAGCGAAAGCTTGCTGATTCTCATGTCTGGCATACCCTGCTTCATTACGAACCTCGATTGTTGTTTCCCGGGGTGGAGAGCCTTGCTGACGATGAGCGATTCTTCAATGCCTCGAACGGTAAGCAGGAACCTTTTGCGGAACTTGAAGCGACCCTCCGGGCATTTTTCGATAGTGGAATAGAGGACGAAGAGCATCCGCAATGTCGCTTCATTGCCCGTTACCATTGGTTGCGCGAGGAGCTGCATTTCGACTCCAGCCGTTTGCCCGAACAGAAGTGTGATCGCTTTCAGGAGTGGTTTGATGCCATGGCTCCTGAGCGGATAACCCTGGTTTTTCCTGCGTCGTATATGAATAATCCGGCCTCGATGTATGGGCACACGTTTTTACGCATTGATGGAGCGGGGCAGAACGAAAGAACCAGGTTTCTCGCCTACGGTGCCAGCTATTCCGCATTCGCGGGCAACGACGGGGGAATAGCCTTCGCCTTAAAAGGTTTGTTTGGTGGCTACTTTGGCACCTTTGCGCTGCGCCCCTATTATGAACAGGTGAAAAGCTACAGCGACCTCGAAAGCCGTGATATTTGGGAGTACGAACTTTCCTTGTCTCCTGAGGAGACAAGGCGTGCGGTCAAACACTTATGGGAACTGCGCGATACGAAATTCGTCTATTACTTTTTCGATGAAAACTGCGCCTATCATATCCTTTCTCTATTGGAGTTTGCGAGGCCATCATTACGTCTCAGCGATAAGTATTTCTGGTATGCCATTCCCAGCGATACCGTGCAGGGCGTGGCACGGACTCCGGGGCTCGTTGATTCAATCGAGTACCGCCCCTCTCTGGTTACCAGGCTGAAACACCACTTTGCCTCTTTTACCGATGAAGAATTGAATCTCACAAAAAAACTATCCAATCTGTCAGCCACAGTAGAAGATGCGGAGTTTTTGAAATTGTCCGAGAAGAATCGGGCAAAGGTGCTCGAGGCCAGTGCCGAGTATCTCAATTTTCTTGTTCTCACGGGAGAATACGAGGAGAGTGAGGGCGCTGAGTTTGCTCGGAACCTGATGCTCAGTCGTAGCAGCATTCCCCTGGGACGGCAGTTGGGAAGTATTCCGACCCCGGCAATTCGGCCTGAAGACGGACATGCGGTTGCGCGAATAGGTGGTGGTGTCGGTTTCGAGCGTGGGAGGGGAGTGTTTAGTGCGTTCAGGTATCGGCCGGCCTACCACGATTTGCTAAGCCCGCAACAGGGCTATCTGCCCGGAGCCGAGATCAGTTTCGGCGAAACCGAGTTCCGACATTACGAGGAGCAGAACTTCGAG
>JAUIMJ010000237.1 GCA_030433295.1 bacterium | reverse complement strand
GGCCGACCAATTGGAGCGACCTTTACGATTGATGATCAGGTGTTTGAGTCGCCAAACGGACCAATCCCGCTGAGAAGAGATGCTGCGCTGTTTAGTGAAACCTCAGGCCGTTTTCTTGTGAGCTGTCGCCCCGAAGACGAGGACCTGGTGAGAGAGAAAGCTGCAGCCCTCGAAATCCCCGTCACAGGACGAGGAACGGTGGGCGGTAAATTCGTCCGCATAGAAGGGGCGGCAAATGTTGAGCTGCACCTCTCGACAACCTACAAGTTGTGGATACGTCGATTGGACAGCCTCTTAGGGAAAGGCGGAAGAGAAACCGTCGGCTTCTAGAGTGGTCACAGGATACCATTATCCGACGACCGCTCTGGCTCTCATTTCTCAGGTATCTGTATGTATTTGAAGTTCGACTGCACGTGCCTTTTCGCCACTCCATCGTAGCGAGCAACTGGTATTCGCACAGCAGCTGTGGATAGCGGTTTCTTACCAAAGAGATTCCAGGTAGTCCTCAAGTGCGGCTCTTCGCTCGGTGAGTTCTTCGAGCGCTTTATCGACTTCGCTTTTCTCAGTTGAGTTTTCCAAAACGTCTCGTGCAGAGGAGAGGACGTCTTCCAGTAACACGCGGCCTCGGCCTTTGAAGCGGCGTCCTTCTGTATTGAGCTTCACCTGCGTCATAAAGATTTCAGTCTTCAGGTTGAGACGGGACTCTGCCGACTCATCATCGGCGTCGACATCAGCTATCTCTCGGTTCTCGCGATTCTCCCGACGCTTTTTCTGCTCGTCTTCGATAAGCTTTTCTCTCAGGAGTTTATCAATATCGTAGTCACTCAATCCGGAACTTGCGATAATCTCAATTCGCTGCTCCATTCCCGTATCCAGATCCTTGGCGGAAACGTGAACGATCCCTTCGGCATCGACGTCGAAGGTTACGGCAATGTCAGGAACCCCCCTCGGGGCCGGACGGATTCCCATCAATTCAAATCGGCCGAGAGACTTATTGTTCGGAGCGAAGTCCTCCTCACCCTGCAGAATATGAATACTTACCTGCGGCTGGTTCGGTGCACTCGTCGTAAAGATCTCAGTTTTCTTGGTAGGAATGGTCGTGTTTCGGCTAATGACCGTGTGCATCTGTCCACCCTGAATCTCAATTCCGAGACTAAGGCTGGTAACGTCGAGAAGGCTTACCCCCTTAACAAAACCCTGTAGAAGTCCGGCCTGAACTGCAGCGCCCAGGGCAACCGCTTCATCGGGGTCGATGGTGTCGAGAGGTTCCTGTCCGAAAATCTCTCTCGCATATTTCTTCACCGCCGGCATGCGGGTCATTCCACCAACCAGAATAGTGTCGGTGATGTCCTCTGGTACAAGGCCGGCATCCTCCAGCGCCTGGAAGCACGGTCCTTCCAGTCTTTGAAGTATTGGGCGCACCAGTTCCTCGAGCTTTTTCCTGTCGAGCGGCACGGTCATATGCTCAAGTCCCTGTACGAAGGGTAGCTCAATATCGACCTTGGGTTCGTTCGAGAGATCATGTTTTGCCGTTTTTGCGGCATCCTTGAATCGCTGTAGAACTTTCTTGTCCTTGGTTAAATCGCGACCGGTCTTCTTTTGGAACTCCTCGAGCAGGTAACCAACAATGGCGAGGTCGAAATCCTCCCCCCCGAGAAAGGTATCACCGTTGGTAGATTTCACGTCGAAAATCCCATCTCTTAATTCGAGGATGGAAACGTCAAACGTTCCTCCACCGAGGTCGAAAACCGCAATCATA
The DNA here is from genome assembly GCA_030433295.1 of bacterium. Taxonomy (GTDB): domain Bacteria; phylum Bdellovibrionota_C; class UBA2361; order SZUA-149; family SZUA-149; genus JAUIMJ01. Next base: position 5,603 of record JAUIMJ010000237.1, on the reverse strand, counting down.
CGGTCCGCCTTGTCCCGCTCTTTCCAGGACTTCTTAACGTCCTCACGAAGAACATCTTTCCCGTCAATGACGTTCATACCGAATGCAAGCGCCGCTGCGGTCGGCTCATTGATGATACGAAGAACATCCAGTCCGGCGAGACGGCCCGCGTCTTTTGTCGCTTGTCTTTGGGAATCATTGAAGTGAGCAGGCACCGTGATAACGGCTCTTTTAACGTCCTGCTTAAGGTAGTGGTCTGCGACCTGCTTCATGCGAATCAGGACCTGGGATGAGACCTCTTCCGGACTCATGGGCTTTCCGTTGACCCTCACCCAGGCATCCCCATTCTCTGCACAGCAGATATCATATGGGAGTTTCTCTGCGGCCTCCTGAACCTCCTCACTTTTGTACTTACGACCGATTAATCGTTTTACCGCGAAGATCGTGTTCAGGCGGTTGGTGCTCTGCTGGGCTTTTGCGCGATAACCAACGAGTGGCTCGTCATTGGCACTAATGGCGAAAATGGAAGGAGTCGTGTCTCTCCCCTCTTCATCATTAATCACCATCGGCCGCCCATCTTTGATGTAGGCGACACAAGAGTTTGACGTCCCCAGGTCGATACCAATAACCGCGCTCATAACCTCTTCCTACCCAGTGTTAGCGTTTCCCATACGCTGGGGTTTTATAAGTAGCTGAAACCATTACGAAAGACACCCTCTCAGACAGAGGGCTTCCCCTGTATTTGTTATGTCCTCCCCTGCGTAAAATGTGTCATTACGGTTTCTCTTTTCCGACAGGGACGCAAGCCGCGCTTCATAGGTTTTTCTCGCCGGGTTTTGGGTATTTGGGGCCTTAGATACCAGGTGCTTCCCCAAAAAAGGACTCAAAATCAGGGCGCTCGAGTGTGGATGTTTCCCCCGCCTCCTTGAGCATTTGAAGGCAGCGTTCAGCGTCGATAGCGTCGGTGTTCTCGAAAATCAGCACACGCGGGTGATCGTAGACTCTCAGGCTTTCATCAGCGAGGTGATCGGGATACGCAAGCAAGCCCGCTAACTGCGGAAATCGATAGAACTCTTTTTTGATGTGCCACCCCAGCTCGCCTGAGAAAAGCCGAGCCAAAAAGAGAGCGGAATATGGGTATTCCTTCCAGACACGCTGCATTGCCCCGTAAAAGCGAGTAGTCGGAAGAATCAGGTAATTCGCCGTTTCCAATTGCCCACACACCGTTCTGTATTTCTCCGGAGTATCTTTCTCGTAGAGGGCAAGCGTTGCAAAGGTATACGCACTTCTGCTCTTTCCCCGCATGCTCTTTGGAAGTGAGTCGTCCCAATGCACCTCGACGATACTGCTACCCTTCTCAAAATGTTCATAGATCCAGCGAGAGGCTTCAAGCCAATTGTGTGGCTGGCGAAACATGTGGAACCAGGCGAAGGCGCGAAGAACTATGAGCAGAATAAAGGCGGCGGCGAGGCCCTTTGCGGCAGCGGCGGAATATCGACCGAGAACACTACTCAAGCGCGTCAGGCCATGCGACGCAAACACCGCCAATGCAGGATAGATTGGCAAGAGGTAGCGCGGAAACTTAACGTATAGTCCTGCCACGCTCAGGAACACCACGAGCACCCAGATCAGGCAGATCGAATCAGGGCCAAAACTACCTCTGAGGACGTTTCGGCAGGTGTGAAGCAGGCCAAGCACGATGAGGATGCAGCATGGTAGGCCAATCGCATACCAAAGCATCTGTTCGAGATGATACAGGTAGGGCACGGTTCCCTCATACTGCAGCGTGTACGGTGCCCTCCATTCCCCACGAACCATAGTTATCTGTCTCATATTATCTGCGTATACCTGCAGAGGGTCGAGCAGGAGATAGGGCTCGAACAAGACTGTCGCGACGATGAATACGAGACCAATGAGCATCAAACTACCGAAAAAGCCTCGCAGAACGAAGGGCCTCGGAGAGAGGCTGCTCGCCAGATAGACCGAGACAAGAACCGGAAGGCCTATGCTCAGGGCACTAACTTTTGTCGTTACCGCTGCAGCGCATAGCAGGCCAATGGCACACAATCGAAACGTCGTACGCCTGCGAAATAGGCTACAGCTCAGAACCAGTATCCATGTACACAGGGTAGTTAGCAGAATATCTACTGTAAAGAAGCGACTCAACTGCAAGTGCAGTGGCATGCAGCTCAGGATAAAGGCAGCCGCAATCGCCTCGTTCCGACGACGGAAGACAGCGAGCGACAGGTAATAGGTGCCCAGTATTGCAAGCACGCTCGCAAGCATCGCAATGGTTCTTCCGACGTAAAAAATACCGTCGTATCCTGCAAGATGCCTGTCAAACATCGCAGCGCACTGGCTAACAAAGAAGACAAGATAGAAATTGAAGCTGCCATAATGGAAGGACTCCGGCTTGAGATTGCTCCAAGAGATACTTTGCGAAATCATCACCATCCCTCGCTCGTCGGGATGGAAGCCGAGATTGTCAAACAGATTGGGGATGCGAAGCGCCGAGGCCCCGAGAAGCAGCAGGAGAATTATTAGTGCAGTTTGCCTTTTTCTCAATTCCACAAGTCAGTATCTACTGGGCCCAAATACACTTTTGTTTATCTCAACAACGTTCGTAGCGACGTATATTGTTCTGACAGAGGCAGAACCTGGCAACAGGTATATTCCTGCGTGTACCTAACTACAGCTAGGCGCCCCCAGGAGAATTCGGGGAGAAACTATCCAGTCCCGGGGTATATCATCGAATCCGTCACCGGTGTCGATCTCTAACAAGACTCTCGAAGCACCACCCTGCTGAAAATATTCAACGGTCAGGAGGGTCTTTCCGGCGGGAAGCGTAAGATTTCGCTCTGTGGTGCGAAATCCTCCGCGCTCCCAGAGACCGACCACCGCTTTGCCGTTAATCAATAATCGGGCTCCGTCATCAGCTCCAATCCGCAGGCGTACCGTCCGAGAACTCTTGAGAGACAGACAGGCATCCCACCGCGTCGAAAAGCTTGAATGGGGAACGCCCTTCTCAGGACTTTTCCCGCGCCAGTCCTCGCTCACCGTTTCTCTGGTTCCGGAGGAAATCGGCTCACCCTGCAATTCTGTATTCTCGTAGAATGCAATGCGCCAATGTCCTAACAGCTTTTCCTGACCGTAAAAGCTGTACGCCGTGTAGAGCGCGAACATGAGAAGTGAAGCAGTGAGGATGCCCCAGAACAATGGTTTTCGAGCAAGGCCTTTAAGGATTGAGAGGATTTGTATGCGCGGCGGGCGGACAAGCCGACTTAGTTGCCGATGCGCGTTTCGCGCGACCCGAAGATGGGACTCCAGTCGGGAGCGCGAGATCCCAGGTTCAATCCCCTGGCTGAGCAAGTCTTCAGCCGGAACCGTGAACCATGCGCTGAGATCATTCAGCCAGACCTCGGACGACAATGTGCGAGGAAAGACGTACTCGTCTTGACGCAGTCCCCTGAGCGTATCTTTCCACGGTATCTCAGCGGAGTCCTCTGCTTCTGTCTCTGCCGCCACTCTCTCTGCCCCAAGGTGAGTTGTGGCCGCAGCAATACCGTGCCAGGCCCTCAAAACGTGGATCAGGGCCACGTCAGGACTCAGTTCCAGGTCCTCCAGTAGCTGTTGGGCCGATCGTATCTCTTCGGACGCGGCGCGCAGTGATTGTTGAACTTCTTCGCTCATGTAATACCTCGGGCGTTCCCGCGTGGCCTGAGTATTATCCTCAGCAGGACATTCGTCGAATACCGTTCCATCTTAAGGCTTCGAAGACTAAAGACTCAATCGCTTAAAGATGCATTCCGGAATGCTGCGTATGATGAGCATGATGTATCTCCAGAACCATGGAACGTAGACAACACTTTTGCCTGCGTCGATTGCCTTGACTATTGCCGGTGCAATATCCGACGGCTTAGCAAAGAGTATGCCCTGTTTTAGATGCTCTGTCATTGGAGATGATACGAAGCCAGGTCGAATATCGCTCACCGTGACACCGTGTTTATGGAGTGCATTTCTCAAGCCTTGCAGGAACGTGCTCAGCCCCCCTTTTGCTGCTCCGTAAATGTAATTACTCTGCCTGCCTCGCTCTCCGGCGACTGATGTGATCACCGCAATGCGCCCTGCCCCCTTGTCTCGAAAGTAGCTTGCCAGGTAGGTCAGATGGCTGCAGGCGCTGTTGAAGTTAACATTGAGTTCATCGAGTGTGAGCGTAGCGTCTTTCTCGCCTTGTTCTTGCACGCTCAGGGAACCATACGCGATAATTGCGACGTCAACCTCAGACTGAAATACCTGCTCATAGAGGCCGTCGTGTGTACGAGGATCAGCCAGTTCCTGTACGAGATACTGCACATCGGAGGCCCCACGCGCGATCAAATCTTTACGTATTGCTTCCAGACGCTGTTCCTTCCTGCCTACAAGCGTCAGGCTTGCCGATTGCCTGGCGTATTCTTTGGCTATGGCTTCGGCGATAGCTGATGTGGCGCCCAGGATGAGTACGTGCATGATATGTTATTCCTTTTCGTATACCCGATTCCAAAAGTCTGATGAACATTTGGGATCGCAGTGTTTTTGAAAATCCGATACGCCGGGAAAATAGCTCAGGAAAGCCTCTTTTGACATCCTTGCGTCCGTGGCTGGATAGACGCTTCCCTCTTGCTCCCTGACATAGTCATCAAGGCGGTCCATCAGACGCAACACCCGCTCGCCCTTGTTCGGAAAATCGAGAGTAAGGGTCGCTCCGGCGCGGGGAAAGGAAAGCATGCCGGGTGATGCAATAGTGCCGAATGTCTTTAACACACTGAGAAAAGTGCCCTGGCCCGAAGAGGCCACCATTTGAAGAACATTCTCTATCCCTTCGAGGTAGTCTTCACCAGGAATCAGCAATTGATACTGAAAAAATCCCCTCCTTCCGTAGAGACGGTTCCAGTGAAGTATCGCGTCCAGTGGAAAGAAAAACCCCTGATACGCAGCACGTTTTCGACGAATGCGTCCGAAGCTTTTATGATAATAGGCGGCATTAAAGAGCCCCATCGTGAGAGAGTTCAGCAGGGCTTCAGGGGCGAAAAAGGGAATCGATAAACGGCCCCGGCCGTTAGCCGGCCTCTGAAAGCTTTTTGTTTTTTCCGGGCTACGTTCTTCCGAATGGTTTCCCCGTATAAATATTCCCCGACCTAGGTTGGCGCCCGTTCCGAGGCAATCAATCCAGGCGACGGTATACTCGTGTGTTTCGTTGGACTCCTGTGCGAGCTGTGCGAATTCGGAAACACTGCCGAAGGGTATCTCCTCGACATCTATGTCCGGGCTACTGATGCGCATCAGGCGTATCTCAGCCCAGAGAATCATGCCGGTAAGACCAAGGCCCCCAATCGTCGCCCGAAAGAGTTCCGGATTTTCCTCACTACTACATTCAATGCATCCTCGATCTGAGCGAAGCAGGGCAAATCGCTTCAGGTGGCAACCGAAGGTTCCTTTTCTATGATGGTTTTTTGAATGTATGTCATTCGCAATGGCTCCGCCTACGGTGACAAATTGCGTGCCTGGTAACACCGGTAAAAACCAGCCTCTCGGGCTCACGACAGAAAGAATTTCCCCGAGTGTTATGCCAGATTCAACTCTGAGAA
>JAUIMJ010000236.1 GCA_030433295.1 bacterium | reverse complement strand
CGGACTCATCTTTGCGCCCTTCTTTATCGTGAAATTTCTCGTGATCGATGAGTCCCTGCATATTAAGAGACTGGAGACTGATGCATTGTATCGCAAACTCACCGAGGTCTCTGATATCGTGCAGCATATTCCCGGTGGGCTTGCGTTTCTGCTCACCGAGGTCACTAACTCTCAAAAGCTTTTTTTGATCGATGATGAGCGATGCATTGCGGCCGATGCCCTGCGATGCAGTTTGCGCAGCCTGCAGTATGGGGTCGACCCTGATGCGCTGGTGAATCCGAAAATATATTTGCGTGAGGAAATTCGAGAAATAGCGATCAGAGAGACCGAGTTTTCCCTGGAGTTTCACAATGTGACCAGGATGGACAAGGACTTTTGCTTCTCCTCCCTGGAAGTACCGCGCCGTTTGCGCGAGTATCTCGAGCAATCAGGCTGGCAGAGTAAGGGGGAGCGGGTGCAGAGCAAGGCCGATATTTTTGGAACCTGTTTCCTGTTTGTGGCGCTTATCGCGGCCCTGTTTCAGTGGGAATGGCCCGGGCAGTACGGGTATGAACTGAGGATGATATGCGCTGCTGTGGTGTTCGTTAACGGTCTGGTGTACCTCAGACATCGAATTCGCAACCCGGTGGTCAGTGAGATGTATGCCTCATCATCTGCGTAGTTCGGTTTGTGCGCTGTGCCGTCTCCTTATGCTTTTGCGGTATTGGTCAGTGACCAGAGGAGTCTGAAAACGGCACGCAGGTTGTCGGCGAACACGGTGTCTCGCATCTGAAAGGCGTAGTGTGGTTGCTGTCGCGTCATAAAGAGAATGATACATTCACCGACGACCCAGATGCTGCTTGAGAAATCCACATCATCTGCGACCTGTCGTATCTCCCGACCGGGAACCTTACCTTTGAGTTCGTCCTCTATCGGTGCTCTGTTTGAGATGAGCCGAATCTCTTCCTTCGGTGTTTTTATCTCCCAGTGATAGTCCAGCCATTCACGATAATGTTCTACGAAGGTATGATCCTGGTAGCCCCACCAGACTGCGTCATACTGCAGTGCCTGCTCCTGCCACTCCTTTGCGTGGTCAAACAGCATGCTCTCAACGTTTTCCTGTCCCTCGTAAAACTTGATGCTGGGAATGCTGTAGTTCTTACCGCTGAAAAAGGGCTTCACCAGGTTCACCAGCTGTGAGGCCGCGTATTCTTTTACTTCAAGCTCACTTTTCTCCTGTTCGGTTATCCGAAGAAGGGAGTCGACCTTGTTCACTGCATAGAACTTTGTGTTTCCTCTCTGCTCCTGCGCGACGATCCCCTTGGAAACCAGCGAATCCAGAACGGAGTACGCAGTGGTTCGAGGAATGCGAACCTTCTTAGCAAGCAGACTGGCCGTGGACTTACCGAGTTCGGCAAGTGCCAGATAGACGCTTATCTCGTTAGCGCTGAAGCCGAGTTGCCTGAAATAGGTTTCTATCATGGTGTTGTCGAAGCTACGTCGTCACAAAATAAATTAGTTATAGCATTGTGTTAAGTAGTAAACAAGCATCGTAAAACGCCGCTATCTCGACACAATAATTAATCAGACTATTATCGTAGGTAATGGCAGCTTGCTGCTGCGCTGATGTGTTTCCCCTTCGAGAGATGGCTGTCACAGGGGAGTGTCTTAGTGGTTCTGAGTAGTTGCTTCATACGCGGGCCCAGGAAGGAGCTGTTTTGTCCTGGGTTCGGGGAGTTTCAGTACTGGTACTTGTCGAACAGACTGTGTTTAAGAACAAGTTTCCTGTTTAGAGAGGTTTTACTATGACGACGTTTAAAGTGATGAAGAGTGATGAGCATTGGGTCATATCGCTGCGGGAGGCAGCGGACGGCTGTCGAGATGAGTTGAGCAAGTGGATCCACAATGCGGTGAGTATTGTCCCGGGTAAACAGCACGGATTTCGAGACCATTGTCAGATAACTCCGGCTGTCATCGTTTGGGCTCGCTATCCGGAGAAGGCCTTTAAGGGGCAATCGGATCTCCTGCCTCCCTTGAGGAGCCTCTCTAAGTTAGCGAGGGCGCTGCGGGAGCTTCGAATCATCGAAACTGAGAAAGCGCTGTTTGATCTTCTCGGAGTCGATGTCCGTCAGGATCTAAGTAAATTTGGCAATGCTCCACGTCTCGAGGACAAGACATATCGGCTTCGGGCTGATGCGGTGGTCGCGCGATTGCGTGCCTGTCTCAGGGGGGTCGATTGTGATCTCGAGGAGAGGACGAAACTTGTTCGTCGGGCAGAGCAGTTTGTTGCTGAAGTAGAAAATAGTCTGGAGGTTTGTGAACAAGGTTAGAAAGGACGTTGCTCGCTGCTCTTTACCGGGAGCAGAGTCCGAGACTCTCCTCCCACAACTTCATTGACCTACAAAGCTCTTCACATCCCGGACGAAAATAGCCGGCAGAGATTCGGCTTTGTCTGCAACATACAGTGAGCCACTGCCGCTTTCGGCAATTTTCCTCATCAGGCCGCGGTCGCCATCCTTACCGAAGCGTACCGTAGACACGCTTGCTCCCAGCGCACGTATCTTTTGGACCTCCTCAAGTATTGCCTGATGCGGCTCGGGGATTCTGCCATCGCTTAGCAGAAGAAGATGCATGTGCTCATGCGGATGCCGTTCCATAGCCAGGCGACTTTCGCCGAGGGCTGTGAGGGGAAAGGTTCTGCCGCTGGGAATCAAAAGGGGAAGGCGCTTTTTTGCAAGCTCTCGTGCGTTACTTACAGAGACAACATCAATCAGGCGAAAGGGAGCGGCGTCAAAGCCAATTACACTTACGCTATCCGACTCGCTCAGTGTTTGTATTGCGTCCTGCGCCGCCTTTCTGGCAAAGACAATCTTTTTGTCCTCCCGCATGCTCCCTGACTTATCGATGACAATCAGCAGCAGTGAGCCCTTCTGGATAGCGGCAACGGGCGCCTTCGGTCCCTGAGAGCTGGCACTGCATGCGGTCAGCAGTGTCAGTGCGAGGAAGGCGATTATTCTGCTCATTGAAGTCTCCCGTCTAAACGCTTTGTGAGAAGGTCGACCCGGCACTATGCTTTGCCAGATAGCTGTCAAACACCGACGCGATGTTACGCATAAACAAGCGACCGGGAGCGCTTACCAGAATCTTCCGATCGCTGACTGAAACCAGATGGTCGTCCTCCAGCGGCTGCAGCGCCTGCAATTCGCTAGAGAATTTCTCACTGAATTGTATGCCCCACTTTTTCTCGAACTCCGGTATGTCTATTTCGCCGACACAGAGAATGTTTTCTATGAGCTCTCCCCTGAGCTGATCCTCCGGACTGCGTCCCAGGCCTCTCTGCGTCACCATACCCTGACGCAGCGCTCGTGCCATGTACTCTTCAAGGTCGGTACTGTTCTGGGCGAGCATCGAGTCGCAGGAGGAGATAGAACTCACGCCGCAACCGATTACTGAGGTTCCCTGATGCGTTGAGTAGCCCATAAAGTTGCGCTTGAGCGTTCCGGCAGCTCTCGCTTCGCTGAGAGAGTCATGGGCCAGTGCGAAATGGTCCATGCCGATGTACTCGTAGCCGGCGTCAGTGAGTTCCTTAAGTGCCATGAGAAAGAGGCTGATGCGTTCCTGCGGAGTAGGAAGATCGTGGCGCTGCAGGGTCTTTTGCACCTTCTTCTTCCAGGTCACATGCGCATACCCATATAGCGCTATGCGCTCTGGCATAAGCTCGATCACTCGCTGCAGAGTTTCGCGAAAAGAGGACTCCGTCTGCAGGGGGAGGCCGTAAATGAGATCAAAATTTATGCTGGAGAACCCCAGCTCACGAGCCGCATCAATGGTCTCCCTGGTCTGTGCGTAGGCTTGTATCCTGTTGATCGCTTCCTGCACCTGAGGATTGAAGTCCTGTACCCCAAGGCTGACTCGGTTGAATCCGAGCTTTTTGTACGTTTCTAAATGCTGTACGCTTATCGTCCTCGGATCAATCTCAACCGATACGTCAGCATCGGGAGCAAAGGTGGCAAAGGACCGAGCGCAGATATCAAACAGGTCCTCACTGGCCGAGGGCGAAAAGAAGTTTGGTGTTCCGCCGCCCCAGTGCAGCTGCTCAAGCGGGAAGTCTCCGCACAGTTCACGGTAGGCTCGCAGTTCAGAACTCAGGCTCTTAATGTACGGCGCCACCTGAGAGTCATCGTGAGCAATTTTCTTGTTGCAGGCGCAGAAGTAGCAGAGCGTCGCACAGAAGGGGAGGTGCAGGTAGAGCGAGGGTCTGAACACCTTGTCCGCTCGACTGACCTCATGATTTAGTGCCGCTCTCCAATCACTGGTTTCCAATTCACTAAATTCAACGGCGGTCGGGTAGCTCGTGTATCTCGGGGTGTTTCCGGAATACTTTTCAATGAGCGAGCGTAGTGCCTTCGGCTCCATTGCCGGAGCTGCGGAGTCCGATTCAGCTCGTCCTTCCTGGAGTGTGTCCATCTTTGTTTCGAGTGTTCCGATGCGTGGGTAGAACTGCCCCTCGGCAAGGAGTTATTCAAATGCCTGATGAGCGTCCCGGAGTATACGACCGAGGTCGCCAGGGCGCAAATGCGGGCAAACTCAGGAGGCTGTTTCGGAATTGCAGGTAATGGTGTAGAGGTTCTGGCATGACCTATCGAATCTTGTTAGCCCTGCATCTTGTTTCAGTCATCAGTTGGATGGCCGGCATTTTATATTTGATCAGATTGTTCGTGTATCACTCGATCGAGTCAGAGGCGGTCGTGGAGGAGCGCTTCAAGGTTATGGAGTATCGGCTCTACAAGTACATCACGGTTCCGGCAATGGTCTCCTCCTATGTATTCGGTCTTTGGATGATTCTAAGCCAGACGTCTCTGCTGACCTACTCCTGGTTACAGGTGAAATTGCTTTGCGTCCTCCTTCTGACCGCGGCAACACTCTACTCGGGGAAGATTGTGCGTGCTTTTGCTGTAGATAATAATAAACACTCGGAAAAGTTCTATAGATTTTTCAACGAGGTTCCCACTCTGCTGATGATTGCAATCGTATTTCTGGTAATCCTCAAAGTTAATTTGTATTAACTCTCTTTTTTTTAAGCATTCTAGCTTGCTTAGAGGGGCTGAGATTTCAGTCCAAGCGTAGCAAAAATCGCGATAGGCGGATGGCTCCTGGGCTTTGCGGCAGGTAAAACACAAATCGTTGTTAGTACTTACTTGCAAAAAACCGCGTTTTTTAGTACAACAATTCTCTGCGAAAACATTTTGTTCTCTGACATACCTGCGAATACGGGGAGTATTGCTGTGCTCTCTCCAAGGCCAATTGCGTCCTTATGTGATCGGTCCTGGAGGCGCACGGAGCGTTTCACATTTCCACAAGAAAGGTTTGCGATGAACAAGAACATGTTTTTGGCTGTTTGTGCGGTGCTGGCTGCTTTGATCCTGCTGGATGGATACTGCGTATACATCCACGATCTGGATCATGCCTCAGACGCCGTCGAAGAGGGATCGTTTCTGAAGTTTGGGCATTTTGACTATGCCCTGATCGAAGATGGTCTGGCCATCGGGCTCATTGGTCTGGCGGCGCTGGTCTTCAAAGGCGGCTGCGTTCGGTCCATGGGCTGTTCGGTCTGTCTCTGTCTGGCCGGTCTTCTGCTTGGTGTCGAATTCTTCAGTCAATTGGGGATTCTCACGTCGGAGGACCAGACGGTACTCAGTTCGGCCGGTTCGATTACACGGGTGTTTGGTGTGCTGCTGTCCGCGTTTGCGAGCATGGCGAGCATCATTCTGGGACTCACCGTGAGTCTTCCAGAAACTTCCACTGACTAGGGTTTTTCGGAGGTGAACTCATTCAGCGTGTCGAGATGACACTGTCGCTGGAGAGAACAACGCTTCGTTTGCGCTCTCCAGATACATTTTTCTTACTCTTCCCCGTTTTAGATAACTTGCCCAATCAATGTGTTCTTGCGTTGATTGCTCTCTCCTTCTTTCGTATTTCCTTTGCGCGCTCCGGCTGCCCGAATCGTTCAAAAAGCAAAGCCAGATGTTTAGCAGTAGAGGGAGGCAAGAATGCCGGACGTCTCAGAGATCCTATGCCGAAGCCTTCTCCGTTCAGCGTGTGCATGACATCTTTGAAGTAGCGCTTTGCGTCCAGGTTTTCCCCCATTTCAATATACTGAGCGCACTATAAACTTCTGTTTTTCTCAAGAGCAGCGTCATAGTGTCTCCGACATCGGAACTACCCCAAATTATGGAAATTTGACGTAAAAACTCCTTGTTTGAGCCCCAAATGCGAAATTGCGTGTGGCTTAGCCGAAGAATGGAAAGCACCTGCTGTAAATGCGCTTCAGTTTGCTCGGTTATCTGCCGATCTCCTCAGTGAGAGGAGTGAATTTTCAGGGCCTGAGCCCAGGCAGTATCGGGAGGTCAGTCATGTCGTTGTTAGACAGTGCCAATAAATCCGGCGGTTCAATGAGACCGTTTCTTCTACTCGTCGATGACGACGAGGATCAGCTTGAACTCTTCAAGATGATGTTCCAACAGAAAAACTTTGATGTGGTCACCAGTAATTCGGCTGACGAGGCAGAAGAGATCCTGAAGCAGATTCACATCGATGCGGTAATCTGTGATGTGAATATGCCTCAAGTCGATGGGAAGACGCTTATCGCACGACTGCGCAGGGCTCGAGGGCTGAACAAAATGCGCATATTTTCATTTACTGCAGATGATCATCACGATCCCGAGGAACTCCTCGCCTGTGGCGCCGATGAACATTACACTAAGACGCAGGTGCGCACCCTGCTGCGCGATCTTGATAAGCTGGTTGTTGAGAAAGATAAGACAGTAAGCTTACTCGAGCAGGTGCAGGAGCGATTTTCCTAGAGCATAGTATCAAAAGAGGGTCGGGGCTGAAAAAGGGTCGGGTGCGAGAAGATACACACCCGAACGGAGGCCTGGTCAGTTCGACCCGTACCTCCAAACCCTATTTACCGGCTTTGCTGAGCCAGTGCTTCTGTTGCAGCGTTAGAGGCGCAAGCGGTAAAACATGCGGAAACTCCTGCGGGGACCCCGGGATGAGCAATCCAAGAATGGCTCGCTCTGCCACAGATACCTCCTGCTTTTTCACGCCCAGTGCCTCAGCAACGGCGCGTTCGCGTTTTCCGGCGATGCGCATGCGTACCAGTTTGAGCTCTCGACAGGTCATAGCGTGAACCTCACGAAAATCCAGATACAGTAACAAAAGCCGCCCATAGAGCAGGTTCGTCTGAATCCGGGTGTTATTTGTCTCTGAGCGGGAACTTCGCTGCAAGTCCTCAACCCTGCCTGAAAACTTCGGGCAGCAAAGGATGTCTCGCACAGTCTCCGCCAAAAGCATGGTCACGACGTTACCGGCAAGTCCTAGCGCCGCACCGA
>JAUIMJ010000235.1 GCA_030433295.1 bacterium | reverse complement strand
TTTAAGATTTTGCGAGAGATGCCAGATCAGGGTCCCCGTCGAATTGGTATCCCCGGCTAAGGTGGAATGCAGATTATCAGCGGGAAGCTGTTCAATCGCTCGCTCAGCAAGCGTCTTGTATCTGCGAAATTCAGCGAGTATGGAATCAATAGTCATGGCCTTCCCCAATTATCTTCAAATGGTCGCGCTGATGACAGCCCTCTCCACTTCAAGCGCTCACACTATTAAGACGTACAGGACTCAAAACATTGCAGGAGTGCCCCCTCTTAAATAAGGTATCAGCATCTTTATGCTAACAAGCTAGAGGTGTACACAAGTGTGTAGATGACCACATTTAGGCAATACGGGACCCTACTCCTACCGAGCCAAGGGCAGAAAATGTCTATTTATCAGAAACTTAAGCAAAATCTTGCATATTTTTAATGCTTAATATAGAACTAGCTCAGTTGTTTCTCCAAATCCCTCGCGTCCAGAAGAATTCCTTCATCAAAACCGCTGAGTGTATGCTCATCCGTTTTGGTGGACGGTCCTCCTTAACTTCGGGTTCAACACAGGATAGCGAGAATGCAATTAAAAGAGTTTCGCGGAATAACAAGCCTTGGGGCGGTACACTGCAGTCAAATAGGAGATACTTGGAGGCTACAACTCGCCGACTTCCATAAAGGCTTCGGTTATCTCAGGATGCATGTCTACTTGCTGACTGACGAGTGTAAACTCACGTGCCCTCCACAAGCGTTACAAAACAACACATCCGGGCGGAGTGAGCTCCTCACTAAGATTGATCCAATCCATTCAATCGAAGATGTCTTGAGCGCCTTAGAGACTGCTCTCCAAACGGCAGAAGCGTAGTCAGCGCATTATCACAGAGGTTTAAAGGGCGGATAGGAGCGGATGTGCTCTTACCGCCTGACAGGTATGTTGAGGACCTCCATCAATCATGACGTAGGTATCAGCTTTTTTTACCTTGGGGCATTGATTAATTCGTTCTGCTTTCTCTCTTTGAAAACGAACTCCCCCGGGTGATCTCGCCAAGGCTTCTCCCCGTCGATACCTTCGACCAGAAAATCTGTATAGCGAGATTTAAGATTTCGCGAGAGATGCCAGATCAGGGTCCCCGTCGAATTGGTATCCCCGGCTAACGTGGAATGCAGAAATTAGGAGGAGGTTGTACAACATCTCGCTCAGCAAGCGTTTTGTATCTACGAAATTCAGCGAGTATGGAATCAATAGTCATGGCCTTTCTCGATTATCTCAGGAGTTCTAAAACTATACAGATGTTCGACAAAAAACCGCTAACGAATAAAACATCTACGAAGTCCGCCATGCAAGAAACTCATAGTCACGAAGCACACCTCGCTTAAATAGCGTTAACGCTCAGTAGCGCAGGGAACGTGTTCAGTCGAAAACATTATTGCCCAACTAGGATTTTTGGTCAGCGCGAAACTCTTTTAAGAGTTGCAAAACCTCCTTCATTTGTTTCAAGCAATTAATACCCTCTGGCGAAGCTACGAAATTCTCGTCGAACTCTTTTTCAGAGTACAAACGATCCATCAATCCATGTAGAGTAGCGAACTCATCTCGAAATTTGTGCACAGGACTCAAATCCTCACCAACATAAAACGCTTCAGCACTATGTTTAGCTGCAAGTTTATCGATAGCGCCTTGAGCACTCCGGAGAGTGAGCAAGAGCGCCGAAAGTGACTCCTCACTGAAAATAGAGCCATGCACTCCGCCCAACTCAGATTCTATTTCGAATCCACAACAGAATTCGTCTCGCTCATTTCCTCCGCTTGTTTTCAGTTGTGGAACTCCAATGTGAAGAGTAGCTTTAAAGTCTTTTCCTGACTTGCGGAGGGTAAAATCTCTACTCGCCATGACCAGCCCTACCTCGGAATGGCGCGCTTCCACATACTCTCGAAAAACTGAACAGGTCAGATTCTCAGTCGGGTCTATGAGAATCCAGTTGGGGCGTGAAAAATCGGTAGTCGCAGGATGACAGACGATCGAAGCGCCGTCGGTAAAGCGTATCTCCAACGAGTTATCGCTGCCTGACAGTTTAAAAGTCTTTGCCTCGAAGCCTTTTAGCTCCTCCAGCTGGGCGCGGCATTCTCTTGCTTGCTTCTTGTAACTCTCCCAATCAAGCTTAGTTTTAAAATTATGTTCATACAGACCGAACTGTGCGCTACTTAGTTGAGAACCGTCGGGCATCGTCGCCAACCAATCTGGGAACAAAATTATAGAACGTGTTTGCGCCCCAGGCTCCTGTGCCACCTCCACGACCAGAGCCGTGCCGGCTTCTTTTACAACCGCAACCTTGTTTTCAACTAATTCATCTAGTTTCTTAGAAAGCAGTTTGGGATTCATGGTCTCAGCTCTCAACAGAACAATTAAATCGCAAAACAATTAAGAACGACACACCGATATCCGTCGGACAATGAAGCCCCGCCATTTAAGCAAAACACAGCAACCGCGTCCGGTAAACCGTATCGGTATACTGGAACTCGCCTACTCGACCTTTTCCCTATGCGGGCCAAAAACAAGGTTCACTTCACCCTGGCTGTAGCCGATCCAACTCAGTTGACCACCAGCTTTCTCAGCCATGTGAGGTAAAAAATCTCCGGCCAGTCGGAGCGCCCAAACCATTGCATCCATTGAGTCCCAGCCTCGACCGTACTCAAACCGCGGCTTGTCACTCAGGCCTTCAATCTGGAATGGGCAAAACCAGGAAGAGTCATCCTCTGTAGCAGGGGCTTGCAAAGGTGCGCCAACGAATAGACGGACAACAGAGCTGTCAGTCTTCTCTCGCTCTAGTTGGAACTCTCGGGAGAGTATCAACGTGCCTAGTTCGGAAGGTTTCCACATACTTAGTCGCTCTCAGTCACGCTTGCGCCAATGTAAGACGCAACATTGACTAATGATAGTGGTCCCGCACTGTGGAAAAATCCACGGGTTCTCCCGTTAGATGTCTTCAAATTCGGCTTCATACTTTCCATAAAACTCTTTCGCTCTCTTAAATCGCTCTTTGAGGGTCTCTTCACAAGGAAAAACCTTACATTCCTCCCGGCCTGCTGTGATAACTGTGTCCTCATTGATTTTTGTTTTTGGAGCTATCATAGGTTCAAGAGTAGAAATTTATCAAAGCGATGGCGACAACCTCGCCCTCTATCGGTTCAGTTTACTGTAGGCTGACGCTATTTCAAAAACGCCTTGAGCCCCCGATAAAAGCCCTTCCATTCTTCCGGCTCAGGGTAGTTCTTCATCATATGGATCTGCGTCGGACGAAGCTGCATGAGATACCATACCTGAAATTCCTCAATGTAGGCTTCCCCCATCCCCATGCGCCACCCCATGGAGCCTTTTTCCAGGTTCGGATATTTATCCCAGGGAGGAATCATATGTCCTGTCTCATCGATTGAGGGGATCTCGGGGTCCGGAAAACCAGAGAATTTCTTTTTCAAAACTCAACTCTCCTAGAGGAATGTCCCACAGCAACACGTTTTTCCTGCACGCCTATACGCACTCAAGAGGCCTATTCGCACGGCGACCAGCATCGCTATAGCTTTGGTCGCGACCCAAGATCCTTGTAGAAGCGAAGAAGATATCCGTCCGGATCAACGGTAACAAACTGTCGATTGCCAAGCTCCATTTGACCGGAACGATACCAGCGCTCTTCGAGGGGAATGAGGATTTCTGCTTCCGCTTCACCGCAGCGTTCATACAAGGAATCAACATCAGAGACCTGAATCTGAAAATTAACCCCCTGTCCAAAGGGCTTCTCCACGGGCTCTGCTCGAAAACGGCGACCCGGCCCGGCAATCTCTTCGAGCATTATTCTCGCCCCCTCAAGCTCAAGCATAGCAAACATTTCCTCGGGGCGATCATATAAGAGGGTAAAACCGAGCGTATCGCAGTAGAACTTCAGGGACTCTTTGAGTGCGCTGACATCAAGTTCGGGAATTAATCGTGGTTGCATGACCGGATCCAGGCCTTTACATAGTAAATATTCCCAGCCTTATCACGTCGGCAGAACTTAAGAAATTCCGAGCAGAAAAGACGAGAGAGCATGCTCCCTACCTGCCCTCCCGGAGGCTCTCTATAGAAATCCCCGGCCTAAGCGCTTCTCGGTCATTCCCCTCTTCGTTTCGAATCATTTGAAATCTATGGAACTACAGTCGGTAACACATCGCTCCTCAGCCGATCTCCTCCCATTTGCCTACTTCCCAGTCGCAGCTTCAATTTCATCTTTCGAGAGAAGGCGCCCGACACGTTCACTATAGTAGTTCACCTCATACCCTGATCCCAACTCCGCAACGAGCGCTTGGGACAAAAGCAGCCCGTCTCGTTCAAAGGCGTCCTCGGCTTCTTTTGATGCAAAACAAGAAGCCGACGGATCCGCTCGATTCAGGGTTTGGTCATAGGCTTTCGCCCAGGCATGCAAGCGCTCTCGAAGTCCGACCGAAATCGGCAATTCTTCCAAATCGATATTCCCAGGGCTCTCACCATTTTCCCAAACCGGGGAACATTCGTAGTCTGACATGAGCTTAATTCGACGAACCACAGGCAGTAGTCTCTTATGGCGATGCAGAAAACTCTCAAGATAAGGCATTTTAGCACGAAGAATCATCATGGTGAAGTTGCTTCTCTACAGAGAATCAAGCTACCGATTGCCTTATCAGGAGAAGGGAACAACCCGTAGCCTCAGAATTCTCAAAGAAGGATCCTGCCACCGCCAGCGCAACACCGGATAGATTCTTTCCTGGGCGCAACCTTCAAGCAGACAGTCCGAGTAGGTAATACGGAGAGAGCAGATCTATCCCCCGTTGTTGATCAGGAGCATATACCTCGTGGTTGAGAACACCCAGGCAAAAGTAAAGCTATACAGAAAACGCGACATGCCGATCTCCCAGTGCCACTTCTTTTCCTCCCAACGCGCAAGCCACACAATAGAGGCCGCTACGCTCAGCGGAAGCACGATAATACTCAAAGCAAAACTTGGCTTTGCCGCCCAGACCGGAGTGGCCCAGAGCAGAAAACTGAGGTAGCCGAAAAAGGCGCCCAGGCTGACATACAGCAGAACTTTAAAAATTGCTTTTGCGCCTTCGGGGAAGGAAACCACTCCTTCCAGTAAGGCCCCAAAAAACTGGAAAACAAACTCAAAAACGAACTCGAGTATAAATTCAATCAAAACGTCCACTACGCAATGTCCTCCAAGGTCAAGCGGCTGTTCATTTGATTTTCTCTGCTCGTTTCCTAAGTGAACTTATCTGTGCCGCGTGGCCTGCCTCATGCTCCAGCAAGTGAAACACTGCCCAGTTAGGAGAGACACTATAGTCGTCCTCTGGAGGGCTGCGTAAAGTATGCCAGTCCTCAAGCGATATGTTCTTTAACTCTTGTAAGAAAACTGAACGAGAGCGACTGAGTCGCTCAAGATGCTCAGCAATCGGCACTCCGGAAACCGGGGTTATGCGGCCCTCTTCTGCCATAGGAAAAGGAAAGTCCTCTTCGACCGAGGGAGGAAAGTTTTGCAGATGAATATCGTAATAGAGCCAGGATACCTCTACTAAGGCGATGTGATACAAAAGACTTCCAATCGAATTCTCATCACCCTCGGGGCCTGTCCAGTCGAGCGTCTGCTGATCGAGGTCTTCCGTGAGCGAAATGGTACGCTCGCGAATCTGCGCCATCGCAGCCAGCCAACGAGCAATCTCCGGCTCATAACCCGGAATGGCTTTAATCTCTAACTTCTTTCGTATCATCCTGGAATCTCCGGGCGCTGGCTTAGTTGTTTTCATGCAAACGAAGCACTTCGGCAGACAGCCTATCGAGATTCTCCTCGTTTGCCGGCTCGACTATGTGCCTTATACCTTCTGCGACTTTTTCCTTCTCAAACGTTTGCTCCCAGCGAACAAGAGTACTCCCGCCGTCAGTCGGCTCAAGCTCAATGCAAAGCAAGTACTTTGGCTTGGATATATGCTGAATTACGATTTTGCTTGAGGCTTCAATAGACGAGAAAATGCTCTCGTTCTCATAGTCTCTTCCGTCCGGCCCATGCATGACAAAGGACCAGGTACCACCCGGGGTAAATTCACAGACATTAAAGGTATTGGTAAAGCCAGCCGGCCCCCACCAGGTCGCAAGACGTGCGGGATCCTGAAAGGCCGCAAACACCGCAGACGGTTCAGCAGCAATTACTCGTGACGTGGAAAAGGGCATTGCACATTCCTCGGATCATGCTGGTTGCGCACCTGTCTGCTACACGAGAGGCAGATAGACATCGGTTATCATATCCTCAGCCTTCACATTTGGGCCGACATTCACGTAATGAAAAATAATCGGAGCACCCTTGTACGTCTCATCACTCTGCGGGAGCCAGGTTTCACAGAGAAACTTTGCTGCCTTATTATCGAAACGAGAACCAAGGTCCCGTGCAAGGGCACATCGTTGACGCGGTATCACCTTGCTTGTAATGCCGGCCTCATTCTCCAGAACATTATCCACGACTGAAAGACAGAAATCCACATGATACGCCCCGGCAGTTGAGCAACGTGGATCGCCATAGTGCAGGCCATAACTGCGATGGATTTCCTGATCCAGCAAGCGATGTGCGAGTTTCCAGGCAATAAGCTTGCGTACTGTCTGGTGTTCCTCCTCGGGAGTACCCCTGTGCTCGATGTAGGCAACTTTTGTTTCAGGAAACTCTACGATTTCAACTTTCACCAAAGAAGCTCCTTCCTGTCACTCAATCTAGTAGTACTACCTCAATCTTCGGCAAACACGACCGGCAGCCGACAAAAAAGCATCGACAATTGGATGTGCATCCCCGGCGGTGGAGTTTATCTGAGGCACAAACAATGTACCCAGGTAAAAGGGATGTTCCGGTAGTTCAAGAATTCGAATCTCCCCTTCGGAGTCTGAACCTCCTATGGCAAACGACGAGTTCCGGATCGCATCGACATACTCCGGGTTAATACCAAAATTGCAATAATACTTTTCCGTTACAGGAGAAGCCGAATAGTATGAATACACCTTTGAACCTGGCGAAATATCAATACTCATGGAACGACCTTTAAGTGAGCACGTAAGAGGAGTGATGAAAAGAACAGAAGCATAGGGGTCGTACTCCGCGTGCTGAGCCTCCTTAACTCCCAGAACGTTTCGCGCCATTTCCATTACGATGTGCTGAAAACCGCCGCAGGTACCGAGGGTTGGAATTTGATTCTCCCTAGCAAACTTCAGGGTCTCCAGTGTCTTCTCAAAGTTCTTGTGTGGACCACCGGGTCCCACCCAAATCCCGTCATATTCTTCGAATATGCACGGGGTGAGTTCTTCACTCGAAATCCAGGCAGACTGCGCTGATAGGTCGAGATGCGTCGCAGAGTGTTGTATCGCCGCATCAGTC
>JAUIMJ010000234.1 GCA_030433295.1 bacterium | reverse complement strand
ATTTTCAGTTAAAGACTTCATCGTCGAAAAATATACTGGGCCACCCGGCCAGCCTGATGGCCCAGGGGGTCAATTACGGTAATAAGACCGCTTGCGAGTAGCATAAAGCCGGTATTTAACGCAAATATTATAAGGAATGAGGCTACTTCAAAGACCCCCATCCTAGGCGTATTGCGCAAGCTCAAGGAGAATGTTCTCCGGCCCTCGAAAATAGACCAGCCTTTTATTCGTAGGTTCGTAGCTTTGAATTTCGCTCAGAATTTCCACGTCCAGCTCTTCAAGCCTGCGGTAGACCGCTTCGATATCACTCACTTCAAGAGCAATATGCCTATACCCGGGTCGGTTTGACTGCCCTGCCCGCTCATCCGCCTCACATTGCGGATTATCAAACTGAAGCAACTCAAGGGCTGTTTCACTTGAAGCAAGGCGCAGCTTCACATAGCGCGCCTGTACGGCTTCCAGGCCGACTATTCGGGATATCCACTCACCTTCCAGCTCACCGCTGTGTTCCTCTTCGAAGCCAAGCTCTTTAAAGAAGCTGCAAACGCGCGTCATGTCCTCCACGACGAGGCCTATGTGATCAATACGATTGAGCACTGAGACCTCCCTGATGCGGGCACTGCTGAATCTCTACGCAAGAGGCAAGTAGGCTAGTGCTGTTCGGCATCGTCCTTCTTTGGCAATGAACTGTCGTCATCAAGGGACTCATCAAGAACCAGCTCTCCGGTCTCGGGGATGATCCCCAGAGCCTTCGCTCGCTTTTCCCAGGACTGACGGGCGAGGACCTGCATATCGTCAATGTGATCAAACTCATCGACGATCTCCAGTCCGAGCAGCGTTTCGATGACGTCCTCCATGGTAACCACCCCCGAGGTTCCACCGAATTCGCCGATCACCAGAGCGATATGTTCGCGCTTGCTCACCAGAAGGTTAAAGAGTTCGGGCAGGGGCGTCTGTTTATCTACGACCAGTATCTCCCGCTTTATTGACTCAAGGGGCTCTGAACCCTTTCCCTTGACCAGACCTGATAAGAGGTCGTCCTTTAAGAAAAAGCCTATCACCTGATCTTTTGACTGATCTCGATAAATCGGGATGCGGGAAAAGCGTAAATTCTCGTTTGCATCATAAAACTCCTGAAGCGTAGCCTCTGCCCGCGCTCCCTTCAGCACGGTTCTCGGCGTCATGATGTCTTGAGCGGTGATGGTATCAAAGCGCAGTAAATTGCGGATAATCTCTGACTCGCCCTTGTCGATTACCCCTTCCCGCGCTCCTATCTGTGTCATCAGAAGGAATTCGTTTCGGCTCAATACCGACTTCATCTCATCGGACTTCAGTGCCTTGGTAATCAGCTGCAGGAACCAGATCAGCGGGTAGAGAACTGCATCGACGATCTTAAGAGAAGTGACGGTAAAGGGCGCCAGTCGCTCCCAGTTATTAGCGCCAATCGTCTTGGGAATGATCTCCGAAAGAATGAGAATACCGAGCGTCATGAGCACCGGCACGACGACCGAAGTCATCAGGGGAAAGCTGTTCTCCCAGATTGCTGAGGCCTGCACCCCGACACCTATGGCACCCGCGGTATGGGCAATGGTGTTGAGGGTAAGAATCCCGGCAAGCGGTCGGTCGATGTTTTCTTTAAAGTCCTGAAGCGACTGTCCTATTTTAGTCCCCTCCTCGAGCTTCATTTGCGCATACGCCGGGGTCACACTTAAGAGGACCGCTTCCCAGAGTGAGCAAAGAAAGGAAAAGCAGATTGAGACAAGGAAAAAGACTATTAGTAAGGTGTACATATTACCTGTTAGATAAACTCCTTTTGGGGTAAACACTCAGAGGAAAGAAGACCTTTCATCCTACGCCCCGAATGGCTTTTAGAGCATTTTCATAAAAGCGTAGCGAAAAATGCTTTTGAGCGCGGACCTAAGTCCGCGCGGGAAAAAAGAAAGCAGAGCAGGCGCAGGATAAAATCGTTCCATGTTTATTCGAGGACGCTTATCCGTAGAATGCTCTAGCTGCCTAAAAAGACAATTTTCGACATGACGCTAACACAAAATCTTCATTGCTGGCGACGCGCAATGTTCGATGCGGCTTCCGGAGCCACGAAGCTCTTTTTCCCTGTTTTTTGCAGCCTGCTCATCGCGGTGCAAAGCGGGGCTGAAACGCCGGATCCCGCACCCGGTTTTACTCCCTACAGCATCAGCAGCCTCCCGCGCTCCCCCCTGCGTGAGGGAATAGGAAATACCACCTTCCCGATTAACACCTCATCAAAACAAGCACAAATCTACTTCAATCAAGGGGTCAATCTCCTGCACGCTTTTTGGGACTTTGAAGCCTATAGATCCTTTGCTGCTGCCGTATCCCTGGACCCCAAGGCCATCATGCCCCACTGGGGCATTGTTTCAGCGATTCCCCTGTCCAGTGAGCACGACCTTGCACCTGCACGTGCTGCCTCACTCAAGCGCCTTGTTGAGCTCCTTCCAAAGGCAGACGATCGTGAGGCCCGCTACGTGCGTGCACTTCTTTCCCTGTCGAGGGTGGAGCCCTACGCCAGCGAGGTGCAATACGAAACGGAAATGAGACAATTGATTTCCCGCTATCCGAAGGATGAGCAGGCGCGGCTCTTTCTCGCCTTGTTTCTCATGAAGGGCTATGACGCAGAGGGACACCCCCGGCCCGGCCAGGGAGACAGTGAGGCACTTCTGCGCCCCCTGGTCGAAGGAGACTCCACGAACACTGCGGCACATCATTATTGGATTCACAGCTCCGAGTATGGCGACCTTCCCGGGCGGGCGCGTGCAAGTGCCAAAAAGCTGGTATCTCTCGCTCCGAATGCGGGGCACCTGGTGCATATGCCCGGACACATAGATTTTCTGCTGGGAGATTTTGCGGCAGCCCAGGAACATTTCTACAAAGCCTATCTGGTTGATCTCGCCTATCTGTTCGCTGAAGGAATCGCCCCGGTCGACCACTGGAACTTCATTCACAATGTGGATTTCATGGTTACCTCAGAGGCCGAACTGGGTCGTTTCCAGAGAGCGAGTCGATGGGGAGAGACGATGCTCAGTATAAAGATTCCTTCGTTCCGAAGCAGATCCAGTGGGCGCTGGTACATTTTTTTCGAAGCGAGAACCTCCCTCATACGCCTGTACATGCGGTATGGGCTCTGGGACAGGGTGATAGCCGTTGCAAAGCAGCTGCTGAGCATGGACGAGGGCAGCGAGGCCGCAAAAACCTACTACAAAATCCTGCTGCGCTTTGCGCAACTGCGCTCGGCTTGCGACTTGCCGACAAACGCAACATGCAAAGCTAGCCCGGCGCTTGGGGAGCTCGAGGCCCTTGTCTATGCCCTTCAAAAAAGCCCGGTAGAAGCAGGCGAGCGACATCACGTTCACCTTGCGCGAAGCCTTTCAAAAGTCTTTCTCAACGAGGCTCGCGCCTTTGCCGAACCCGAGCGGTCCGCGGCACTGCAATGGATTAAAGCGGCGCAGGAAGCGCACAGGGAGGTGGGCTACAGAGAACCACCGCGTTATTTCAGGCCGGTAGAAGAGGCCGAGCTGGAAATTCGCGCCCGAAGCAAAGGCCCCGATCCCTTTTTAGAAAAAGCCTTTAAGAGTGCCATTGCAAAAGCTAACCCCTGGATTCATCTGCTCGCTGCCCGCTGGTATCTCAGCAAGGGGCAGGAGAGCAAAGCGAAAGCCCACTATCAGGCAGTTCTCAGGGTGTGGAAGAAGGCGGATCGCAATCTTCCCGCAATCGTCGAAGCCCGGCGTGCGCTTAACGGGAGTTAAGCCTCGTCGTAGGCGGGATAGTCTGCGTAGCCGCGCGGCTCATGCGAATACCAGTGCTCCATCGGAGCAGGCTCCGCCAGTGGCCAGTCGTTTCTGAATCGCTCTGCGAGATCCGGATTACTGATATACGGCCGTCCAAAGGCTATCAGATCGGCGTTACCCGCTGCTATTTGTTCTTCTGCAGTATCCTTATCGTATCCACAGTTTCCAATGAGCGTTCGATCAAAGACCTTGCGGATTTCCGCAAGAGTCACCGGCTCGCCTAATTCGTGAAAACCAAAGGCAAGTCCATCGAGCACATGGAGATACTGTACCCCGAGCGCATTAAGTCGCTCTGCCGCATAGAGCGTCGTTTCCCGGTAGTCCTCTGAACCCATGTCATTAAAAACACCGTTCGGGGACAATCTAACGCCGATGCGCTCGGCGGGAAAAACTTCGGAAACGGCTGACACCACCTCTCCAAGCAGTCTGAAGCGGTTTTCAAGGCTGCCACCATACTGGTCGCTTCGCCTGTTGGTCTTCGATTCCAGGAACTGATTCAGCAGGTAGCCGTTTGCCGCATGAACCTCAAGGCCGTCAAAACCCGCTTCTTTAGCCCTTACCGCTGCCTGCCTGTAGTCATCGACGACAGCCGGTATCTCATCAGTTTCAAGGGCGCGGGGGACTTCGTGCTGTTTCTTTCCCTGGGGGGTATGAATGCCGTCTTCTGACTCCAGCCTGATCGCAGAGGGGGCAACGGGCAGGGCTCCCTCGTGAAAATCACTGTGCGAGGCGCGCCCGCAGTGCCAGAGCTGTAAAAACAGCGTGCCACCGGCGCTGTGGACCTTTTCTACAAGGGACTTCCAGGCCTGCGCCTGCTCAGTGTTGTAGATACCTGGACTTTGCTGCCATCCTATGCCCTGTTTGGAAACAACCGTCGCTTCGGAAATCATCAGCCCGGCAGAGGCCCTCTGACAGTAGTATTTTGCCATCAGATCATTAGGCATACGCTCAAGCCCCGCGCGAGCACGCGTTAGGGGTGCCAGTGCGACGCGATTATCGAGGGTCAGCGACCCCAGAGAATATTTTTCAAACATTTTCAAGAAACACCTCCTCGAACAACATACCGATTAGTATCTACTTAAACAGAAAAAGAAAACGAACAAAAACAGCGTGAAGCATACCGCTAGGTATTTAACCCAACAGTCTCTCCACCAGCGGGAGTGTGGGGTCGATCTCCCTGATCCGCTCAGCGTAGGCCAGACAGCGGTGTCTATCACCAGCCTGATCGCAGGCGTACACCATCTGCACCAATGCCTGGACCCGCGCTGAATCGTCAAAGTCGTCAAGCCTGGGCTCGAGCATCTCCATAACCAGCTCAAAATTACCGGCAGCCCGAGCGTCCTGACAAAGCTCGATCAGATACTTAAACTCTTCGCAATCCCCGCTAATCATAGAAACCCGACTCGCATACCAATAGGTATGCGAAGTAATACCAGACTCAAACAACGATACCGCTCAACCTCAAGGGCACAATCCTGAACCAAGAAGCTCCGAATACCAGACGGTATGAACCTCCTAGAAGGTGTCAGTAATGAATATCTCCTCGTCCGGCAGGGGGCCACCGTTATCGCGCCCCTCCTGTGTCGCCTTTCCGACCGCGACAAACATGGAAATCACGTGGTCCTCGGGAAGCTTAATCAGTTTACCCACTGCGTCAAAGTCAAAGCCGTCCATAGGACAGGAATCATAACCCATAGCCCGAGCGCTGAGCATTATCGTCTGAGCAGCAATACCGCAGGAGCGCATCGCTTCATCGCGCTGCACCTGCTCTTTCCCGGCATAGTAGTCGTGGATTGCCGGTAGCATGAAATTCTGCACCTCCTCCGGTGCATCGCGCCAGTAGCGCTGTGGAGACTTCTCCCAGGCCTTGAGGTCGGCGCAGAGGATAAAAAGCAGCGAACTATCAGTGACCTGCGCTTGTCCCCAGGAGACCTCCCGAATTTTACCCCGCAGCTCCTTGTCTTTGACCAGTACAAAGCGCCAGTTCTGCAGATTAAAAGCAGTTGGAGCCCGCCTAATGTGAGCCAGTAGGGTCTTTTCCTCATCGGGAGTGAGGCTATGCCCCGGATCAAAATGCTTTACGGCTTTTCTGCTGCTAATCGCTTCAAGGGTGTTCATTTAATGACCTCCTTCGCTGTTGAACAATGAATCCATTCCTACTTCCTGCGGCAGGCACATACTGCTAGTCTCTGCGCTTCACGGCACCCTTGCTTTAGCAAAAGCGCTATTTGCCGGGCCCAGAACATGCGAAGACACAGGAAATAAAACGGCACGATGTCGCAAGCTACTGACTCATTAAACAGCGAAACAGAAAGAGCGGCGACACCGCTGAAAAGTAGCACTATTCCCTTCGATCCGAGAAATACTCCTTTTTTCTATGGTTGGATAGTCGTTGCAGCCGGGGCGACCGGAATCTTATTCAGCGTTCCCGGTCAGACCATCGGCGTATCGGTCTTTACCGACCACCTGCTAGAGGCCCTGAAAATCAAGCGAGTCGAACTGAGCAGTGCCTATATGCTTGGTACTCTGCTAAGCGCCCTGATGCTGCCTCGCGCAGGTCGTCTCTACGATCGCTACGGAGCCCGAGCGCTGGCGCCCCTGGTCGGTGTCCTGATGGGCCTGGTGCTCTTTGCACTGAGTCATATAGACAGCATCAGCGTTTTCCTCGGCCGCCTTCTGGGGCTGCCCTCCTATATGTGCGCACTCTTTGCCACCTTTCTGGGCTTTGCCGCTATCAGATTTCTCGGTCAGGGAATGCTCACCATGATCTCGCGCAATATGACGATGAAGTGGTTCGTCAATCGACGAGGTCTGGTTAACGGCATTCTCGGTGTATGTGTCGCCGTGGGCTACTCAAGCTTAACCTTCGGTCTCAATACGCTGGTTGAAACCTTCGGCTGGTCGGGTGCCTGGCAGATTTGCGCCCTGCTGCTCGCCGTGGTTTTTGCGAGCTTTTCTGCCGTGTTCTATCGGGACTCTCCCCAGGATTGCGGTATGGAACCCGATGGTGGTGAAGGTGCAGGCAGCGCAAAAAAGCGAGTTGTTGAGCTGCTCGACGGAGCGGACCTCTCGCAGGCGAAGGGGTATTACGAATTTTGGGCATATTGCGCAGCGCTTGCACTGCCGGCTCTTACCGTGACCGCGGTGACCTTTCACATCGTTTCGATTTTTGAGACCAGTGGCTATTCTCGTGCTCAGGCAGTAGGCGTATTCATTCCCACCGCGATTCTTTCGGCAAGTGCCATACTCATCATTGGCTGGATAAGCGACAAGCGAAGTCTCAGAAGCCTGCTCATTGCGATTTCCATGGCGCAGGCCCTGTTTTCATGTGGCGTTCTTCTGCTCGGAACCACCATAGGTATTCCCATGCTCATTATGGGGATGGGATTGTCCCAGTCAATTTTCGGCTTGCTCATCGGCATCGTCTGGCCGCGGCTGTTTGGCCTGCGTCACCTTGGCGAAATTGCCGGATTCGGCTCAGCAGCAGGCGTTTTCGGTAGTGCCCTGGGTCCGGTAATCTTTGGTCTGAGTTTTGATTTTTCGGGCAGCTATACCGCCGCGGCGATAATTTGCCTCATCCTCTCA
>JAUIMJ010000233.1 GCA_030433295.1 bacterium | reverse complement strand
GACATCTATAGCGATACTCGGATGCCAGGCACCAGAGACTTCACCGCTCCGGGAGTAGGCTTGCCTTCCTCTGAAATCGAGGAGGCCATGCCCGAAGCTGTGGGTGCTGCTGTCTGATGTATGGACAAGAACAGCAACGAGGTATCCCTCAGTGTCGAATATTCCACCACCGGAATGTCCTCCGATACTTGGAGTGGAGAGATTGACCGAACCACCAAGATGGTCTCGCTCGGCTGAGACGGCACGAACGATCCGTGACGTCGGCAAGACCCCCTCGGGGCAGCCGATCTGTAGCAGGTCCTGGTCACTGCGGTACCAGCGCTTGAGTGAAGCGAGCGGCACCTGCTGGGGAGTGCGTTTGCCGGGGCGAAACGCAAGCCAGCCACAGTCTCCGTTCTTCTGATCGCCGATGTCACTCCCCTCGCTGCTCGCTATGAAACGCGCAGGAAGTCGCTCAAAGCCAACGCTTTTCAGCCCATCGAGGACGGGAACGTCGACGATGAGTTCAGAAAAACGGTCCTGATGCGGAATCTGATGGCCGGAGCAAAGAATGAGCATCTCACCTTCTTCGAGGTGCGGTTTCAGCTCAACCGGAGGTAGTACAACCGTGCCTGCCGCAGGATTGGATGCGGTCCCGGTCCGCACGCTGGCCTGCATCAGCCTGCGTTTAGTCTCGTAATCAAACGACGACTTTCGCGAGGCATGCAGAGTGTCCCATTGCACCGGCGGGGGCGCAAAACTTGTGTCCTCGATCAGACCACGAAACTGAGGATCCGTCGGAATTTCGTAGAGTGTTCTACCGAAGCAGAAACACAACTGTCCCTTCCAGCGTTCTCGCAGAAACAGTCGAACGCGAAAACGGTTGCCGACTTTGACGCGATCAATGTGTCCGAGATTCCAAAGCTGGCTAGCCAGCGTATCGCTTTCAAATTCTCCCCGGTAGGTCGGGGTCCTTCCGATTTTTAAGTGAACCCGAAAGTCGGAGAACTCCGCCTCGTCGAGGTCAACGGTAACCATCCGCGTGATCAAATCCGGAGATTCGACATACTGCGGAATTAAAGAAATAGGGTCCCGCACCTCAGGTGCTGAGTGCTGGGCCATTGCATGGTCCACACCGAAGACCAGAATCATGAGTAGTGCAGTGCGCATGGCAAGCCTTTCACAGAAACAGGGGAACATCGCTCAAAATGCTTTGAGCAGGAGCGAGTGAAACGTAATTTTGAAAAAAACAAATATCAGGTCGCACTCTGTTTTCTCCGCGATATTCTGAGGTGAAAGAAGAGCGCAACGTATTCTGTCTACCCGATATGTGTCGAACCCCGGGAAAGGTCCGGGTGAGCAGGTGGAGAGAGCTACTTTGAAGTGTAGCTCTTAAGACCGTTCTAATCCAGAAGTCGGGTAGGGAAGGCCTGAGCAAGGTTACTACTACTCTGATTTATTTGAACTTATTCGAGGAAGGCGGCGATGCATTGAGAAATGCGCCTGGTTTTGCTAGAGAATTTTTAACAAAGACCATTCTTTACCGCTCCTTCCCAGCAGAAAGCCTGACATTGCAAAACACTCGCTAAGGCGCACATCGTGTAGATGATGCTCTGCGTGTCCGGGAAAAAGCGAGGAACCTTTCAGCGTTTTCTTCGTATGTTCCGAGGCACGAGGCTTCAATTGGTACTATTTTTAGGAGGTTCGATTACACGCACTCAGGTGCAAAAATGAGAAGAGTTAGTGCAGCAAAGACGGTCCAGGCGATCGTCGACAAATTGGAAGAGCTTGCTCGCGAGCAATTGTTCTACCAGTATCTCAGTCTGCGTCGAGCGATTGAATACTGTCTGGTCACGGGAGTGATACCGAAGAGAGCTTCGCCGAAGCAAAGTCGTCTGGATGAACTCGACCGTCTGGCGCTCAGGAACTACTGTAATGCTGGCTTCAAACATGAGGTCAGTCATCTGGAGCGGAGTCTCGAAACGGACTCGGGACTGACCAGGCTAAACTTTCTGTCGAGCGCGTATCGCGTGTTTGCGATTGAGCAGTTGGCTCTGCTTTTTGCAATCAGGAGTAAAGCGCTCACGAAATTGCGGGAACAATTGTCGTCGGTTCGAGAACATTTGCTCGCTGAGGTCTTGATTGACTATCAGGGTGCAACGCCCGAATCATATCGGCTTGCCTACCGACAAGCATTTGACGACAAGGTCGCATCGTTCGCGAGAGAGGGCTCTAAACGTCCGGTGAATGACACGATTCTCAGACAGTTGGCGAGGGTGGCTCTTTGGGAGAACTGGCTTCCTTCGGAGTCCAATACCGAGGGCGTCAAGGCTTCCCTGCTCGACGAGCTAAGGGACGGTGCCTGCCGGGACCAATCCTATCTTTGGGATTTTACATTCGAGGGACGCCTGGGAGCGGGATACAACCGATCGCCGAGACTTCCCGAGATTGAAAAACTGCGCTGTCTGGGAATAAAAAACGCCTGGGCTGCCGGAATTTCCCTGGAAGACGAGGGCTGGTTCGAATGTGCGTTGATTGGCAGGCAGCAGAGGGACGCGTACAGATTCCTCGGGGATATCTCAATGGGGCTTTTACGTTGGGAGAATGACCTGACCCCCGGCTTTATGCAACTAGGAACTCCTTCGCTTAACTCTCTCCTGCGGGATGGCTACGCGAGCGATAAGGAGGTTACTTCCTGTCAGAAG
The DNA here is from genome assembly GCA_030433295.1 of bacterium. Lineage (GTDB taxonomy): Bacteria > Bdellovibrionota_C > UBA2361 > SZUA-149 > SZUA-149 > JAUIMJ01. The sequence continues at coordinate 4,752 of JAUIMJ010000233.1, read as the reverse complement.
ACGCTGCGTGACAACGTGGTAAATGCGCTATTGGTCGGCTTCAAGCCGGAACAAATAGGGCTTGGAGAGCGGGAGCGCCGTTTACTCTTGTTTGCTCAAGGGTAGGGTATCACGCTCGAGTTGTTGTAATGTGAGGTTAGAGTGCCAAGGGAATTGCCTCTCCTCACCTTTGTGTGAAACTGGTTGGCGCCAGAGTTCGTTCTTATTTTTGCGCGAACGTGAGTAGCTAGTTTGCCAGCATGTAGTTGTCAAAATATGCCATCTTTGCGACCAGGTTGTCTGAATCCGGATTGTTTGATGCTTTGATTACGATGTCGAGCATATTAAATTTCTTGTCATTGTTACTGATGACGATCCCGCGAAGCTGCCCGGACTCCGCACGGGCAGCGCTAAGCTTAAAATCGCTGCCTCCTCTGTGTATCATGTAGTCACCGAGGTAGACCGCCATGGAAATATAGACTCGGTTCTTGTACGCTGCGTCGTCGACATCTTTTAGGGTGCTCAGAAACCACTGACAGAACTCAAGACTTTCTGCCGAGAAATCCAGGGGCAGACTGGGGTCTTTTTCTTTCATCATAGAGATGAAATCTCGTGCCATCGCAAATAAGGACTCGTCGTTCTGTCGTACTGCGTTACGCATTGTTAAACCTCCATTTGCTCTGTCTTTCCAGCCGGGGGCGCGAACTGCGAATTTGAAACCGTGGCGCTTGTCTAAGCGGCAGCTTTTGCAAGCGCTTTTTCGAGTAATTTTGCGTGTGCTTCCGACTGCTGTTCCGTGAGGGTGCCGGAGTATCGCCTGAGTGCTTTCTCGGCTAACTCATGTTTGCCCGCAGTCAGGAAAATCACGGCAAGTTCTTTGTACGAGACCCACACTGAAGGCAATTGAGAAATCGCTTCTTCAAAGTAGACCTCGGCTGATGCAAGGTCGCCCAGTCGGGAGTATGACAGAGCGAGGAAGTGGTACGCTCTCCATAGTTTGTTAGGGCGAGAAAGAATGGGCCGGGGAAGTTTTAGGGTCGCTTCCAGAATATCTTTTGCATGAGCATAGTGTCGCAATAGAAAGTTCACCTCGCCTCGGGTGAGGGAGCAAACAAATCTGAGATCGTCCAGGAAAAACGAAGCTGAATCTGATTGCTCTAAGACCGTATGGGCATTCTCAAGTTGATCTTGCGCTCTGTATATTTCTGCAAGCTGATGAAGTGCTGCACCGCAGGTCGGCTTTGCTTTGAGCGCATGCTCTGCATGCTGCTTCGCGATGTCGTAATTTTGTAGCTTAAAATGCTCATTCGCCAGGAGCAGGTTGGGGTAAACTTTATTTGAATCCCACTTTGCGGCAGTTTGTATCAGTGAGAGACTGGCATTCTTTCCAATGATCTTGGATGCGGAGCTGAGGATACTGTATTTTGCGAGTTTCCCAAAAGACACAGGGCTGTCAGCAATCTTAATACCAGCACGGATCTCTGAGGACGGATTACGCACGGCTCGGCTACCGGAATACCAAGGCGTATCTGATGTCTCTGGCTCTGAGGCAGGTGTTTTCGATACTGAACCCTGGAAGTACAGCTTTCGGTACGAGAGTGAAGTATCAGAATCGCCCCCAAGTTCTCCTGCCTCATCGAGTTCTTCAATCTCTCTAAAGCTATTGTTACCAAGTGAAAGCGGTAGGGACGCGCGTTCTAAAATTCCAGTGTGGAGCGTCTCGGCAAAGGTGTAGTTCTTACTCAGACTATCCAGTTCGTCGAGGAAACCAAGGTTGCAGGTAAAACGAGGCTCCAGTCTTTTTCGATCGCCCTTTTCGCAGTGCTCACCATGTTCAATTTGAAAGGAGTAGAGTTCCTCCCCCTTGTCGAGAAAGCGCAGTTCAAGCGAGTCGCTGTCATACACGCAGGAGTAGATTGCGGGGACATTAAGTGCCTTTGAGACCGACTCTGCGAGGAGGTAGTTGAACTCTATGTCTTCAATCGGAGCAAACAGCAGAGTATATCCCTCCGCTGAGTCGGAGAGGTACAGCCACTTGTCCGGCCCACTGCATTTCGGGCAGGCGGAACTTGCCAGATGCTTTGTAATCGCGTCAATCTTTTTGGAAAAGATTGCCGTGTTCGAATAGGTAGTTCCCATCAGCTTCCTCATGATGTCGCCAGGTAGGGCCCGGGGATCGGGTTTGGCGAGTTACTTCAGTGTATATCCTGTTATTGAAAAGGGTGATGGGTGTGATACTCCCAGCGGGTAGTGGAGACAGTTTCCTTACAATTCGGATAAGGCGGCCCCTTGATGGCCTGGTCGATGTAGTCCTTATCTAAGGGAATCTGTATGGTCCGGATCGCTGAATGGAAAGACTATGCTGATCGAAGGGATCCTTTCGACGCCTGAGCTATCAGAGATTCCGAGGACTTAAGAAGAATTCAAAAACCCTCGGTCGTCGCAGTGTGTAAACTGCGGCTTGAAATCAGGCAGAGCAAAGATTTGCAAACACCTCGCCGTACCCTTGACGTGGAAATGCGTGCATCGCTTCGGTCAGATGCTGCAGAGTACTCCGACCCACTTTGGGCTTGCTAAGTACGCTGCGCACGGAGACGATAATTCTTCGGATGGCCGAAGCCTCCTCGGATTCAAACACCGTGTCAGGTGCGGTAGAATCCAGGAACCCTGAGCCAGATTCGGTGAAGCGCGTCAGGAAAGCGTCGCCAACAAGCGATGTTGGGCGTCCGAACGTTTCATAGGAAACTTCACCGCGTCCGTTGGCGAGGAAGACGAAGCGAGCGAGCTCGACGTCGACTCGTTCCTGGCGCATGCGACCGGATTCGTTCAAGGAGGTGCACCAGCTCTCTGCGTCGGTGATCCGTTCCATGTTTTCGATGAGAATCGCTGCTTTCGATGAGGCGCAGTCCTCGTCGAATCCGATAGTCCTGAAGACACATTCAAGAACAAACTCTCTCGTAGGCTTTGACTTACCCATATAACCCTCTCTCACAAGTGCGAGTACGAAAAACGATACCAAACGGGGATTCTTCTAAAGTCCCTCGTAGAGAAGCAATGGGCCTCTACACGAGCGACTTCGTGGTTTTATTCTTTTCGCGAGAGTTGAAAGAGCCCGAATAACTTAGTAAAACACAGCGTAAATGTATACTCTGGTAAGTCTCTTCAACTACTCAATAAAACACTGGTGGGAGGTGGCGAAGTCCTCAGTCGGCGACTTGATGTAGTCCTGCAGCGAATGCGGACTGTGCTTACGCATACTAAAGGCGAAGAAGAATGCCAGAGAATTGTTCGCATGGCCGAGCGATTTGCTGGTGAAGTGGAAGAGCAGGTTACGGAAGTAATTGAGTTTTAATAGACTTTGCGTTGAGCACATGTGCGGAGCGGAGTCTGCGACACTCCTCCCCATGATTATACAGCGCTACGGTATCCCCTGAATCAGATCCAACCATTGATCGCAGATAGCATTCCAGCGATAGTTTTCGGCCCATTTTTTTGCGCCGATTACTTTGGGGTTGTCCTGAGACGTCTTTCCTTCACTCCGCAGGGAAACGAAATCATCATACGCGAGCTTTAGCGCGGCCAGGGCGTCCTGAATTCGCGGTGCGGGACGGTAGCCGATGTTCTCGTACCAAATTTGCTCCCGACAGGGATAGAGGTAGCCATTGCTGCCCCCATCAAGCAGTTCCGGAAACACCGTGTTGTCAGGTGCCACGAGGGGCAAGCCGACGGCGAGTGCATCAGCGTGTGTTAGGCCCCAGCCTTCGCCAAAGGCCGTGGTAAAAAAGCAATCAGCGGCATTGTATATCGCAATCAGAGTCTCTTCCGGGGTAGGGTTTCCGAGGGAGTAGTCCCGATTGAGCACGACATCGTGAAATGGGTCCAGCCCCAGTTCCTTCATCGCCATAGGAATATCTACGGCGCATCCCCGTCCTGCAACCTCACTGTGTAAGTAGAGCTTTGCATCCGGTATCTCAAACTTAAAGCGGGCAAACACACTCAGGGTGTGCGCAAGCTGCTTTCTCGTAGTGTTGCGATTGACGTTTATGACGAGGAAGCTGGAATCATCCTCAATACCAAAATGCGTTCTGCGAAAAATCTTTCGGGTCACATCCCCGATTCTATACGCGAGTCGCGGGTCCTGGCCTACACCGATGACCTTAACCTCGTCTTTGCGCTTCGGGATAATCTTTATGATTTCCTGCTTTCCATATTGAGATTCACTAACGATGGTGTCTGCATGTTCGAAGCAGCAGGCATGGTTCTCTCGCAGCGGCATGTCAATCGGCGCATACAGTATGATGTGCGGAAAGGATTTTCCTTCTTTTTTGCGGCTCTCTTTCAGCTTTGTAATGCTCTTATGTAGTCTGCCCAGATGTTGTATGTCGACGTGAACCCAGACGAGGTCGTAGTGTCTATCACGCAGGGCGTCTAAGAAGAGGCTTTGGCCAAGGGCGTCATTCGGGTTTTTTGCTCCGGCCGACTGCACCTGCCAGGGTATCTCGCTGGTATCGAGAAAACTTCCAAGATGATTTATCGCAATTTGCTCGATCTCGTATTCACCTGTCTGGTGCAGGGCCTGCAAAACGTTGCGGGTGATTTTTCCCATGCCGGAGGGCAGGGCAGGGGAGTCAGACCAGGCGAGTAATCGCTTTTTTTGCGAATCAGATGTCATATCGCTCTACTTCTCTACACTATCCGACTAGTTTTCTTCTTCTAAATCTTTGAAAAGGTGAATCCACTGTTCTAAAACCTTTTCCCAGGCAAACTGCTGAA
>JAUIMJ010000232.1 GCA_030433295.1 bacterium | reverse complement strand
TCGCCTATTACTCATTGCCAATATCAATTTACTCAAGGGTAAAACTGAGAGAGAATAGCTGTGGCACCCGGATCGCTGCTTCCGGGTACGGCAGATCGCATTTTTGTCATTGTTAATTTTGTGTCTTTGGCTGCTAAGGAACGCTCATGTCTCAAGATTCAAGCAAGCTCATTCTCGAGCGATTTGTCGCTGCCTACAGAGATGTTGATGTCGATGTCGCACCGATCGCCAGTGAATTTGTGTCTTTGCATGCAGAGCAATTTCTTAGCGCATGCGGCGGCCTACTCGATACGGTTTCGCTTGGTAGCGTAATTCAGTTTGAAGAGCGATGGAGAGAGTATGTAAAGAAGTATCTCTCTGAACCCTACGTAGAGCATGTGGGAGCGGATTCACCTGACTTCGAAGAGGTACTGAGAAGTGAAGGCTCTCATCTTTTGCTTCTCGCACAGAGACTTATATTTCGCGAAGTAGACAAACGGGCCCCCTCTGTGTCGGCGCTCCTCGCCCTGCGTTATCCGCTTCTCGTTTTGTCATTTCCCGAATTTATTGAGAAGTTCGATTCCGCAGAGCTGCGTGCTCAGCATTATCTGAGTTTTATCGTTCGTGCGTTTGAGATCGCCCTGGCTGAGGAAGTCTATCCTGGTCCCTCCGATGCTCTTGCAGGGCTTCTGTCAAATCTGAAGAGTCCTTACCGTCATGCGAGTGAGTTTTTCGAGTACGGAGAGCGCCTGGACACCGGAGCTGGCCTTGCGGTTCATACGGTGTATGAACTTTTGCTGGAATACACAATCAGAGACTTCGAACTTGAGGAGAAGCAGTATCGGGATCAGCTGCTGCCGGATAACACACTGCTCAAAAGCCCCTTTTCCCAAGAGTCAATTGAGATCCTCATGGTGTTCTGGGCCAAAGTAGGTTCTGAACTGTTCAGCTCAAGGCTGATAGCTATGATTCCGGAGTACACCAGGGCTCATGAGGCACCCCAGGTGGTGAAGTCTTTGGATGAGGAGTTTTTCAAAGAGTTCGGGCAGGATTTTAGTATAGCGACTGTGGAGTTTCCGCATATACAGCAGGAGACAATGCTTCTCATCGAAACTAACCTTCTGGAGAAACAACTCAAATCCGCTGTGGATGTCGATACTGAGACGCGAGCAATCTTCGAGGAGGAGCTTGCCAACGCAAAGAATTTGCTCTGGGAGGTCCTGCATCAGGGAGCAAGAGATGTGATCTGGGATATTGAGCGGCATAATCGCCTTCTGCCCCAGCTTAAGGCGATACGGGATGCCCGCCTCTGGGACAAGGAAGAGGTGCAGGCAGCCATTGATGTTTGCGAGGAGATTTACGCGGGCCTTTCGGTGCGCCAGGAAGATCTTGAGTATCGCATCAGTGTCCTGCAGCAGGAGTTAAGCCGCTGGCATCAGGAGCGTTCGGGTTCTTCCGCTGAGGATTCCGACAAGACGAGGGGTGTACTGCCCTATGAGAAGCAGTTTTCGGATCATTTTTCCCAGTTTGCGTTTCGCCTCATGGCATTGAACGAAGGAGGAGAGGCTGCCGAATATCAGCAGGAGGCCGAGACGGTATTGGCGCACCTCTCAGAGTCTTGTTCCAGGGTTTTGACCCGCGACTTGTATCAGGCAAAGGCACCGGAGGAATTTCTTATTGAGGATCCCATAGTTTCCAGCGTCTTCGATGTACCGTCTCATACCGGAGCACTTGCGGACTATGTGCGAGATGCGCTGGCAAAGAATGAATTATCCGAAGTGGAGAAGCAGTTTGAGGGAGGGGGCAGTCTTTTACAGGTCGTGCAAATTGCCGATGCATTGGAGCAGGGCCAGGGCGCAAGGGAATTGGAGTCCTCCTTTCCCGCTCATCTGATTACCGTAGTGCGCATGCGCCGGGAGTTGGAAACGGGAGCCTCAATCGAGGAACTGAAGCAATTCTTTCCGGAGGATCAGAGATCGCTTGCGATGTTGCAACAGCGTTTGAAGCTGGAGCAGGTTATTCGGAAGCATTGCCTGGCCGTGGAAACCTGTTACTCAGAGCTCAAAACAGACTTTCTTAAACGATGGCATCCGGGCGGCTTTGCGCAACGAATGGTGTCGGACGCTACTCTCTTTGAAATTGCCTGGGATTGGTATTGTCTGAATACCAATAATCATTATGAGTCACTGATACAAAAAGGTATAGAACTCCCGAATATAAAGACAAAGCGGGTGCTTTTTAAACATTGGTTTGCAGGTACGGTTGCCAGAGCTCTGGAGATGTATGCCCCTGAGCTGTTTGCATTGCTTCTGCGAAGCAGACCATCCGAAATATTCTCTGCACAGGAACTTGGAGATTTTAATTATAGCGATACTCTCGCCAAACAGGTCTACACCCGCAGCCTTGCTGATAGTATCTCGGTGGAGCTTGTCGGGCATGATGGGGAGCAAGCCTTCAGGACATTAGAGCAGTTTTGTGATGCCGTGTACTCACCCTATCGAGATTTTCTGCGCAGTGACCGATATCCGCTTGGCGAGTACTTTGAAGCCTGTTTCTTTATTTCGGTGGAGCAGGCTCGGCTTTTTCCAACCCAACTGCGCAGGCTTCTGCTCGAAAACTGGGTGGATGCGAATGACCGTGATTTCTATGGTGACAGGGAGGTCAACGGCTGGTTGTTTATCGAGCTGTTGGAACGCCTGCGAGAGAGACAGCCGGAAATTGCTCAGAAGGTAGTATCCTTTGCTCTCTATGATGAGAAGAAGCGTTTGCAGGCGATGCGAAAAAGCCCGCTCGAAATGCTCAGTGAGGACGAAGGGGCAGTGGCGCATTCCATTCCAACCCGAGAGTTAGAGCTTCAAATGCAGATTGCCGCTGAGATAAGTACGATTGAATACCTTATCGAGCAGTCTGAGCGTGAGGCCTCGCTGCTCACACAGCCTGAACACTAAGCTGGCCTCCTTTTTCTTACTACAGTGAAACTCTTTCCTCAGATTGATTACCCCTGGGGCGATCTCAAATATTTGCAACATCTTGTGAGCCTGCTCGCATAATCTCCACAGGCCCCCCTGTATGTCGAGGGGAGGCTTCAGGCTGCGTTTTTGCGCAAGTAAGGATCTTTCGATAGATATTTTGGGTACTTGTGACTAATTGCGCCATTGCTGACATATGTTTGTCTGCAATGGTGCGGTAGATGCCTTTCAGCGTTTTTTAACGTTTTTTCTCCTCTAAGAAGTGCCCTTTTCGTTGCTCGGATTTTCAGATCGGAGTGCCGAAGAGGGCACTTCAACACACTCTAAGAGGAGATCTAGTATGGATGTCGAAAAGAAGGGAAGGCAGCTTGCGACTCTGATGATCTCCCTTCCGATTTTGATCGTGATTGGGCTGATTGTCGGACGCTGGCTGCGAGTCAACTTTGAGCACTACGAGGAGCACTTTGCCTATTGGCACTGGCTGTTCCTCGGCGCGTTCTGGCTCTGGAATCTCTACGTCGTACTCAGCGGTGGTGATCCCGGAACAACCGACATGTCTGGTTGGTCTGGATACGGCGAAAACCTATTTGGCGATGGTCAATCGGCTTCGTCGGAGCGTGTATCCTCCGGTGAATCGGATCCCGATGCCTTCGAGGGTCCTGGAGACGGAGATTAATTCGTCATTTCGTCGACTCGGTGCTAGCAGAGGTTTTCCGGGCGAACGTTTGTTCGTCTCGGTCTTAAGGGCATCTGCTAGCGCCTTTTTTCTTATTCCTGATGTCCCTCTTGCATCCCGCAGAGCAGAAACTCCTCCTAACCCGCTGCTCACATCGCTAAGCTACTGGATTTGCTTACTTTAAGACGGGCTGTCATTCCGAGATTTTCTCAATTTTTGGCAACGTTTCTCAGGGTTTGCCGCATAACCTTAGTGGTATACTTGCGTAACGAATAGGTGGAAATGAGTCCTCTCGACAGTAACGTTCAAACACAGACAGCCCCCCGTCAGCTCAGTGAGGAGGAGCGCCGAATATTAGGGGAAACAACCCTTTCAATATCTGTTCCAAAGGCAGGTGCTGCGCAGGGCTTTGACAAGTCCGCTGTTCTGGCAAAAGCCGTTTCACGGGTGCGCCATTTTGCGCGCGACATAGAGGCTGAAGCACGTCAGCGCTATGATGGAAAACTTCCCGGTGAGGGAAAGGCCTGGACCGATATGAGCGATCAGGAGCGGGCTCATCATTTAGAAGTAAAACGAGCGCAGTTTGAAGCACAGTACGTGAATCGAGTGATTACCGATGGTCGAGCCTACGACGTTGAGGGTGATCACGTTCTCAACACCTTTCGTATTCTCGAGTCTCATATTGATCCTTCCTCACGCATGCACAGTGAAAGAATCAGGGAGCTTCACAAAAAAGCTACGATGGGGGATGCCGAGGCAGCCAAACAGTTTAAAGCTACCCTGCAGTATGTAGGGCGTCGAAAAGCAGTCATCGAGCGTGAAGTGCAGTCCCTCCTACGTGTTTTTCCAGCCGGTTTGCAGGATACGCGAATGGAAGTCCATCTTACGGGGGACAGGAACACCGATGAGGTTTTCCGCCTGGGGAATCCGATGAACTGGACCCAGATGCCGCCAAAAGAGATGCCAGCCGAATTTAAGCAGCAGCACTCAAATCTCAACGAAGAACAACTGGCGCAGGAGTGGGAGGCCAAAAAGAGGCAGGACTATCCGCATGCCTACTGGGGGCGCTTACAGACCCAGTGGGTAAACGCGCAGCTCGAAAATCCTGATTCTCCGCTTGCCAAGTTTCACAAGAGAGTAGTCAGCGAGGTGATTGCCCGGCAAAAACTTGCTGAGCGAATTGAAAAAGCGGATCAGCTGGACAGACAGGCAGGACAGGAAACGTCGGATACCAAAACGAAGCTCCAGGAAGAGGCGAAAGCTCTGCGGGAGCGAGCTGGCTTCGACGGAAAGATACTGGAGGGTCTTACTGCTGAACGCACCGAGCTTGAGAAAGATGCCTTAGAGAGTCTGAAAAGTTGGCGAGAGAAAGAGCTTCCTCTGGAGATGGAGTATGCTGCGCTCCTCGTAGCCTATCGCGAAATGATTAGTAGTTCTCCCGGTGATGAGAATCCCCAGTTCTCCAGCCTCAGGACCTTGAGCGCTCACTATGAGCAAAGAATTGCTGATCATGAGCAGCTAAAAATCGACAATCCCGAAGAAGCCGCTCGACAGCAGTCGTTTATCGATGAAATTAAGAAAGACTACGCCATGTTCAAAGAGGTCACGGAGCGTTACTCGCGCGACTCTCTTGAGGATATCGGCTACCGTTTCTCGTCTAAGTCGGAAGTTCCCTATTCCTATGATATCGCACTTCATGAATGGAATGGTGCGCCCCCCAAGGGACAGCTCCAGCTTGATGTTGTGACCACGCATTATCAGGTCCTTGATCGCCTTTCTCGCCTTAACTCTCTGGCACTGCATCGATTGAAGGAGGTGGAGAAGGATAAGGCTGGCCTGGATTCGGGAGAACTCATACGGCGAAGAAAAGCGGCCATCGACTCTGTATTTGAGGAGTATGAGAAAGTCGCTGGTGAGGTAGAAGGAGTCGCTTCAGGATTGGCAAAGCGAATTCTGGATCATGGTGCTGAGGGTATTCCGGCCTTGTCGACCCAGGAGGAGCGAGAGGCTTTTGCTATTATCGTCGCCCAGAGACGGCTTGCAGACGCGCCCTTACGAGAACAGCGCGAGCAAAACAAGGATCGTAATTGGAACAGCAGCGATGATGAGGGCTTTGTTTCCATTCCTCTGAGTGAGTTTACCAGCCGGGGCCTTGCGATGGCTCAGTCTGAGCGTCCCGAGCACTATACTACCCCGGAGATTCTTCGTGGCAGGTATACTGCCGAGCAGCTACAGGCGGCAGCCCAGCAGTACGGTCAGGCATACACAAATGCGATGGAGGTATATCGCGGAATGGAGCGCCGACTTGCGAGCTTCCAGGGAATCCACGATGCGGTGTCTCTTGTCGGTGATGGCTCAGCACTTGAGCTTCCAATGAACGGACTTTTTGAGATGAGCGCAAATGATGGAGAGCCCAGCTTTACACCCTCCACTGTCTACAAGGAGCGGGTTGCCAGGCACTGGAAGAAAGCATTTGATCTGGTTGGTGCCGCAGCCTGGAGCGACCTTGGTGCAGACTTTAAAGGGCTCGAGAGGATTCTTCTCGACTATCGGGAGCGAAACGAAGACCATCCTGACTTTGATGGTTTGATCCGTTCCCGAACCACGCGGTTTATAAATAAGTACTATCACTTGTTTAAGTCCCCCGGAACCGGGGTTCGTGGTGACGGTCTTGCCTTTGAAGGTAGTGGGGGTGTCCTGCGGCCGGAGGAAATGACGTATACTGATCCGAGTGACGTTGATCCACGAGGTCTTGTCGTTCCCGCGGCCGGTAACATTCGACGCCGTGAGATTTATCGTGATCCCGATGTGCCTGAGAGTGAGTTGCGTAAGTATGAGCCTCGCCCTGATGAGTTACCTCCGGTAGTTCAGGCCGTTGATGCAGTTAAGCGCTGGTTCTCATCTGATGATGATCAGTGGGAGCGTTATGGACAAAACGATGGTACCACCACGCCTCAAAATTCCGGAGCACGGGTGCCTTTTAATCCGGATGCGTATAAAGAGGGGCAGACGGAATAAGGATTCTGCATTGCTCCGACGCTATCTCTTCACACGGAATCGTGCTGAGATAGAGAAGTTGTTCATTACATTTGTATCGTGGAAGTCTGCCTACGGTATCTCGAGAGAGCGCAAAACGCACTTTCGAGATGCTAACCTGATCAGGTTTTTGCTCTCTGTCCGTTTTTCACTTACAGGGAGTGCCCTATGAATAGAAAAGACTGGTACATCGTATTTCGTACGATTCTTAGTGCCGCATATGTTGTGGCTTTTTTCCTTCTCCTTTACATCGCCTTTGCTGACAATGTCTGGGCAAATTTTGTTAATCGATACAGTTGGCCCGGCTACGTGATGCTGGTTACGATCGCAACGATCGTGCTCACTGTTCTGAACGAAATTGTCGACGCCTTCGGAGAGTGGGCAAACAAGAGCGAGGAGCCAAGCGGACCTTCCAGACTGTGGTCGGGATGGAATACCTGGTTTCAGGAAGCAATGGAAAGGCTGCACAGCAGAGTTGAGAATCCGGATCCGATGACCAGCCTTATGGCAGTGGTCTTCGGCTGTATTCCTGTCGGCTTAAGCCTTGCTTGCTTCGTGCTTCGCAACGAAGAAGCCAGGGAAGCGGCGGCCTATCTCGGCTGGACCTTCAGCATACTTCTCATTCTTGTCTCGTCCTGCACAATGGCGGTTCTGCCGTTTGCGCTCGACCTCGGTAAGGACGTGAGTGACGCCGATGAGTAGTAACAGCTCCTTTCGAATTCCTTTTTTGTGCGGAGGCTTCTCTGGAAAGAGACCTCAGACTACTCAGGTTCTACCCTCGGTTTATCCAGGTAAGTATCT
>JAUIMJ010000231.1 GCA_030433295.1 bacterium | reverse complement strand
TCGCAAACCCAGGTCCAAACAGCGCAGCATACGGAAATTTCGGTGTTGAGCCATTTAACCTGATTGCCGGTATCCTTCCTAACAACGCCAACGTGCAGGTGTTGAAGAACTGGGTAATGGCAGACGGACTCGTGAATGTGTTCCCAGGAACATACCGAGTTGGTGGTGATTTCCACGCTACTCTTACCGAAGTCCCAGAACCAGCTTCTGCTGCTCTCCTCGGACTGGCAATGGTAGGTGGTGCACTCCGCCGCAAGAAGCAGGCTGCGTAAGCCACCTCGCTTCTAATACAAAGAAAGCGGTGCTCATTGCGAGCGCCGCTTTTTTTTTTGCCCTCAGGCAAAGGCACTATACGAAGACCTTCAGAAATATCCCTTCAAAGTCACTGTCACCTACATTTTCAAGACTGTGTCTGGTCTTTGCCGGAACACAAAGCACATCGCCCTCGCCGAGCGAAATAGCTTCTGCACCATCGATATGCATCAGCGCCGTCCCTTTGGTCACAACGATAATCTCGTCCCTATCATCGTGCAAAAACCAGGGGAGCCTGAGTCCGGGCTTCATCGTCCCGTGGTTAAGGACGTCCAGATTCTTCGACGTCGCATGTTCTGCCGTCAGTCCCAACCTGCGAATTCCCAGACCATCAAATGTATCTTCGGGAGGCAGATCGTTGAAATTCACTTTGAAAGCATTGCGCATCCTTTGCTACCCGAGAAATGGAATCTTGATAAACATAAACTGCTCACACGCTATCTTCTTTATACACTTATCATGCATAGCCAACGTAGCTTTACACCCTCGCTTCCGATACTCATACACCGCAAGAATGGAGCTGCGCGGTTTGTGGAGGAAAGCAATTTTCTTTCTACAAACGACACAGTCTCCCTCGTCCTGCCCCTCCCCGGGTATGAATTGTTGTAGGCAGGCGCTATGAGCGGCGCCATCAAGATAGGACCCCAGATAGCCCGTATTCTTCTCATTCGGACGCAACACTCCGTAGCGATGGAATCCGACAGAACACAGACCCGGGGCTTTCTCCGAAGCCTCTCCGCAAATAAAGCAGACAAACCGGGGCTTCTCTTTCATCGAATCATCACCTCAAACACTGTCATCGCCACGCTAGCAATAGTCTTCAGAGATACGAAAAGCGTTAAAAGGTTTCAAGGGTGATATCAGGTGTTGGCTTACCTGCACCGAAAAGACACCGAAAAGCTTAAGCAGCGCTTCACCTGCTTCGGCACTACCGCTAAACGCTAGTAACGAAAGACTTGCAGCAGAATTCGATACGAGTACGGGTCTCACGATCTACCGGGCCTGAACGCTTTCTACACAGCGACATCTACGACTCTTCAAAGAGAACCTACCAAGAGCGAGCGGCAGGGCACAAACGTTCTAGCCCGATTCTCGAGTGCACAATGGTCTGTCGTATTCCATCTAGCGAACCGGGGTAGGAAAGCGATAGCTATCGCCATCGCCGACCCGAACAATCGTGGCGGCAACGCCCGATGGAACTTCCGGTGTCAGGGTTACTACGCCGAGCGTATCTCCGCTGTCATTTGCACAGATATCACTCTCGACTACTCCCTTACCTGGTAAATCAAGGGTCTCACCGAGGAGCACATCCGTTCCATCAAAGCGCTTCATCGATACGCTGACGGTCTGTGCATTCTCTGAGGAGTTTACAATCAGAAGTCGGCATCCCTGTCGGAGAAAATTGTTATAGGTACCCCTGAGCACGCTTCCCAGAGCCTCCTTCCCCCGAACACCATAGAGATACTGAATTCCACCTGTTGCAGTACGACCATACTGCATGACGGTCGCAATCAGTCTTCCCTCGCCCTGACTGCTAATCTGCACTGACCCCAGAGCGCCTTCGATAAAGCCATCGACGATAAAATGACGAGTTGCTCTCGCAGCCAGCGAGTCATTAATGGTATCGACAAGAGTGCCGTCGGCAGCGTAGTAGGAGACCGTAAAGCTAAGCGTCTCATCTCTGGTATTGCTAATTTCAACAATTGAACTGGCATTGCGCGTATCCACAGGAAGGATCAAGTCTCGACCCGACCCGGGAACTCCTTCAACCTGGAACGCACTGGTGAAACTCGGCGACAGGGCCAGGTTATCGTAGAGATAGCGAATATTTCTAACCTGAAATCGCGCACTACTGTCTGTTGGGCGCCACTCAGCAAGACCTACGATGCTGGTACCGAACTGATGAGCAGCAAAATCAACACGGCCGCCAGGGCTCAGCGTTCTTGCCTCAGTCCCCAACAATGAGCCATCCTGTGCGTAGTAACGCATACTTCCGGACTGCTCATTCTCAGTATCAAGACTGAGAACCGTAATAAAATTTGCTACCAGATGTTCGGCATCAAGATGATCAAAACTCGGTTGATACGTGTTGAAGGGAACAAAAACAGAGCTACTACGTCCATTGCTAAACGGCATTGAGAATGCAAACTGCATCACGCCATCGAGCAAACGATAGTGCACCATACGACCATCCAGATCGCCGGGAGCGCCTCCCGCCATTTGGGCGCAGACCTTCCCATAGGAGTCCGCGGTAAATCCCTGCATATCGTGAACGAGTAGATCCGTTTGCCCTCCGGCTGCGACCGTCCTCTCTCCTACGCCTTCGGCATCGCCATCAATACTAAACAGTGTCCCCGTAAACTCTTGTGTTTCGGATGACAGGTTCACAAACTCTGCTATGTTGAGCAGTCCGAGAAAACCGTTCCATTCAGCACAAAAATTTGTACTCAGGCTAAATAAGAAGCTGGATGCATCGGTAAGTCCGGTGCCGTCCGTAAACTCCTGACCATCGCTGACACCATCCCCATCGGTATCTGCCAGCAGTGTATTACTTCCCAGGCTTTGCTCCTGGGCATCGCTGAGTCCGTCGTTATCATCGTCTGAATCACAGGCATCGCCAGCGGAGTCACCGTCAGTATTCGCCTGACTGGAGTTTGCTATGAGAGGACAGTTATCGCTGCCATCGGCAACGCTGTCGTTGTCGTCGTCTGTATCGCAGGCATCCCCATCAGCGTCACCGTCATTGTTTTTTTGATCAGCATTGGCAACCGAGGAGCAGTTATCGACGATGTCAGCAACCGCGTCGCCATCGTCATCACTGTCACAGGCATCACCCTCTCCGTCACTATCGAGATCTAGCTGATTTGCGTTCACGACAAACTGGCAATTATCTGTAGCGTCGAGAACTAGATCACCATCATCATCATTATCGCAGCTATCCCCCTCGCCATCAGTATTTGTGTCCGTTTGATCCAGGTTTGCTACAAACTGACAGTTATCGGAACCGTCAGCGACAGTATCATTGTCATCATCGGCGTCGCAGACGTCGCCATCATCATCGCCATCGTTGTCAGCCTGATCCGCATTGGCCGTTACAGGACAGTTGTCAGTACTATCGCCTGTTCCGTCAAAATCATAATCTCGATCGTATGCAATATCTATCCCCCAGGCTCCTTCAGAACCAGTGACCAATGTCTCAACATTGCTCCCATCCGCATTGGCACGCTGAACCTTGTCCACGACATCGTCAACCCAGTATATCCTGTCTTCGTCGGGGAAATAGCGAATACCGATTGGTCTCGTAAGACCAGATCCGACTATCGTCGTGATGTTTGATAACGCGCCGCTTGCCGGATTCATGTCGGCTTTCTTGATAACAGCGCCTTCAGTGAAGTATATCTGATTGTTTTCGCGGTCGATGTCGATTGCCCATATGAAGTTAGACCCGGTATACCGCGTTTGCTTATCCGAACCATCCAGATTGAACGAGAGTATTCTGTCATTGATAAAATCAGCCAGATACGCTCGATTGTTTGGGATATCGAGCGCAAAGTTTTCACTATTCTCTGTCCCAGTAATTATGACCTCGCGACTCATATCGGAAAGGTCTACTCGCTCAATTTTTTTGATTGATGAGTCGAGCCAATACAGATGCCCGTTAGCAAGGTCGAGCTGGACTCCCTGAGGATTAGTAATTCCGGAGAGGGATACAATTGTCTCTTTCGCACTTCCATCCAGATTTGCACGACGAATCACATTTCGAGCCCGATCTGCCCAGTACATTTTTCCCCCCACAACGTCGACGGAGATACCTCGCGGCTCCCCGGCGGGACTTTGCACGATCGTTGACTCTGTTCCAGAAAAGGAGACACTACTAATCTCCGAGTTGAATTGCTGTCCAATAAATAATCGCGAATTGGCAACATCGAGGTCGAAGTAACTTCCACCGGTAAAACTGATGATCGAATCCCCCGAACCATCTAAATTCATTCTTCCAACTTCAAAAAACTCCGAGCTCCAGTATATTTTAGAGTTTACTGTATCCACTTCAATGCCAAATGGCCGATCAATATCGGTCGCAAGATCCGCTTTTCCTGTTCCCGCAAGAGTCGCCCGCATAATTTTGTCTTCGTTTGTTACGGTCCAGTAGATGTAGGTGGCATCAATCGCAATATCTTGTGCCTCCTCATCGAAATCAAGGGATAGAATGATGCTTTCATTAGAGCCATCCAAGTTGGCTCTCCATATGATGGAACCAAAGAGCTCGGTGAAATAGATATGGCCATTGGCGACATCAAGAGCGAAGCCCTGAGCGACTGAGATTCCAGTGAGCACCGTCTCAACATTGGACCCATCGAGGTCGGCGCGTTTTATTGTGTCCAGGTCCGAGTCTGACCAGTAGAGCTTACCGTTTACCGTATCGAGTTCGATATCCTCCGGATCATCCAGGCCAGTGGTAACGAGAGCTTCGATTCCGGTGCCGTTGACATTTGCCCGGTAAATACTTTTTCCTTTCTGATGAATCCAATACACTTTGCTAGTCGAGCTATCATAGGCAACAGAGGATTCATCAATCCCCAGAACGAGAAGCTCTTTGTTGCTGCCATCGGTGTCGGCGCGCAGAATGTCGTTTGACTGAATGCTCGCCCAATACATTTTGGTGGTTTGGGCATGGCCCGAAACCAAACCAAAAACGTTAAGCAATGTGATAAAGAAAAGTGCTACCCGAATGCCCATAAACCTCGAAGAAGTCATATCCACATAAAGACCTCCCTGTTCGTCGGCACATAGATCTGATTTGTTTAGGAAATTCGCTACTCTATGACATAGGTAAGAATACCTAGGCAGAGGAAAACAGAGCTTAGTTGAGGGCGAGAAGACGATTTTCGATCATCCAATACAGGCATTAAATACCTGCTCGAGACGCTCTGGCATTTTTTCGCCGTTTAGCGCTCGTCGCTGATGTTCAAAGAGTTCTTTCTCAGTGTAGAATTTGGGAACCTCTCAAGCGAGGCACGTGCAGAAGGTGTGTGATTTCTGTGGACCTAAAGCCTTTCCTACTCCCTGCACACAACCATCAACAAACTGAGATGAAAAAGGCTTACCTGTTAACTTCGTGTCAACTTTCTTTGCAACTACAGCGGGACGGGGCATAGTCTGTTCCTGAGCGAACACCGCAACCGAAATGACGAAAAAGACGAATGCTTTCCCCATGGTCAACGGTGTCAGCAAAGCATCAGAGAAGCCTACTTCCATGCCACGCTGCCGCCAAACAACAAAACGGATAGAAGAGACCAGCATCCAGGTAAAAAGGGGAATAAGAAAGATACCGGCTATTCGTCCCAGGACAAATCCCTGTTCAAAGTCTGTCACCTTGCTCTCCTTCACCCCGTCAGAGGTACTGTGCCCACGGGATGGGTACGGGATTCTACCGCTCCTTAAAAACCGAGCTTTACCCCGTCAGTAGAGGTTATAGAGTCGCGAAATCGCAGTATCTCCGAAACAGCAAACACCGCTTCAACACCTTTGTTATTGAGGTCATCTGCCGAACGCTTCGCTGCGTCACTGATGTTTTTCACACCAATAACTTCATTTATCACCGGCTTTCCGAATCGATCACATATCAGGGAGAAACCATGAACCACGTTCTGGATTACCGAATCGTTGTGAGTGGTATCCCCTTCAAGCACGACACCGAAGGCCAGGATTGCATCGAGTTCAGGCTGCTCTTCAAAAAGCTGCCCGGCGGCGTAGGGCAACTCAAGCGAACCAGGAATGCTGTATATACCGAGATTCTCTTCTTGTACCTGCAGACGAAGCAATTCCTCTTTAGCTCGAGCGACCATGCCATCCACGAAATCCGGATGCCACATGCTCGCAATGATAGCGATCTTAGCTTCCGGGATTGGGTGAAAGTCTTCTGGTGCTTTTGGTAGATGACCCGACATTTGTACCTCTCCTCTGGGTTCCCGGCATGCCTGCCACGGTTTCTTTGGCTATTTCTTAGCGGTTCTTTCGCCGCGCTTGCTTCTTGTTCTTTCGCTTGCGCTTATCGCTATTGCGCTTACTTTTGGAACTGCTGCCGCTGTCCGGATTGTTCGGCGCGTAATCTTCCGGCGAAAGTTCGTACTTCTTCGAGGTCTTTTGTCGCCTGCGCTGTTTGCGATTCAGACCATCGTTTTTCTCCGCACTCTCTCCGTCCTGAGACTCAGTCATCTCCTCGTGAATTTCCCGAGCGGCCTCCTCTCTGCGACGCTGCGCTTCCTTCTCTCTCGCTTCAATCTCCTCAATCTCCTCCTCGGATGGCAACTCCATGAGGAACAGGTTTTGAAGAATAGAGCCATGTATTGAGCTATTCATTGCCTGGAACAGGAAGAAGGCTTCTCGCTGATACTCATGAAGCGGGTTCTTCTGAGCAAAGCTTCGCAGACCGATACCTTCTTTCAGGTGGTCCATGTTGTTGAGATGCTCTTTCCAGAAGAAATCAATAGCCTGGAGGTGAATGATACGCTCAAGCTTATCCATGCGCTCGCCGCCAAAGCGCGCTCTGCGCTCACTGTAGCGGGCCAGGGCATTCTCCTGAAAAAGCTCAAAGATCTCCTGAGCCATATCCGCGGTGGCATCCTCCTGCCGCTCGAGAAAGGGGCTGGCATCCAGTTCAATACCGAACTGCCGATGCATATCCGTAAACATGGCTTCAAGGTTCCAGTCCCGGACCGGCACTTTCTCTCCGGCGTGGACCATAACGATGTCTTCACAAACATCGCCAATCATCGTGCGAATGGTATCCTCATCAGACTCATTGCGGAGAATCTTTTCGCGAAGATCGTAGATCACTTCGCGCTGCTTATTCATCACATCATCGTATTCGAGCAAATGTTTACGAATATCGAAGTGATGGCCTTCTACTTTCTTCTGTGCGTTCTCGATTGCTCGAGCAACAAGTGCGCCCTCAATCGCATCATCTTCCTGTAAGCCAACACGGCTCATGATCGATTGAATTCGCTCACCACCAAATCGCTTCATCAGATCGTCTTCTAGCGAGACGTAAAAGCGAGAACTACCCGGGTCTCCCTGCCGTCCTGAACGACCACGAAGCTGGTTATCAATTCGTCTGCTTTCGTGTCGCTCAGTCCCGAGAATGTGCAGGCCACCAAGCTCAAGTACCTTCTTCTTCTCTTCC
>JAUIMJ010000230.1 GCA_030433295.1 bacterium | reverse complement strand
CTATTGGCATGCCTACACGAGAAGAGCGGGTGCTAAACCCTGAGTTCTGCCCTGAGACAAAAGAGACCGTGGCGTCGGGATTCCCCGCTCGATTACGCAGGTCCTGATTCCGGCTGCCGGATCCTGGGATAGCGGATCCTGAAATCAGCTGATCCTGTCCTGAGGTTCCCGGCAGACGACTCATGAGCGTAGGAGCGGAAACGCCTTCCTGCCACGCAGGCTCACTCTGTCTAAACTCACTCTGTCCAAAAGATCCCTCTCTAAAAGATTCCTCTCTAAAAGTTCCGGAGACAAACTGATTCGGAGAGTCAAAAGAATGTCCGGGGGAGCGTTGCATCTCCTTAACATCACGGGCAAGGCCGGCACCTGCGCCATTGGCTGCAAGCTGCATTGAGCCGGGGCCTGAGATACTCGAGGAACTTCCTCCGTTTGACATTACTCCGGCATAGAACGCAAAGAGCATGGCAACGGCCACTACGCCACCAAACTGGTAGGGACTAAGATTTAAGCCATCGCCGCTCAGTCGCTCCCTGAGCGCAGAAATGGCCTGCATAAAGCCTGCGCCCAGACCGCTCTTTTCTGATGCCTCAATCTGCGCATCAATTCTGGCCCAGAGCTCTGCGCTTTCAGCACCGGCATCAGCAGCACGGGATTCATGATGGGACCAGGAGCGTAACAGCTCGCCCATCTGCTCAAAGGAGCGCAACTGCTGCCCGTCTTCGGCAGATTCTCGGAGGTAGGCCTCCACCTGCTTCTCTTGCGCGGCGGTCAACTCCCCGTCGTGGTACGCACTGAGCATTTCTTCAGAATTGCGAAACTTATCGTTCATCTTATCTAACGCCACCCTTATCACTCGAAATATCTTCAGCATGGCCTTCCCCACGCTTAGACGACTCATCTTCTTCAACCATCAAATCGGCCAGCAAAATTTGTAGCTTTTTTCTCGCGTGGTGAAGCCGGCTCATTACCGTGCCCTTGGTGCAGCCCACCACATCGCTGATTTCTGAATAGGAAAGCCCGTCGATCTCGCGAAGGGTGATGACCGTCCTGTGCTCCGGACTAAGGGCACTCAGGGCCTCCGAAAAGCGACTGCGAATCTCCTGACGCCGCATATACTGATCCGGGTCATCGACGTGGCCAATGTAATTGTCGCTGGACCCCTGCCGGGCTGCGTAGTCGATCTTTGCCGAGTCATCTGTTGAGACTTCATAGCGGCGGTAGGCACGACGCGAGGCGTCGATAGAAAGGTTGTGAATGATTCTGTAGAGCCAGGTGTAGAAGCTCGATTGCCCGCGAAACGAAGAGATATTGCGATAGGCTTTTACGAAGGCCTCCTGCACAATATCTTCGGCATCGTCGCGGTTACCCATGATCCCGAGCGCGACAGCTTTGGCGCGGCCCTCATACATGGACACCAGTTCTTTGAAGGCCTGACGATCACCCTTCTTAGCCAGGCGAGCCAGAGCGCGGTCTCTTTTCTTAGAGACCTCTGCCGAATCCTCTTTTGCTGCTGTCTCTCCCCGCACGAGTCCCGTCTGCTTTCCGTTCACCACGTTTTGCTGATGAACTTCTTTCTCCCTTCGATCGGCTACAGCCACGCCGCAGTCGAATCCAAACATTGTCATTATTGCCTGTGCTGTACTCATAAGCCAGGTTCTCCCCATGATCGCCCAATGCGGGCATCAACAACAAGAGGAACGCTAAGAGAAACGGCACTTTCCATTTCCTCCACGATCAGATCCCGAACTCGCTCGGCATCTGACTCGCGGACTTCGACGACTAATTCATCGTGGACCTGAAGAACCATTCTCGCACTTCCTTCATTTTGCGCCAAGACTTTGTGTAAGTTGACCATTGCGATTTTAATGATCTCTGCGGCAGATCCCTGAATCGGCGCATTTAACATGGATCTTCCTGCATATCCGGCATCGCGGCCCGAGATATCGAGTTCTTCCAGATATCTGCGCCGACCAAACATGGTCTCCACGTAGCCCTGGGTCTCGGCCTTCTCGGCGACACTATCGAAATACTCAAGAACTCTTGGGTATCGCGCAAAATACTGATCGATGTACTCCTGCGCCTGCGTGCGCGAAACATTGATCTCGCGCGCGAGACGAAAGGCGCTCATGCCATAGATGATGCCGAAATTTATCGTCTTCGCGACACGACGCAGTTCCTTCTGCTCATCCTCTGAGCCCATCATGGCACCGAAGATTTCCTTTGCGGTGCGCAGGTGAATGTCCTCGCGGTTGAGAAAGGCATCACGGAATGCCTGATCTTCGCTGAGGTGCGCAAGAATACGCAGCTCAATCTGTGAGTAGTCAGCCGCGATCAGCAGGCTGCCCTTCTCGGGAATAAAGGCATTGCGAATACGTCGACCGCGTTCGTTGCGAATGGGAATGTTCTGCAGATTCGGATCACTTGAACTAAGACGCCCGGTTGCCGCTACCGCCTGGTTAAAGGAGGCATGGATTCTTCCGGTTTTCGGGTGGACGAGATTCTTGAGCGCCTCAACGTAGGTGGAATTGAGCTTATGCACCTCCCGGTATTCAAGAAGCAGACTCACGATCGGATGGGCATCGACCAGCTTCTCAAGAACCGAGGCATTGGTAGAGTATCCGGTCTTGGTTTTCTTTACGCCTTTTGTTGAAATGCCCAGCTCCTCAAAGAGTATGGCCCCGAGCTGCTTTGGTGAGTTTACGTTGAACTCACAACCGGCGTAGACAAAGATCTCTTCTCGAAGACGCTCGATATCAGCGCTGAATTCTTTGCTCAGGTTTTCAAGAATATCGAGGTCAATGGCCACTCCGGCACGCTCAATATCAGACAGCACCTCAACAAGCGGCATTTCGATTTCTTCAAACACATAGCGCAGAGACGGAGGGGTATTGGAATCCTTTCCGAGTTTCGTATCGAGCGCTTCTTTCAGCTTCCAGGAGGCATCGGCATCGTGACAGGCGTATTCAGCTACCGCAGCCAAAGGCACCTGACCGATATGCTCTCGATCGCCGAGAACGTCCTTAAAGGGCTTCATCTCCTCATCGAGGTGCAGCGAGCTGAGCGCTTTCAGGCCAAAGTCCCGGCGATCCGGGTTAAGTACGTAGGCGCAGAGCATGGCATCAAAGCCGAGACCGTGGACCGGCATGCCCTGCTCCGCCATGACGCTGATATCATACTTAAGATTCGCTCCGATTTTCTTTACGTCGGCATCGGCAAAGATTGGCGCGAGTGCGTCTCGAACTACTTCCAGCTCAAGAAGCTCCGGCGAAGCTCCCTCGGCATCATCACCGGCGACAAAAGGCAGATAATATGCGCTGTCATCCTCCCAGGAGACCGAGAGGCCTACGAGTTCGCAGGAGCGCGGATCCAGAGAGGAGGTCTCAGTATCAAAGGCAAAGGATTTCTGCTTTTTAAATTTCTTTAGAAAGGCGTCAAAGGATTTGGGAGAGACGGTTTCGTATTTCTTTGCGGAAGCGGTCTCGACGACCTTGGGCCTGTGTGCTGAGGTCACCGTATTGAGCAGGGAATTGAACTCCAACTCCTCAAAGAGAGGATAGAGGACGGCATCGTCCGGGGGTGTTAAGGAGAGTTCTTCCACGTTTACTATCTCGTTAAATGGGGCCACCGCCTCGTCCAAACGGACGAGCTCCCGGCTTAGACGAAGCAGTTCCACGCCTGATTCAATCTTTTTCTGCACCGATTTGGCCCCACGAAGCCCTTTAAGCTCCCCAATTTCGTCGGTTTTTTCGATAAGATTATCCACGGAGCCGAAATGCTCGATAAGGCGCTGGGCACTCTTCGGACCCACCCCCTTTACGCCGGGAATGTTATCCGAGCTGTCTCCGCAGAGTGCGAGGAAATCAAGCACCTGCTTTGGCTCCACGCCGAACTTCTCCTTCACCAGCTCCGGAGTAAAGCGCACGTCGCGCATGGCATCCCAGACGACGGTTCGCTCGTCGACCAATTGCGTGAGATCCTTATCCCCGCTGACGATTACCACTTCCCGCTCCTGGGAAGAGAAGGTGCGCGTCAGGGTCGCGATAATGTCGTCTGCCTCAAAACCCTCTTTTTCAAAATGCCGAATGCCCATAGCTTCGACGATCTTTCTGAAATACGGCATCTGAGGCACCAGATCTTCGGGACACTCACCGCGATTAGCCTTGTATCCGTCGTAGAGTTCATGCCGGAAGGTCTTTGCCGAAGTGTCGAACATGACCGCGATATGATCGGCGTGAACATCGCGAAGAAGCTTGGCCAGCATCCGCGTAAAACCGATGAGTGCATTTGTCGGCAGCCCCTTGCTGGTAGAAAGGGGTTGGACGGCGTAGTAGGCTCTGAAAATGTATCCGGAACCATCGACGAGATAAACGGGGTGCATACTCACTCCTCTTGATTGCATGTAAACCCTGGCCGAAACCAAGGTCGCTTATCAGCTATTTGTAGAATAGAATACGTCCTGGCAGTAGCGCGCATTAAAACAGGAAGCCCTTAACATCGAGCAGTTTTTGAAGTTTCGGAAGGGCTTTTCGATTAACAAAAAAGATGACGCGGTCACCGGCCTGCACCACCGTATTCCCTTTCGGAATCGTAGCATCCTCTTCGTCTCTGATTACGGCGACAAGAATAGCACCGGCGGGAACCTTCAAATCGCGCAGGGGAGTTCCCACGAGTTTTGCTCCCTCAGAAATTACCATCTCCAGCACTTCCGCCATATCATCTCTGGTGGAGAAGGCCGAAGACACCGTCCCCTTACGCACAAAGCGCAGTATTTTTGAGGCCGCCGCAATCTGCGGACTTACGACGATATCAATGCCCAGTTCGGGAATCAGGCTGAGGTAACTCTTCTTGGTAACAATGGCCGCGTTGGTACGGGCACCGAGCCGCTTGGCAAGCAGGGCTGCAAGAACGTTTTTCTCCTCATCGGCGGTCGCACCGATAAAAACATCTACGTCTGCAATCCCCTCTTCACGCAGGAGTTTCTGGTCGGTGGCATCGCCACGAAGCACCAGCACATCATGCAGGTCACTGGCCAGCGCCTGACAGCTGGTATCGTCAGACTCAATCAGCTTCACCTTGATATCCATGGCCGACAGCTCTTTTGCCAGGCGCCTCCCGATACCATCACCACCAAAAATCATAACGTGACGAAGGGGGCGGGGTTTGATGCCAAGGGCATCAAGGGTCTGCGCCAGATGCTTTGAGCGAAAGGCCACGTAAATCTCATCCCCCTTGCAGAGCGTGTCGTCTCCGCGAGGGATAATGAGCTGACCGTCTCGTGCTATCGCGGCAATAACCAATTGTTCCGTGCTGCCGTCGACGGCTAACTCCCTGAGGGTCTTACCGGTAACTTTACTGTCGGCATTCAATAGCCAGCCGACCACCCATACCCGACCACCGGCAAACTCCATGACTTCCACCGCGCCGGGCACATTCAATAATCTGGTGATAAACGCTGCCGCCTCATAATCCGGGTTGATAAACTCATCGAAGACATCAGCGATACGTTTCGAGAGTCCTGAAGGGTTGGTTACAATCTCCCGAACACGTGCGACTTTGCGGATGCTCTGGCTGATGCTGTCGACCAGAAGGCATGAAATGAGATTGGTTTCATCCGAGCTGGTAGCCGCGATAAAAATATCAGATTTTTGAAGCTCCGTGAGCTGAAGAGTCTTGAGATCACTCGCACTGCCCCAGACGGTCTGAATATCGTAATTTGCCGAGAGCTCTTCGAGAACGGTCTGGTTATTGTCGATGACGAGGATATCGTGATTTTCAGAAACCAGGCGCTGAATCAGATATCGTCCGACACTTCCGGCGCCTGCCATTACTATTCGCACGTGCTACTCATCCCACTATTCATGTTACAGTACTGCATCGCCCCCTATATCCGAGGGAAAGAAATCAGAGGTATGAGAGTAACTACTCATGGCCCCGGACACAAATTCAACTTGAGCAAGAGAGAAGAAACCGGCTTGCATACGCGGGAAACGTTTTCTTTTGAGAAGCGTAACTAAGAAGCGGAACTAAAAGGAGATTGGCAGATGGACACATCGGAAAAGAACACCGGCTCATCCCGCACGCGGCTTTCCAAAGAGGAAATAAGCCAGCAGCTTGCTCACCTGCAGGGCTGGGAAATCGTCGAGGGGCATCACCTGCAGAAGAGCTTCAGCTTTACGGACTTTGCCGGGGCACTTGCCTGGGTAAATACGGTGGGAGCCATCGCCGAAGAGGAGGCGCATCACCCCGACGTCGTACTGCGCTGGGGTTCTGTGCAACTCAGTATCTGGAGCCACGACATCGACGCCCTGAGCGAACGTGATTTTACGCTGGCTTCCAGAATACAGGAGAGCTACGCGCAGTCCTGATACTGCGCATTGCTCTGCTTGTGGTCTCTTAGGTTTGGGCTATTTTTGTAATCTATTAGTTGTGGTCGATGACGTCCGGCCACAGGGCGATCAGGCCTTTTTCCGCTACGTTAAAAACGCCGAGTTCATCACCCTGGCGATTAAAACCGTAACGCACGGCACCCCCGATTGAACGGATGAAATCCCTGGCTTTCTTGTCCTTGCCGCCTTCGCGAAACTCACGGTAGCGGGTCACGGCATCGGCATCGGTAGCCACCTTTGCATCGACGATGACGAGACAGCGGGTATCGACAAATACCTGTCCCAGAGCACTGAGGTTGCCCTTTGCATCGAGAAGCTCGGCAAAGTCAAAGCTATCCTCCTCACTGCCTGAGTCATCCTCAGTATCTTCGGCCTCAGAAGCCCCGTTTTCAGCGGAAAGAGCGATAACTGACAATTCCGGGTCTCGCAGTACGAGATAGGAGCCGGGGTCCATATTGAGCACACATCCTCCGTAGCGGGAGGCGGCGTCCTTCAGGGTATCCGCGGCGGCTCCATCCTCCGGCGACAGACCGGCAAGCGGCGAGGTAAACTGCTGATTTGCCAGCATAAATTGGTCAATAATCAAGACTTTCCCCGAGCTTACCTCAAGGCGTTCCTGGGTCCTTTCCGGGGTCCTGGGCGCCCGACGGGCCTCGCGGCGTCCTGAGGGACGAGAGGACTCCTGTGCTTCGGGGCTATCGATTGCTGTCTCTTGCTCGCTTTCCTGGGCTGTTTCAGAACTCACTTCCTGCCTTACCTGGTCGAAACTCTAAAGAGCTTGGGTGATTATGACGATATCTAACATAGTTGAAAGAAGTATGATTTGTCGCAGGATTGTAGCGGGTTAGCAAACCAAATACAAAGGGTCCCGGCGAAATCATACAAGCGCTGGTTTTACGCTAAAATAGAAAAGGTTTCTATGGCTTCCGAGAGCAGATCTATCACAGCCGCCCTGGCTAAAGAGAAAGCGGGTTTAATCTATGATGCTGACGGAGTAACCCTCCTTGGCAAATACGGCGACGAACTGACTGCTCACCGCTCCAAGAAACAGTGGGTCGAAGTACTGAACAGCTACTTCCTGCTCGAGCTTGAGCGCGACTACGACATCTTTGTCGAATCTAACATCGATACCAATTA
>JAUIMJ010000229.1 GCA_030433295.1 bacterium | reverse complement strand
CCCAACCACGGGATGTTTCCAACGCTTAAGGCGCATCTCAGCTTCAATGGAGCACTAACTCCGGAATGTATCCTTCCCGATGCCATTTCGATGTCTGCCAGCGAATCCAAATTCGATGTAGCTGCGCTGCATGAACTTTTCTCGAAGCGCTCCGCATTTTGGGTTCCCTGTATTGCCCTTGAGGCGTCAAACAACGCCCTGCACGGGCAATTCCTTCCGAACGAGCATCTAAATGAACTAGCATCGATATGCAGTAATGCAGGAAGCAGCGTGTATATGGACGCATGTCGATTAATTTCCAATGTTCTTGCAGAGTCAGTGGCTGAGGCGAGTTCGAAAGATATCATTTTTCGGGCGAGGAACATGTTGTCCCATGTAAACCACCTCACAATGAGCTTTTCGAAGGATCTCCCGCTGCCGATCGGTGCGGTATTCTGCACCAGAAGTGCCGAAGTCTATCAACGTGCGACTGACATATCCCTTGTCCTGGGGTCGGGCATACCATATAGCGCGCTACAGCAGATACAAGGCGTGTTTTCCGATTTAGATTCGGGTGTAGAACATGCGCGGGACAGATTGAAGCAGTCAGAACTACTTGGTTCTACGATATCTGAACATACACAACATGAGGGCATGCTCAGCGGAGCTCACGGTGTTTTCCTTGAATTGGCATCAACAGAGGATTGGCCGGGAGACGCTATATCACAGACCTTTCTATACAAACTGTATGTTGATCATGGCATTCGCGCGTCAATTAATCCGATATCGGATAGACAAAAGCAGTGCGGAAGTGCAGTTATACGGCTCGCGATACCCGGCGGCGTGTATACTAACGATGACATCATGACCGTAGGAACAAGAGTCGCTCAAACCCTCGCAGAAAGCAGAGAGAATTATTTCCTTCGCAAAGTAGGACAGCCTCCGGGACTAAGTGGAGCATTTCGTGCGTCCTATGAAATTGTCACAAATGAGGAATCCTATCGATGAGGTATATAATGACCCGTGCTTATATTTCGCTATTCATTAATTTCTTTGCTCTCGCCCTGGCAGCGCCCTCCGTTGGCTTTGCTGATGAAGCGCCGAAAAATGGACGGGATCTAATGGAGAAAATTGAGAATCGTCTTGGATACGGCAGAAGTGAGTTCACAGGACTAGAGATGACGCTAATCAATGCCAGAGGAAAGAAACGCGTACGCACCTTTGTGCGCTATCAGCTGAAATCAGAAGACGGAGAGAAGAAAACTCTGATGAAGTTTCTAAAGCCAGGAGACATCCGCAATACCGGCACATTAAACCAAGAGGTGGTTGGTGGCGAGGACATTCAGCATCTTTATCTACCCGCGCTCAAGAAGATTCGGCGTATTGGTGGCCAAAACAAAAGCCAGAGCTGGGTTGGCTCCGATTTTACCTTTGAAGACATACAGGAAACGGAACTAGATGATTTCTCATATACGTTGCTTCCCCCGGAGAAGGTTGACGGACATCTCTGTTATACGTTGGAGATGCGGCCAAAGTCCCCGGAGAACTCAATCTATGGAAAGCAAATTCGCTGGGCAAGACAAGAGGGTTTTCTCCCCGTGAAATGGGAGTATTACGATAAGTCGGACAAACTGTTGAAGGTGCTTTACGCCAAAGATTTGCGTCCCGTATCGGGGATTCAGTATGCCTGGACACTCGAATTTCATAATGTTCAGGATAAGCACAAAACACACATTAAAAGACTTTGGCTTAATCTAGACGAAGATATTCCAGAATCAGTGGTAACAACACGTTATCTTAAAAAAAGTATACACCTTTACAACGAGCCCAGTAGTCTAAAACAACTGATTAAAAAGTACTAGCCGAACACCCATTTCGCGCAGATGTGGCCTCGGCAAACCGTCTCGTTCAACCAGGTTTTGATGAAATCGTATTCGTTCCATTCGCATGGTGCCGGTAGTCTCTGGACGTCAGCTCTACTGTTGCTTGTACTACTCTTACTCCCGTCTCCACAGCTAAATGCGGAGCCGCTTCGGGATATCGCTCAGCAGATTCCCTTCGTAGAGGCCCTGGATGCCAGTTTAGAGAGCAGGCAGTATTTCGATGTCAGTAGGGATGGTCCCGAGGAAGAATATTACGAAAACAGAAATGACCTGAGCCTTGGGGCAGTTCTGAGATTTACCGACACACTGTCGGCGAGAATCTCCGGTCACCAGTATTTCCACTACGGACGAGATGATGGCGGATATCACCCCGAGCAAACACACGCACGCCTGTGGGAGGCGTATGTTGACTATGAGTTCGAATCGCTTTCTATTCGTGTAGGACAACAGACTATTCGCTGGGGCAAAGGAGATGAAATTAATCCAACGGATGTATTTACACAGGAAAATTTTAGAGAATTTATCAATCGAGATAGGGCAGAACGCAAAATGCCGACGCCGGCGGTTTCGGCTGACTATTACGTTAGTGATGAGGTAAAACTTAGCACGGTCTGGGTTCCTTTTTTTGAAGAGAATTTGTTTGCCGGTACAAATCAGGATTGGGAATTTTTCTTTCGCAGAGAATACAGGAGAGTGTTCGGCCTTGACGACATTCCGGAGCAGACTCCGAGCAACAGCTTGAACAACTCCTCAGCAGCGGCAAAGCTTGCCTTTGAACGGGGATGGGGTGACTTCTCGCTCATGTATGCCTACCACTACGATCAGAATCTCAATTACCGGGTAACCACGAACCCCCAGCTTGTCGATCCGCAGACCGGGCCTGTAGTAGCTCAATGGGAGCGATTGCATACGCTCGGCGCAGACATCGAAATGGACGTCGACGGCTTTGGCCTCCGCGCAGAAGCCGCATATACCCTGGATAAACCCTCGGTTACGCTTGACCTCGCGGATGATGATTTGATTGCCCGCAATGACACGCTCATTACAGTTCTCGGCCTTGACTATCAATTTTCAAACGCAACGTACGTCAATATCCAGTTAGTCCAGGAGATTTTGCGCCATAGACAATCGCAGCAGTACTACAAGAGTTACGAGTCTAGCTATACCTGGCGGGTACGACGAGATTTTTTCAGAGAACGGTTGCGGCTGGAGTTTACCGGTCGAGCGTTCCTGACGCAGCGAGACTGGTTTTTCCACGTCGGCGGAACATATGAAGTCATTGAGGGAGGCCGTGCCTCAATCGAGTACCATCATTTCGATGGCTCAGAGGATAGACTGTTTGGACAATTCGACGACAACGATCAGATCTTGCTCGGTTTTAAGTATGAGATTTAATTCCCAGACCACGGCACTGTGCTTCAACGAATAATACATTTCCTTCTTAGCTTTCGTCGTCTGAACTTTTTCGGAGCACTTGTCGTACTTGGCGCTCTCAGTTCAGGAGCTTTTCTGATTCAATTTGAAAACTCGGTCGAATCGTTTCTTTCAGAAAAATCCGCAACAAGGAAGGCCTATCGGGAGTTTCAGGCTGAGTTCGGTGACGATCAGCTCATTGTATTAGTTCTTAAGCTGGATAGCACATTTACTGCAGACAACCTCCGTCTAATCGATTCTCTCGTAGCGGAATTTGAGTCTCTTGACCAGGTTCGTAAAGTCAGAGCCATAACGAACACCCAGGACATTGTCGGCTCCGAATCCGGTTTTGAAGTAAAGGAGTTTATTTCTCCGCTCCCCGAAAGCGATGCACAGGCATTGTCATTTAAGGCTCGGGCAGTCGCCAATCCGCTATACCAAATTGATTTAATCTCCCTCGATGGCACCATTCCTTCCATCGTCCTTGAGGCCGAGGTATCCAAAGATGAAAACCGATATAGAGCTTTGCTTGATGGTGTGCGCGACATTTTAGCGAAATCCAACATAGGTCGAGATGATTACTACCTTGCTGGAGATCCGATTGTTGAACTGAAAATGACAAGCGACATGTGGTCGGATTTGGAACTCTTTATACCGTTAACCTATCTCGTCCTCGCGGTAATGCTCTTGATTATCTATAGAGATCTACAGGGCGTGGTCGCTCCACTTCTTGTCGTATCACTTGGAATGGGAACGCTGCAGGGTACCGTCGGCTACCTTGGGATCACGATGAATGCGGTTACGGTTGGCTTGCCGTCGCTCATGCTTTGTGTAGGCGTTCTGGACTGTATCCATCTGATGACTGCGTACAGATGCGAACGGCGATCGGGGCTTGCTCATGATGACGCGCTGGCCCTTGCACTCGAGCACACCCTGATCCCATGTTTCCAAACCAGTCTCACTACCGCAATTGGCTTTTGCTCAGTTGCCGTGAGCGATTTGATTCCAATACGTGAGTTTGGACTGCTTGCAGCATATTGTACCGTTTTGATATATCCTATCTGCTTCCTCACCATGCCGTATTTACTTGGACTGTTTCCGATTTCTGAGCGCGCGCTCAAGCAAAAAGAGTCGAAGTTTATTATTGGGTTTCTCGAATCTGCTTTATGGCTTCATCGAAGAGCAGGCTATGTCGCAGCAGCCGTCATTGTATTACTTGGCCTTTCCATTCACTACCTTTATCAAGTCGAAGTCGAGACGAATCATCTCAGGTTTATCTACCCGGATCAGGATATAAGAATTGCAACGTCTTATGTGGAAAAACACCTGGGTGGAGTGGCTCCATTCGAAATCATTATTGATACATCGAAAGAGGGTGGTGTGTATGAACCAGGACTACTTGAGAAGATTGACGTCCTTCAAAATTCGCTCAACGAGCACCCGCTCATAGACAAGTCGGTGTCGCCGGTGCAGTTCATCAAAGAAATGCATCAGGCAATGAACAGAGATGATCCGGCATTCTACAAATTGCCGGATTCTCGTGAACTGATCGCACAGTATATACTCACCTATTCTTTCTCCGGCAGAGACAACGATTTGGACGACTATGTAGATTATGAGTTTCAACGTGCGCGCATTCGTGGTCGCATGAAACAGGTCGGCTCATCGGAACTCGCCGAGGTAATTGACCACATCCGGGCAGAAACGGCGCGATTCATTCCCAAGGGGGCTATTATAAACGTTACCGGACATTCCGTATTACAAACCGAGATGCTGGATGTGCTCGTCAACGGTCAGATACAAGGTCTTTTGCTGGGACTGTTTCTGATGGTTATGGTGATATCAGCACTCCACCGCTCTCTCCTTATCGGGCTCTGCACCTTAATCCCGAACGTTATCCCCTTGCTGCTTGCGGGGGGCGTTATGGGCATTTGCGGCATCTCGCTAAATGCTGGTACGGCGATGACGGCGTGTATTGCTTTTGGATTAATCGTGGACGACAGCATATTCTTTCTGTTTAATGCAAGGCGGGTATCGTCACAAGCAACAGATGCAGAGTCACTTGTCAAACACACCTTGTATGCAGTGGGGCAACCGGTTTTGTTTACGAGTTCATTACTAGTGCTGGGGTTTGGAATCCTGATGTTTGGCCATTCTATCGCCACGGTTAATTTCGGATTGATCTGCGGACTGAGCATTTGTCTCGCCTTACTCATGGATGCAATTGTCCTTCCGATCATGCTTCTGAAACTTGCCCCATTTCGTAATGCCCTGGTCAACAGACGAATTGACAGGCGAGGGGAGCCGCATGATTAGGTACGAGCATGCTATCGCTTGCTGGAAAGAGCTTCTGGGAACAACGTGCGTCATAACAGACCCCGTTGTATGCGATGAAAAAACGGCCTCCTGCCTGCCCGACAGCCACAGTGCTCGAGCTATCATACGACCTTGTTCAGCCTCCCAGATTCCAGAGGTCTGTCGCATTGCGAATGATAACGGGATAGCAATTTACCCGGTTTCCCGCGGGCGCAATTGGGGCTACGGATCTGCCGCCCCTTCTGCAGAGAATCTCGTACTCCTCGACCTCGCCGAACTTAATAAGATTGTAGAACTCAATACTGAGCTGGCATATGCGGTAATTGAGCCGGGTGTAACTCAGGGCCAGCTGTATCAGTATCTTACGGACAACAACATCCCACTCTGCTTCGACGTGAGCGGAGCTCCCCCGGGAGCGAGTTTACTCGGTAATGTGCTCGAACGCGGGTACGGTCAGACGCCGTACAGCGACCACTTTTTGTTTTCCTGTGCTATGGAAGTCGTCCTTGCAAATGGTGAGATTGTTCGCACCGGTTTTGGCCATTACGAAAATGCGAAGGCGCAATACCTATACAAATGGGGACTTGGGCCTTTTCTCGACGGCCTTTTTACACAGTCGAATTTCGGAATAGTAACAAAAGTCTGCATCTGGCTGATGCCTAAGCCCGAGTATTTCGGCGTATTTCATTTCGCCGTACGTGATACTGAACACCTCTGTACCGTGATGGAGCGGCTTCGAACGCTCCGACTTGAGGGGACCTTTCGTAGTGCCGTGCATCTCGGTAATGACATTCGTGTGTTATCGGCGCTTCAACAGTATCCCTGGGAAGAGGCAGAGGGGAAGGTGCCTATCTCAGACGCGCTGAAGTCTCGCTTGCTTCGTCAGTGGGGCGCAGCGCCCTGGAACTGCGCTGGAGGCCTACGAGGAGATAAGCGGGAAGTACAGGCCCGACTAAGGAGGATTCGCCGGGTTTTGAAAGGAGTGGCGCGAGTGCATTTCATGTCTGATAGTGTACTGTCCAAGCTTGCGCCTTTCGCTCCGCTATACCAACGACTGTTTGGGGTTGATGTCCGGCAAAAGCTTGCGATATTTGGCTTAATGAAGGGCATTCCCACCGAACGTCCCACTCAGGGTGTATACTGGCGAAAGCGTGAAAAATCGCGTACTAAGGACTTCAATCCGCCGGCTGATCGTTGTGGGGTAATCTGGTGCGCTCCAATCTTCCCCCTTACGGCAGAGGATACCCGACAGGTTGTATCTACGGTTGAGCGCGTATGCGAAAAGTTTCACTTCGAGCCGAACATGTCACTTAATCTGGTCACTCCGCGAGCCGCATGCGCCGTTATCGGAATCTTCTTTGACAAAGAGATAGAAGAAGAAAGGGAGCTTGCGAACGCCTGCCACAAGGAATTGCTAGATACTCTTATCGCGAGTGGCTATTTCCCATACCGCATGAGCTCCCAGGCCGCAGATCAGTTCCCCCAGTTGTTCAGTAGCGACGATCCCTATTGGGATACCTGTAGAAGAATAAAACAAGTGCTTGATCCCAGGGGAATATTCTCACCGGGCCGATATGGCTTGTAACAGGGGAGCCCATGAGCATTCTTGATCTTTTGGTAATTGCTGCATACCTCATGATCGTCACACTTATAGGTTGGCGTGCAGGCGAGGGCGAGAGCCCAGAAGGTTTCCTGCTAGGCGGTAGAAATCTTCAGGCGTTCTCTGCTGCTTGTACGATTGCCGCAACCAAGGTGGGGGCGGGGCTCTTGCTTACTTTTACCGCGCTTGTCTACCAGTATGGCGCAGGCGCTATCTGGCTTTTCTTTGGTTTCATTTTCGGCTACCTGATCTTTTTCTTTTTTGCCCGAAAACTCAAAAAGCGAGCCGATGAGCAGGCGTACCTCACTATGCCGGACTACTATCGGGATGTGTACGGTT
>JAUIMJ010000228.1 GCA_030433295.1 bacterium | reverse complement strand
ACTGCTCGAGACCTACGAAAAGCTGGGAATTCCGCTCGCTGAGCAGAAGCGCCTCGCAGGTGTCGCGGTGGATGCGGTTTTCGACAGTGTCTCTGTTGTGACCACCTACAAGGAAGAATTGAAGAAAGCCGGAGTTATCTTTTGCTCGATTTCAGAGGCCATAAAAGAGCATCCCGAGCTGGTCAAAAAGTATCTCGGCTCGGTGGTTCCCTACACGGATAATTTCTACGCAACTCTGAACTCCGCTGTGTTTACGGATGGCTCATTTGTCTACGTGCCTAAAGGGGTTAGATGTCCGCTTGAGCTTTCGACCTACTTCCGCATCAATGCCGAGAATACCGGTCAGTTTGAGCGAACGCTTATCATTGCTGATGAAGGAAGTTATGTGAGCTACCTCGAGGGCTGCACCGCACCTATGCGGGATGAAAATCAGTTGCACGCTGCGGTGGTTGAGCTGGTTGCTCTTGATAATGCGCAGATCAAGTACTCGACGATACAAAACTGGTATCCGGGGGACGATGAGGGTAAGGGCGGTATTTACAACTTTGTTACCAAGCGTGGATTGTGCGCGGGTAAGAATGCCAAAATCTCCTGGACCCAGGTTGAGACCGGTTCATCGATTACCTGGAAATATCCAAGCTGTATCCTTAAAGGGGACAACTCGGTAGGAGAGTTCTATTCGGTGGCGCTCACCAATCGACGACAACAGGCCGATACCGGCACCAAGATGGTCCACATCGGAAAGAATACAAAGAGTACCATTATTTCCAAGGGTATTTCGGCCGGGCAGGGGCAGAACTCCTATCGTGGTCTTGTGAAGATTATGAAAGGAGCGGATGGCGCACGAAACTTTTCACAGTGTGACTCCATGCTCATGGGTGATGCTTGTGGAGCCCATACATTCCCGTACATAGAAGTTCGCAACCCTACGGGTAAGGTTGAGCACGAAGCCTCAACATCGAAGATCGGAGAAGATCAGATCTTCTACTGTAATCAAAGAGGTATTTCTACCGAAGATGCAATCGGGATGATTGTCCATGGGTTCTGCAAGGAAGTCTTCAAGGAACTGCCTATGGAATTTGCGATAGAGGCGCGTCAGTTGTTGTCAATCAGTTTGGAAGGAAGTGTCGGTTAGCGAGATTGCCGAACGAGATCTAATAAGAAGTAAGTCAGGTAAGGAAAATGCTAGAAATAAAAAATGTTCATGCGTGTATTGAGGAAAACGGCACCGAAATTCTTCACGGAGTTGACCTTCAGGTAAAGCCCGGGGAAGTGCACGCGATCATGGGGCCAAATGGTTCCGGCAAAAGCACTCTTGGTAATGTTCTCGGCGGACGTGAGGGCTATGAAGTTACCGAAGGGAGTGTCCTCTATAAGGGTGAGGATCTTCTTGAAATGGACCCGGAAGAGCGCGCCCGCGAAGGTCTGTTTCTTGCGTTTCAATACCCGGTAGAGTTGCCGGGCGTGAATGGGACCTATTTTCTTCGAACAGCGCTTAATTCGGTGCGTGAGCATCGAGGACAGGATCCTATTGAGGTTCGTGCCTTTGCCTCACTTATCAAGGAGAAAGCCAAGCAGCTTGACCTTGATCCGGGAATGCTCAACCGTGCGGTAAATGAGGGTTTCTCCGGTGGTGAGAAGAAGCGCAATGAGGTGCTTCAAATGGCCGTTCTTGAGCCGACACTTGCGATACTGGATGAGACTGACTCCGGGCTCGACATCGACGCGCTGCAGATCGTTGCTGACGGGGTGAATGCTCTGCGAAGTCCCGAGCGCTCCTTCGTCGTCATCACCCATTATCAACGCCTGCTGGATTATATCGTTCCTGATTTTGTTCACGTCCTCGTCGACGGAAAAATAGTTCGCTCGGGAACGAAAGAGCTTGCTCTTGAACTCGAAGAGAAGGGCTACTCATGGGTTAAGGAAGAAGTTGCCCAGGCCGCGGTTGCAAATCAGTAGTTGATTGCTGCCATCGAGCACAGAGGTAACAAATTTTCACAGTACAGAAGATTATCTAGCGAGAGGATTTTTGGAATGGATGCGGATACGGCAAACATTATAGAGCGCGATTACCCATGGCTGTTGAAGGAGTATACTCGCTCTGAGGCGCATCTCAATGAATCGTTTTCAGTCGCGGAAAAGCGTAGTGCGGCTATCGCGGTTCTCGAGAAGCAAGGTCTGCCAACGAGTAAGTCAGAGGAATGGAAATATACCAATCTCGCGCCCTTGTTTAAGACACCATTTCAGCTCGCTGCGCAAAACAACGGGAACGTTCCCGCCAGCGCTGATGTGCAACAGTTGTTGGCTCCGGATGAAGTGGCTGCCCATATTGTATTCGTCAATGGTCAGTTTGTTGCGGCCTTGTCGAGTGACCTGGGCGCTGGTGCTTCGCAGGGCGTTTCGCTTTCCACTTTTTCCGCCCCCGCGGATACTGCCTTGATTAAAGAGCACTATGGCTCTTGTTCGGTTCCGAACGATAATCCTCTGGTCGCTCTGAATGAGGCCTTCGTACATGATGGATTAATGATCCACGTTGCGCGCGGCAAGGTGGTAGATAAGCCGATTCTCCTGCAGTGCATTGTTACCGGCGAAGCGGAAGACGTTATGTGCTTTCCGCGTGTTCTAATAGTCGCTGAGGAGAACAGCCAGTCTACTGTTGTCGAACACTACTACGGAGACGGGAGCAATCGTTACTGCACGACGGCAGTAACGGAGGTGAACGTTGCTCAGTCCGCAGTGGTAGACCACTATCGCGTGCAGGAAGAAGGTGCTTCGAGTCTGCATGTGTCTTCCGTGGATGTTCGCCAGGAAGCAAAGAGTACCTTCTCGACGCATTCCTTTTCCTTTGGTGGGAAGCTCGTTCGCAATGATGTTAACCCGACGCTGAACGGCGAAGGCTGTGAAACCGTGATGAACGGGCTCAACATCGTTGATGATGAACAGCATATCGACAATCACACTGTGCTTGACCATGCTAAACCGCATTGTGAAAGTCACGAATGGTATAAAGGTATCTATGCCGGTAAGTCCAAGGGCGTTTTTAATGGCACTATAATTGTGCGTCCTCACGCTCAAAAAACAAATGCGATACAATCTAACCAGAGTCTTTTGTTGTCAGACGACGCGGAGAGTAATGCCAAGCCTCAGCTGAAGATTTGGGCAGATGACGTAAAGTGCACCCATGGTGCAACGATTGGCCAGTTGGACGATGATGCCTTGTTTTATCTGCGTTCTCGCGGGGTGGGCTTTCAGGATGCCAGAGCGATGCTCGTAAAAGCATTTGCACATGATGTGGTTGAGGGTGTGAAGAACGAGGCGCTTAAGGCTACGCTGGAAGAGAAAATCGACGCGCGGCTGAAGCGCATCCTTTCCGAATAGATACCCGCGAATTTTTTCGTGTGCGTTGTGACCTGTTTGTATCGCTGCGCTTATCTACGCAGTAGTATCTATTCTCATGCTGCCGAAGGCGATGATGAAGGATGACTCCTGTGGCTTGACGGCGCTTTGAGGCTCAAGCTCAATGCGTTCTATACGGAGTGCCAGTCGAACGTTGTTCTCTGCACGCTCTGCTTCAAATTCGTACCGTGCATTCCGCTCCTGAGAAAGGGCGATTTCGTTTGATTGCACCGCCGCAATAGAGAGAGATTCGGATTCAAGGTTTGAGTCTTCAGCCTGGACCTGTTCCAGTGGTCGAGCGTTCAGGCCGTTTGTTTCCGAAAAGGCGACCTCCTCGGACCCGAAGCGCTGTGGCCTGCTCTGTTGCAGGCCTGGAGCTATGTCTTTCTGAAAAACTGCAGTCGCGATTGGCACCTTGAGACTCCGATAAAAGCATGTAGTCTAACTGTTCGCTCAGGCCGAGCGTGCCTGAATACGCAGGCACAGACCTCTACCTCTAAGTCCGCTTAATCCTGCCATGTGCTTCAGAATAATTCCATGGAGCCACGTTCAACGCGCTAAGGTGCCGAACTTGCGTATTAATTTACCCATGGCGGGGATAGGGCCGGGCTTTCGAGTGCGAGGCTGATGGCTCTGTGTATCGCGCGCGCCGGGTGAAGTGCGCATTTTTTTAAGCCCCCTGAGTTTCATGCTACAGTCCGCCAGCACAGAGGGCAGAGAGAATCTTTTGGTGATGTTGGAACAGATTGAACATTCCTCGTTTGAATCATTCTTCGCTGAGGAGAAGCGACTTCTCGATGTACGGGCGCCTGTGGAATTTGAGAAAGCGTGCATCCCCGGTGCGATCAACGTTCCCATCCTCAGTAATGAGGACCGCACGGATGTCGGGATTTCCTACAAGCAGCATGGCTCGGCAGCGGCAGTAGTGCTCGGTGAGCAGCGGGTGTCCGGTGCGAAGAAGGATGCACTGCTTGAGCACTGGCGAGAGGTAATCAAACGGAATAAGATCGATGCACTATACTGTGCTCGGGGTGGCCTGCGGTCGAGATATTCACAACGTTGGCTCGATGAGGCAGGGGTAGTAATTCCCCGTGTCCAGGGCGGCTACAAAGCCATGCGCCGTTTCTTGTTGGGCATTATTGAGAGAGAGTCTCTCCGGAAGAACTTTCTTGTGATTTCAGGGAAGACCGGGGTAGGGAAAACCCGCTTTCTTGAGGCCAGGAGAAATGCCGGATATGCAATGCTTCATCTTGAAGAAATGGCGAAGCATCGCGGCTCAGCATTCGGAGCGCTCCTTTCCGCACAGCCAAGTCAGGCGTTTTTCGAAAATACGATTGCTCTTTGTCTGCTTCGAATGACCGCTGATACCATTCTTGTCGAGTCAGAGAGTCGAACCATCGGGAAGATGCGCATCCCGGATGATCTCTTTCACTCTTTGAGCGAAGCCCCGCGCATTGTGCTTGAATTGGACCTGAGTGCTCGTGTGCAGGCGACGATTGATGAATACATTCTGAGCATGGAGCGAGAATTGCGCGAGCAGCAGGTGGAGAATCCATCGGAAGTCTTGCGCAAACGCTACCGTAACGCAATTATGCGAATAGCAAAGCGGCTGGGCGGAGTGAGGAGCGCAAAGTTACTTACCGCCATTGATGACTCTTTTTCGGTGTATGCCAGCAGCGGGGATGCAGATGTCCACGCCGCCTGGGTCGAGCCTTTGCTCGTCGAGTATTATGACCCGATGTATGCATATAGTTTGGAGCAAAATCGCAATCGAATACTGTTTCAGGGAACTGAGAGAGAAGTAGAGGGTTTTGTGATGGAAACCTGTAAAGGGAAGGAATGAGTAAGGAAGTGGAACATGCGCGAATGAAAGACGCGCTAAAAATAGTAGATTCACTTGTCGATGATGCGATTAGAGAAGTAGCAGAGCGAGGTGACGTTGTCCGATGTGCCGCCGGCTGCGCTCATTGCTGTCATCTCCTGGTAGAGACGAATTGGGAAGAGGCCTGCAACCTCGTTGAGTGGCTAGGGGCTCAGGACGAAGAAGTCCGCGAAGGGGTCATCTCTCGGATTCGGGACGCGGCGGAAGAACGCAAAGCGTTTTTTCGAGCCCGTAAGAAGACGAGAAAGTTTGCTCATACTATTGAGGGTGAAATCGAAATTTCGGCTAAAACCTACGATAGATACTTTTACGAGAAAGCCCGTCCCTGTCCCTTTCTTTACGAGAACAGTTGCCAGGCGTATGCGCATAGACCGAGTGCCTGTCGATTACATCTGGTGACCTCAGATCCCGATCTTTGCGGACGGGAGGTTGAGGATGAGAGTGATTACTGTGTTCCTGAGGAAGTTGATCAGGCGAAGGAGCACGCTGAAGATGTTCTTCTGGAGGGACTGCACGACGGCCGCTGGGGTGAGTTGTCAATTATCGTAGAGGAAGTGCTCGAGGAGAAGGGATTTATTTAAGTATTGTACTTCGCATGTAGAGCCTTGAAAATGCGAAGTAGAGTCTGCGCACAGACCATGTTCGGAGGGGATATGAATGCCAGAGATGTGATGACCGCAACGCCTCGCACGATTTCCAGCACGGCAAGTATTCAGGATGCCATTGACGAAATGTTTGCAAGCGGTGTTCGTCACCTTCCTGTTGTCGAAGGTAAGGAACTTCACGGGCTTGTCTGTGACCGTGATTTGAGAAGCTATCTCCTTCCCGCGGATGAGCAGCTTCTCGATCCGGATTATGCCAGGGAACGGGCCACTGCTTCCGTTATGGACATAGCAATACGCGAGCCTATCACTATCGAGGAAGGAAGCAGCGTTCGGGATGTGATTGATCTGATGCTGGAAAAGAACATCAGCGCGGTGCCCGTGGTCTCTTCAGCAGGACAGCTGGTGGGTATCATAAGTTATGTCGATATCCTGAGACGATTGCGAGAGACTATGTGACATTACTATGTGACATTGACGAGGCATTGCTTCGAAAGTTCCTTCGCCCCCGCGTTCCCTTTTGTCGATACGAATGATTCTCTAATGATTGACCAGTGGTCTACTGTGCCGCTACCTCGAGCGTATACGTTTCCGGAATACCGATGGGCTCAAAGTCTGGCGGTATGATGACCGGAACGGGTTCATACGATGCCGCGTATTCTCCATGAAGCCATGAGCGAAAAGGTATTCCGCTTTGCCTATGGCTTTTCTCGTATTGCCAGAGAAAAGCATCAACGGTGGGCCGACCGAAGGTATTCTTCAAGGTG
The DNA here is from genome assembly GCA_030433295.1 of bacterium. GTDB lineage: Bacteria > Bdellovibrionota_C > UBA2361 > SZUA-149 > SZUA-149 > JAUIMJ01. The sequence goes on along the minus strand of JAUIMJ010000228.1, from coordinate 910 downwards.
CGCTCAGCTTTTATGAAACCGTATTTCAGGGTGAGTTGTTCCAGGGCCTCGGCCAGAGGTACGTTTTTCTTATCGTGCAGCCAGAGCATAGAAGCGATGCCGCTTCTGTGGGTTCCGCTTGTACAGTGAACGAGAAATGGTTCTTCACCTCGATCAAATACATCGAGTAGCATTTGAATTCTCTCGGGAGAGGGAAACTCTCGACCATTTAAGGGGATGTGGGTGTAGACAGCGCCGGCGGACTCAGTCACCTGCTGTTCTGTGAGTCCTGTCTCATCCTTTGAATCTTTTCCGAGACGTAGATTGACGACCGTCTTGATGTTCCGCTCTTCGATGATACGCCTGAGCGTTTCTCGCTCCATTTTGGCGGCGCGATAGAAACTCTTTGGGTATACTTCTCGAAGATTATCATGGAAGAAGTAGCTTTCTACGGCTCCGGTGGCTTCGGTCAGGCCACTGGAATACGCCAGTCCTAAGAAGCCGGACACGGCGACGAAAAACGCGATGCTGAAGGCAGCGATAAGGAGGTTCCAGGGTTTCACCCGGCGAGAATATCACATATGGAGACCGTCGAAAAACGACTGTTTTTGGCGTTCCCGGCGAGCGCAGGCTTTTCGGACGCAGAGTGCGGTATTCGACGTTAAGAAGTCACGTGCTCGATGTGGGAAAGGGATTAATGTCCGCCGCGAAGATGAGGTTTCTTACTCGCTTCGTTCTTTTCTCCGCCAATGCCAAACAAAATGCCGATTAGTTTAAACAAACGACTGAATATTTCCTCAATCGGACTGGGGCCTTTCTTTTGCAACCAATTTTGCACCGGAGTATCCACAGGCTGAAAATGAGCTGACGAAGGATGACCCGAAGCGTGTATAGGAGCGCTACTGAAATGCTCACTGCCTCGATCCTGAAC
>JAUIMJ010000227.1 GCA_030433295.1 bacterium | reverse complement strand
CTGCGAACGAGCTATTTCAGAGTTTTTCCGGGATAGGTATGAACGAGATGCAATTTCAATATCCGACGAGTGCGCTCTGGCTGTTCGCCATTGCGATTCTCATTGGAATGTTTGCGCTGCGCGAACGAGCGATCTCGCGGTTTCTCTCTCGGGTGGCTGACCCCGAGCTGCTCGACACACTGCTGCCGGGGAGAAATTCGCTGCGAGTGGAGAGAAAAATCCGTGACATCCTGGTCGTTCTGGTGGGGCTTGCTCTTCTCTTTGCGCTTGCTCGCCCCCAGTGGGGATTTACCTGGCAGGAAAGCATCAAACGCGGTGTCGACATAGTCGTCGCTGTCGATGTTTCTCAGAGCATGCTCGCTGAGGACATAAAACCAAGCAGGCTTGTTCGCGCCCAACGCGAGATCATGGATTTGCTCGATCAGCTGAAGGGCGATCGCATAGGTCTGGTTTCTTTTGCCGGCACCGCCTACCTGGAAAGTCCACTCACGCTGGATTACTCGGCCTTCCGGGGGTTCCTGCAATCGCTTTCACCTAAGCTCATCCCTATACAGGGAACGAATATTGAGGCTGCAATTCGAGTAAGTATCCGGGCGCTCAAACAGACGCATAAAGGGCTGGTATCGACCAGCAGAAGTAACGTGATCGTGCTGATTACCGATGGTGAAAACTTCGACGGGAATGTAGAGACGGCCGGCGAAATTGCGCGGGCTGAAGATGTGCAGATCTACATCATCGGTGTGGGGACAGAGAGCGGAGCACCCATACCCGGCACAAGCGGATATCGCCGGGATGATCAGGGAGAGCTGATTCTCAGTAGACTGCATAAGAACTCTCTAAAAAGTCTGGCAAAGTCCACCGGTGGCACCTACGTGAGTTCAATCACCTCAGACCAGGACACCTTCAGTATTTATGAGCAGGGTATACGCAAAGCTTTCGAGGGCAGTGAGATTGACTACATGCGCGCTAAAACCTGGAACGAATATTTTCAAATACCGCTCGGTCTTGGAATAGCCGTACTTCTCATCGGCCCATGGGGCCTTCTGTTTCGACGAACAAAGGAAATGCTTGGCGCTCGTAAAGAATTTACGGCGCTACTACTGTTCTTCCTCTGCGTTCAACTGGCACTTCTTCCCGGCAAAACGCATGCAGACAGCGATTCTGCAGAGTTTCGACAGAAGTTCAATGCGGGCTCCGACGCCCTGGGACGCGGTGACTTCGCCACCGCCATAGAGCATTTTTCAAAGCTCAGAGAAGAGCACCCCGACGACCTCCGGATTTCTAATGCAGAAGCGATTAGCCACTATCGTCTTGGTCAGTATGAGAAAGCTGCGTCCATCCTTCAACAGGCTTTAGAAAAAGGCGGTGATAAACAACAAATGGCCGAGATATTGTATAATCTTGGAAACACCGCAGTACAATTGCAGCAGTATCAGGAGGCAGTCTCCTACTACGAGCAGAGCCTGAATCTCATGCCCGACGAGCAGGAGGCAAAAGACAATCTCGAGTATGTCAAAAAGCTGATTGAACAGCAGGAACAGGAAGACAAGAGCGAGGACTCAGAAGAAAACAAATCTGAGGAAAACAAAGAGGAAGAGAACCAGGAAGAGAAAAAAGAACGACCAGAAAAACAAAGATAGCGACAAAAAGCAGAACGACAAGAAAGACCAGAGAGACGAGTCTTCCTCGGATCAGAATCAACGCTCTGAGGACAAAAAGGACAAGGACAAGAAAGACGAGGACAAAAGAGACGACGACAGCGGCGAGCAAAGTAAAAAAGATTCTTCGGAGACCAGGAAAGAGGAGTCTGACAAGAGCGAGCAGAGCGACGATAAAGAAAAGTCCCAGGACAGCAAGGACTCGGAAAGCGAAAAAGACAAGAAAGAGAAAGAGCGAGAGAAGGCCAATGAGGGTAATCCCCAGTCGGAACCTACCCCCGCAGCTCAGCAGCAGGCGCAGGCGGCACAAGATGAGGATTCCGAGCAGGAAGCCGAGTTGTCCGAACAACTTGAAGCTCAGCTTGAGAACGTGGAAGAGCGCAGTGGCACACGTATGAAGTTTCGATTAAGAAAAGGTATTCAGCAGCTTGATACCTTCAACATGCCCGCACCGGAGAAGGATTGGTAAGTAATGCTACGGGTATTTTCCATACTATGTTTCGCAGTGCTGCTCCTGTGTACCGGGGCTGCGCATGCCATCGATATCGATGTGGAAGTAAGCCCTCAGGTCGCAGATCCCAGCGAGACATTTACCTTTAGCGTAAGCGTAGAGCGCAGAACTCCCTTTAGTCAGGAGCCCCAGTGGGCATCATCCGCTTTCTTCTCGCTGCGCCTCACAGGTCGAAGTAATCAGGCGCAGTACATCAATGGTGAGGTCAGCGCGCGAACAACCTTCACCTACGACTTGCGTCCACTGACCGAACTGACTCCCGGACGATATGAAACTCCCGAGGGAACAATTACTATCGATGGAAAGACCCTAAGCATACCCAAGGTCAACATTCTCATCCGCAAGTCCTCTCAAAAAAAGAAACGATCAAAGGGAGCGCAATCCGTCGCATTCATACAGGGGGTGAGCAATGCAAATCCCTACATCGGTGAGCAGATAACCTATTTTGCCGATGTCGCAGCAGACGCACAATTTGTGTCGGGGAATCTGGAGGACATTAATTATCCGGGCTTCTGGCGGGAAGAACTCGGCAGCCACAGCCGCAGTGCTCGCAAGCGAGGCGATCTGACAATTCGTTCTTTGCGCGAAGTTCTCATCCCAACAACCGCGGGCACGTTTACTATTCCAAAGCGAAAGCTCCTTGCCGAACTCGCAGTAAAGTCACAGCGTCGCAGACCATCAATATTCGATCGCTTTGCGGGATTTGCTCCCACGAGACGCACTCGTAGACGCCAGCTCTTTGCTGATGCAGTAGAGGTTACCGTGCGCCCGCTCCCCCCTTCGCCTGATGTCTCGCAAAGCTACATACCAGTCGGCGAAGTAAAAATTAGAACGGCCATCGACAAAAAGACGGTCGTTCAGGGTGAAAGCGTAAGTATGACCGTTACCCTTTGGGGCCGAGCAAATCTTCGCCCGTTTAAATTACCGAAGTCTCAGTTAGAGAAAGGGCGAGACTTCAAAATATACTACGACAAACCTCAGTCCAGCGTGCTTCCAAAAAATGGATATGTGCTCTTCAGTAAAACCTTTCGCATAGCCTTTGTTCCACAAAACTTCGGCAAAATCAGGCTTCCCGCATTTACTTTTCATAGCTTCGACCCGGAGAGCGAAACCTATGTCTCTCATAGCAGCGATACCTTTGACATCGAAGTTGAGAAAGATCCCAATTTTGTGCGTTCTGTTGCGCCAGAGAGACCAGGGCCGGTAGCGGAGAAGAGTGATTCACCCGAACGGGATGAATTCGATCCCCTGAAAGACGGCGATCTTTTTCCCATGCAATCAATTCATGCAATGCGCGAACGTCCCGTATCGTTTTCCCGGGGAAATCTCATTTTGGGCCTCAGCACACTACTCGCCGTTATATGCGGTCTGTTTGGCAGAAGGGAGTGGCGGGCGTATCAGTCTTCGCAATCTCGTCAGAAAGTCGCGGAGCGAGCGCTCAGCGTGGCGCAGAAGTCGCTCAAGGAGGCTGATACTGATGCCGCTGTAGTGAAGGACGTCCTGTCTACCTTTCTATATGAGCGTTTTGATATTCGTGCTCGGTCCATGACTCCCGGGGAGTTAGAAGCGGCCTGCCGCCATCTGCCCTCGGAGCAGCGAGAGGAACTACTGGAGATCTCCCGACAACTTGAGTGCAGCCTGTATGCGCCCGATGAGAATGCGCAACTGGCTTCGGAATACAGGCAACGGGTGCTTGCACTACTTTCTGCTCTGAACTCCAGTGAGTTTGGATTTTCGAAGCATGGAGAACATGAATAAGGCGGCAACAAAGCTACGGGGGCTACCGATTCTGAGAAACACCCTTTTGGCGCTGCTCCTTGCAGCATCGTCGGTGTTCGCAATTTCACAGCCTCCCACAGATCCCCTTGAGATAGCTCGTTCGGCGTATGAGAACGGGGACTTCAGGGACGCGAGCAAATATCTGGAAGCAGTTCTTGCACAAGACGGCGGAAACTCAGCCCTTCATCTGGCACTGGGCAATTGCTACTACCAGCTCGCACAATATGGAAAAGCGAGATATCACTTCCGCAAATCTCTCAGATACTCACCTCACGACACGGCAGCTCTCTGGAACCTCAAGCGCACGAGAGAAAAAATAGGTATTGAAATTCCTGTGGAGCACCACTGGTCAGACAATCTGCTCTATTTGCAGTCCCGCCTCAGCGAGGATCAAAATAGAATTCTCATTTTTTCCTTTGCTTTTGTTAGCAGCCTGCTGCTTGGCATGCGCATTGTGGGCAAAGCCCCCTGCTCTGATTTCATACTTTCGAGCGTGATGTTGCTTACTCTTCTGTTCTCCGTCTTCTTTACCTTTTCCCAGCGAAACGCGAACGAAGAGCTGGAGTTTTGCTTTTTCGCTGAGTGCAAGACCCCCAATCGTGCTATTGTTGTTGCGGGGAATGTTTCTGCCCGCGCCGGACCCGGAAAGACCTTTCAAGTCGTTTCCGTACTAAAAGACGGTTATGCCTTTGATATTCTCCAGCGCTCCGGAGAGTGGATCCAGATTCACCTGCCAAACAAACGCATAGCCTGGATCCCTGCAGGGGCACAGGAGACACTGTAGCAATACTTCTGAGTGCGCTTGAGTTTTGAGTAGGCAGGGCGGTGTGTGGTTTTTTTAAAACTGGAACAAATAAAGATGGCTGCTCGTCTTTCGCGACGAGCCTTAATCAGAAAAGGACCATAGCGGTGACTACGAAAGAAGAGATACCCCGCGTTCGCATAGTCATGCTACCGAAGGACACCAACGGACTCGGTAACATATTTGGCGGTGTGATACTCAGCCACGTCGACCTTGCCGCAGGCGAGCATGCGCGCAGAGTCGCTCCCCTGCGCTACGTTACCAAGGTAATGCGGGAAGTAGAATTCATCGCCCCGGTGAAGGTGGGAGATACGGTAAGCTTTTACACCGAAACGGTTAAAATTGGCCGAACATCGATTACGGTAAAAGTGCTGGTGACCTCGGAGCGAGGCATCGGTGTCCTCGAGGCAATCAAGGTGACGGAGGCACAAGTGGTCATGGTCGCTATTGATGAAAACGGCAACCCCATCGCGATAAAAGACCACATTACATAGGCCATAATAGCAGAAGCTTCGGAGAGTGTGGCAAGAAAGCCCGAACGAAGAGCGCGAAACAGATAGCACAGAAAAACAAGCCGGACACACAGGGGACGGATATCCACCTGCGTATCCGGCAAAGCTGCAACCCGGGTAAACCGGCGAAGCCAAAACCCGGATAAAGAGGCACGCCGGTGTTAGGCGATAGCAGCCTTGGCCGCCGCGAGAGCAGCGTCATAGTCAGGCTCCTGACCGATCTCATCTACATACTCGATGTAGGTAATTTTACCCGAAGGGTCAGCAACAAAAATTGCCCGCGCAAGAATTCCGAGTGACGGCATTTCAACTCCAAAGGCCTCACCGAATACACGATGCTTGTAATCGCTTGCACAGACCACTCGCTCCACTCCTTCAGCTCCACACCAGCGTTTCTGAGCAAAGGGAAGATCTCTGCTGACCGTCAAAACCACCGCAGAGTCGCCAAGCGCATCCACTTCCTGATTGAAGCGCTTCGTCTGAATTGAACAGATCGGTGTATCTACACTCGGAATTGAAGAGATAACCAATACCTTGTTGGGAAAAGAATTGACGGTGATATCCGCCATATCGGTTCCGATAAGCACAAAATCGGGAAGACTGTCCCCCACTTTTAACTCATTACCGGTAACCTCAATCGGTTGCCCCTTAAACGTAATCGCTGAATTCGAGGTTGCCATCAAATACTTTCCTTACAATGTGGGTTAACATCCGGAATCAAAATTTCCGAAAACGCGCCTGCCCATACTACGACAAGACGCAAGCGGTATCAATCGTCCTGTAGAAGAGAACCGTAGCCCTCGACGTACGTTGGGTAAATAAATGAATACCCGATATCCCTGAGCTTTTTATTGGAACACTGCTTGCCCGCGGATGGCAAATCGGCGCTGGCCAGATTCTTCGCATCGCGAGTCATCAGCTCAACTCCCAGCTTTTGGGCCAAAAATTCATAGACCTGGCTCCTGTCCGCGGCTTCGTCATCAACGCCGATGTACACGGTACTTTCCCCCTGCCCGGCTCCCTGCGCAAGCAGGTATTGCAAAACTCCGGCACAGTCATCTCGATGAATTCTGTTTGTGTAGACGGGATGATTACGCAGAATTTCCGCCTCCCCGGATCGCACCTTTGCGATTAGCCAGTTTCTCCCCGGACCATAGATTCCCCCGAAACGCACAATTGTAGAAGGAATTCCGGACTGACGAACAAGCGACTCCCCCTCTACAAGCGCAGTACCGGTAAACCCCCTGGGGTTAACAGGCGTTTCTTCATCGACAACTTCTCCGTCGTCCTCCCCATACACCCCGGTGCTGGAGACGAAGATAAGATGCCCGCAATCAGGACTGCTTTTCTTTAGTTCACCCAGAAGGTTCGCAACCCCCGTCACGTAGGCTCGTTGATAGGCCTCTGCAGATCTCTGATCGGCAGCCGCGGTGTATACGACCGCATCAAAATTTCCTGGAATTTCTTCTAAGGAATCCGGATCGCAAAGGTCTGCGGATACCCAGCTAAGACCTTCAAGCGGATTAGAGGAAGGCAGGCTGCGACGTAACGCAAAGACCTCGTGATCCTCAGCAACAAGTCCCTTCGCAAGGGCAATGCCAACGTCTCCACAGCCGGCTATCAGAATCTTCATGCGGTCTATCGCTTTCTACGTTCTAAACAGTACGCTCGAATCAGAGCCACACATCGTACCGCAATTCACATCTTTACTCAGTGATTCGCGGTCGCCGTTCTGCAATAATGGATCGGTAGGCCCGCGCTATGGCCTCATGCTTGGCTTTTGCAACCTCGACAAACTCTTCCGGCAATCCCATTGCGATTACTTTCTCAGGGTCATACTTCGCAGTCAGCTTTTCATAATGCTCTTCGAGATCCTCATCGCTGATCTCCGGGTCACACCCTATCGCTTTATAGGCGGCGCTGATAAGTGAGCCCGCTCGCTTCTGGACCAGCTGGCGGCATCGCTCTAAATCAACGTCAAAGATTTCACATGCCTTGGTGAGTATCTGTTCCTCAGCATCACTAAACACCTCATCTGCCAGGGAAATGCGAAGTAAGACATCAACCATCCACTCATACATCTCCGGGTTGTTTTGGAGTTGACGCTTGTATTGCCGGGCAAAGTCTTCAAATGTTTTCGGTGAAGAACGAGCGGCGTTAAAAACCCGAATCGCGAATGCTCTTCGCTGCTGATTCAGCTTTAAGACATTCGTCATGAAACGATCGACCGCCTCCACTTCGATCTTTCTGACCATGCCATCGGCACCGGCCATCTTGGCGATCATGGCAAAGGTACTGACAAA
>JAUIMJ010000226.1 GCA_030433295.1 bacterium | reverse complement strand
GAGTCTGCGACGCAAGACACAATTTCACGTTCGTCTCAGAAATGGAGCGCGCCTGGATCAACGATTTCATCAACCGCAGAGCGGAGAGAGGGATTTGGTGGTACGGAATTGTCGCCGCGTCAGATGAATCGATGCACGAGCTTGCAGTACGCGTGTGGAAAAATCGGGAAGTACGTTTACTCGGTAACACATACATCGGTGTTACGATCAATATTTATGGCGAAAAGGTCGCAATCACCTCAACCAATGAGGAGACCATTGGTATTTTGATCGAGAATGAAACCATTGCCGCAACCCTGAAGTCATTTCATCAGACGGCCTGGAACTTACTCCCCCGATATCCGCAGCCTGAATCTCGAAACGGAATTGCATCAATCGATTCCGGGACAGACTCACTCAGCGTCCAGAGCAGTCAGATCTCAATCTAAGATTCTGGAAAGGATCTTCTTCTGCCCTTAATCAAAGAGGCACAATAGTATCATACGTTTAGCGTGCTTCGGCTTAGAAAAGGTGGTCAACAAAGACAGCATAACCTTTGTTGACCCGAACCTCGCCTCGCTTCGTCGCGTCTTCGCGATTCAAAACGTCGTCGATTCGATATGTCGTGAGATGCGTTGCGAACTACTCAGTTCGCCGCCTAGTACAAATCCGCTTCGGTGAAATCGATCACCATAGAAGCGTAGATTCTCATCAAGCAGACTCCTCTTGCCATCTGGCAGAAACTGGAATTGACGGACCCTGACTCTCTGGCCCGGGATAGATTCGGAATACAAAACCCCATCAGTAGGAACTTCCTCAAAGCCGCTTCGCAGAAGAATTCTCTGAATTCCTCCGAAGTCGTCTTTCACAATCGCGGTCACTCGGTCTACCCCGGCAGAGTGCAGAGCCGCGGTGAGTCCGATATTTACCAGAAGTCCAAAAAGCCCCTTCCCGGCCAGTTGCATGTGCCGGAGGCCGTTCAACAGTAAGCATGGCGAGATGCTTGCCCTGCTGAGAACTGCGACGTTCTTACCAAATGGCAGGGTACTCTTACCCTTTGTCCACTTCTGGATCACGTCGTTGGGATAGCGGTCTACAAGACCGTCAGTACCCTGGGTGAGACGAATACCACCGACATAGCGAGTGCCGATGCGAGTCCCGAAGTGCAGGCTTCGTCCCGGGATGTCAAAGGGAGCTTCTCTCAGTAGCTGGCCGCGAAGTCTACGCCGCAAGGCGGCGGACTCGACGAAGTTTTGCCGCAGAAGAACGGCTTCAGTGCTTACTTCTCTCCGTGATTGAAGAGAAAGACACGACGCAGAACGCGAATATACGCTGGCTGCCTCCCCTTGGTCTGGCAGCGCTTGCGTGCACATGGCAGAATACATGGTTACCTCTCTCAGGCTTGGGGGAAAAAACTCGAAACTGTCTTTGTCGCTCGCAGAGTATGCTCCGAGCGACAAATTACCTTCTCGTCTACCCTTAAAATTATCGGTGATCTTGAGAGAACCGGGACTGCCAGACCGATACTAGCAAATACTAGTATATTTGTCAGGTTTCGCGCAGGCCCCCTGGGTGTGCTATCCGGCTGATATTATTACGATATATTCTGCAATCAAAATCATACGCACAATAGCTGTCGCCTCAATGCGGCAACATGAAATCCCCGACAACGGGTTAAGAATTCCTGTTATCCGCGGTGCCGCGTGACCGATAATTGGAGTACCTCTCCTGGCTCTGATACTATTTGTTCTGGCACGAAACTTGCGGTTATTATCCCAGGTTTGTTGGGCTCCTTGAATACATCCAGGCTGGTCATTTCTGTGCGTATCACGCCATCTGTGCTGTGATATGTCTGTTTTGCGTGCCGCAATGTAGTCAAGACCCCCGCGTGAGAAGTGCTTACGCAACGCAATGGGCGTCAATTGCTCGAGCGAGGTGGATTGAGGTTGGGAATCGGGCTTCTCGGAATATCATCCTGAAGCCGAAACCTTTGATGAAGATTTGTTGGTGAAGCTCGTAGCTTTTGCGGTTTTACTCATCCAAGGACATCCGTGGGATGTAAGGATACTGTTTCATGAAGGTTTCGACCCCCTCAAAGCTCTCACCTTTCTTTAACTATGCGCAGGAACACAACAAGAAGCAGCAGCGATTGATATCCTGCGGTGCTCTCACACTTCTTCTTCTCTTGCTTTCATTACTCGGCGTTCCGGAATCGTATGTCCCACTCGGCTACGTTTTTTACACGCCGTTCGCCCTGGCGGCATGCGCTTCGGGCTGTATGCTGCTACTCATTATCCAGCACCAGCAGTTTAAAACTCGCTTTGCGCATTTTCGCAGCGACACAAAATCCCATGCCAGTACCTTCAAGACACTGGCACACGCGGTGCATTACCGCTTTAGCGGGATTGAGGCGTATCTCTGCAACCGCCCCCACCGCCTGTCGACAAAGGCAGTAGAACTATTTGAGATGGCACGGTGCATATCTACAGTGCTGACCCGACGGAGCGAACAGGTAAACTACCTGGCCTGCTCTAACAGAATGTCTGACGTCGTACGAGCCCATAGCCTGCTATCTGCGCCGCTACGCCTCGAGGAAAACGCCTACAGTCCGCTAATATTCCTTGATCTCGATAAAGAAGATGATTCAGAGGCCCTCGATCCCATTCTTCAGGACCTCTTTGATCGATTGCTCTACGAAGTCAGCCAGGAAGCGGCCCTTCCCTGTTAGCCCCTTCCTAGTTAGCCCCTTCCTAGTTAGCACAGTAGCGTAGCAGCACCGGCCGAGACTGGTGCTGCACTAGCTGATGCCACCGGGTACCGGCCAGTCCAGCGCGCTGCTACTTCTTGCGAATTGTAAAATTCGGCTTCTTGACCTTGATAGAATACTCAGCGCCCTCGGGAACGTTCTCAAACCGATAGACACCATCTGCGTCGGTTCTGGTAGTACCGAGTGGTCCGCCATCGACCTCTACGTCCGCAAGTGGCTGACCTTTGTGTCGCACGTTTCCCTTAATGGTGAATAGCTCACGCGCCGTGAAGACCACTTCTGCAGGAGCGTCGTTTATCGTGCCCTCTGATGATTCAGTCTCAAAAATAAACTTCTCCTTTGCCGCCGAAAGAGCATAGGAACTGTCCTCTTCAATATCGGGAAACTCAATCGTACCGTCTGAACCACTTGTCTTCGTGCCGAATACCGGATCCGAAATCTCGACTCCTGCCAGGGGCTCTCCTTTGTGCAGAACTTTGGCAGTAATCCCATACAGTGCGGCTGCCTCAAAATCGAGTTCCAGCACATCGTCTCCGCTGAGAACTACCGTAACTTCTTCGAGAAACTCGCCAGAGGCTTCGACACTCTTCTCTTCTTCCTTTTCAGCATTATCCGAGTCAGTGCTCGACTCCTGAGACGGGCTCTCCGAAGCGGGCTCCGTCTCAGCCGCGACGACATCACCCGCCTCAGCCTCAGATGCCTCCTGTGAACTTTCAGAGGAACTTTCTGTGTCGCCATCAGCCTGCGTTGCACTCCCGAAAGGCATAGCGAAGGTATCAGAACCCGACTCCTCTCCGCCTTCAGTCGGCGCGTCCTCGGCTTTCTCCTCTGTAACGGCCTCGGTGAGCGTCTGTTCACTCGTCGCAGAAAAGGGATCATCTGCGGCATCGAAACCCGAGGGGATTTCCACCGACGGTGTCACATGACTACCATTACCGTTGCTTCCGTTAGTGGCAGACACCAATGAACCTGTCTGGTCCTCGAGAAGAGACAACTTGATGAGAAAGGTACCAATGATGATCCGCTCGTCGTTTTCGAGACTGATCTCCTGATCTGATGAAATAGGATTGTTCTCAACCATCGTGCCATTTGAGCTGCCCAGGTCGGTGATACAAAGCTTTGGCTCCGGTCCATCCCTGTTGATGCGGACTCGTGCATGCACACCGGACACATCCTGTTTATCCAGAACGACGTCGTTCTCGGGCAATCGACCGAGGGTAATTTCGTCCTTTTCGAAAACTTCCTTTGTCGGCACCACGGAGGAACCGTATTCGAGTGACATGACCGTAAGCTGAATCGACATTGACCAGGATCCCTTAGTATAGAATTTCTAAAAAACAGCACGGATAGCATCGAGCGAACGAAGCATCCGGACATAATCGCAGAGAAGACCGATGAACTACTATCATCGCGTGAAAAAACCGAACGGCACCCAGTGCCCTCACTGATTATCTATCGGCAAATTGTAGAAATTCTTCAACGTTTCCGCCGGACAGATGCATTAGCGCGCACCTCAGTACTGTGCTAACGTCCAGTGCTCGGACCTTAGGGGTGCTCAAGGCAAAACTAATGCCTAGATTGAGGCGTTTTTCTTCCATTGGGAAGAATGGGCCACGATCGGCAGAAGTCGAGCCGGGCTGCGTCGTATTTTGACCGGGAGCTAAAACCGGGAGCTAAATTCGACACAGTTTTCATGAAAAATGAGCTGAGAACAAACCCTTCGAACTGGGTGCAGGTAATGCTGCCACAGGAACAGGCTCCACTCGCTGCCCGCAAGCGACATTTGAGTGACTCGGATGTTGTAGAAAATTCGGTGCACTGCTGACACGGTTTCCGGACACATACCCCCGAAGCCTGTAGCAGAGCCCCGTTCGCCCCGCGAGTTCCCTGCCTTCCTGCCGGTGTTGCCGCTTTCAGTTTTGTTTTTTATTTTTGATTTTCGTTTCGGATTTCGGATTTTCCTCAAAACCGTTTATCGATTTTGCTCACGTAAAGGAGAAAAGTACAATGACAAAACGCACTGAAAAAGCGCCTTCGCAAAGCGTCTTGAGCCGTGAGCCATTTCCCAGTTCTCGGAAAATATATGTCCCCGGTGAAATGCATGACATAAAGGTTGCCATGCGAGAGATTGAGCTCTCCGATAGTGCCGAGCAGTTCGTGGGCAGTGACACACAACGTATATCCGGCAACAATGAATCGATAACCGTATACGACGCCAGCGGACCCTACACGGACCCGGAATGCGACATCGATATTCGTCGCGGGCTGGAACCTATTAGAAAAGATTGGATTATCGGCCGTGATGATGTCGAAGAGTTAGCCGCTTCTTCCTCAGAGTATGCCAGCGTTCGTGCAAAGAATCCCGACACCATCGATATTCGCTTTCCTGATGTGCGTAAACCGCTGCGCGCAAAACCCGGAGCAAATGTAAGTCAATTGCACTACGCGAGAAAAGGCATAGTCACTCCGGAGATGGAATACGTCGCCATTCGAGAAAATCAGCGGATCGATCAACTGAGCGAGGCAACGAAAGAGCTTGCTGCGAGACACCCAGGCGAATCGTTCGGAGCAAATATGCCTCAGACGCACGTAACTCCGGAGTTCGTTCGCGAGGAAATTGCATGTGGTCGGGCAATATTGCCGAACAACATAAACCATCCTGAGTCAGAGCCGATGATTATCGGACGCAATTTTCTCGTGAAAGTAAACGCGAACATCGGTAATTCAGCCGTAACCTCCAGCATTGAGGAAGAAGTAGAGAAAGCGGTCTGGTCCTGTCGCTGGGGCGCAGACACCATCATGGATCTCAGCACCGGCGCCAATATTCACGAGACCAGAGAGTGGATTATCCGTAACAGCCCTGTCCCCATTGGCACGGTTCCGATTTATCAGGCTCTCGAAAAGGTAAAGGGCGCTCCGGAGGAGCTCACCTGGGAACTCTACCGGGACACGCTAATCGAGCAGGCCGAACAAGGCGTTGATTACTTCACCATACACGCAGGCGTGCGACTGGCCTACGTTCCGCTCACGGCGAGCCGCATGTGCGGCATTGTTTCGCGCGGTGGTTCAATCATGGCGAAATGGTGTCTTGCGCACCATAAAGAAAATTTTCTCTACACGCACTTCGAGGAAATCTGCGAAATTATGAAAAGCTACGACGTGGCATTTTCACTCGGGGACGGCCTTCGTCCGGGAGCCATAGCTGACGCCAACGACCGAGCCCAGTTTGCTGAACTTGAGACCCTCGGCGAACTTACCCAAATTGCCTGGAAACACGACGTGCAGGTTATGATTGAGGGGCCTGGACACGTTCCCATGCAGCTCATTAAAGAGAACATGGATAAGCAGCTTGAGGTATGTGGAGAAGCCCCCTTCTACACTCTCGGGCCCCTAACCACCGATATCGCTCCCGGCTACGACCATATTACGTCCGGCATCGGAGCGGCTATGATTGGTTGGTATGGCTGTGCCATGCTTTGCTACGTCACCCCAAAAGAGCATCTCGGCCTTCCCAATCGCGAGGATGTTAAGGAGGGGGTTATCACGTATAAGATTGCGGCTCATGCAGCAGACCTTGCGAAGGGCCACCCTGCAGCACAGTTGCGAGACAATGCGCTCAGTCAGGCTCGATTTGAGTTTCGCTGGAATGATCAGTTCAACCTTGCGCTTGCACCTGACACCGCTCGTGAATACCACGATGAAACCTTGCCATCTGAAAATGCCAAAGTGGCCCATTTCTGCTCTATGTGCGGTCCAAAGTTCTGCTCAATGAGGATCTCGCAGGACGTGCGTGAATATGCCGCCAAGCTGGAGATAGAACAGGACCAGGCAATCGAACACGGCATGCTTGAAAAGGCAGAGGAATTCCGGAACGCTGGTGGAGAACTCTACGTTCAGCAGGGCAGTAAACAAACTCCCTGAGCACAATGCTCTGCGGGCATACGGCGCAGGGTTAACGGAGCACGCATCTGAGACAGCAACCTCGCTTCGACATTAACGACAGGAAGCGAGGTTGTCCGTTTCTTCTACTGCATTCGCCGTATTGTTTGCCCAGCCATCAGCCCCTTCCCTCCTACCTTCAGTCGAAGGTTCCCGTCTGCGAATCACCATGCTCGGTTTACCCCGTACAAAAATTTATCCAATAAAGTTTTGATAAGGTCCCGTTTACACGAAAAAAAACTGGAACCGCCAATAGCGCCCCACCATCTAAAATCCCAGTGTCGTTGTGGAAAAGGACGCAGTCCTTAATTTTCCTCTCATTCTAGGGAATTTGCCTGGATTTTGAGGTTGATATCGAAAATAAGTTTTGCCGGTCGCTTAAAAACGAAACCGGCATGTCAAGTAAGTATTTGTAATTCTTATAAAACTTGTTTTTTGCGAAAAAGTGAGCTACTTCTTTACAGTAGTTGTGGGTCTTTATTAACCGATTAATTTTTACTCGGATCCGCTATGTCAAATAACAGCGACTGCCTCACGAAGGCAGACCTTATAGATTCAATTTACGACAATCTCCCCTTTGATAAGCAAAAAGCTACGCAAATCGTGGAAGATTGGATTGAGTTGATAAAAGAGGGTTTGGATCGAGATCATAAAGTTATGATTTCTGGTTTCGGTGTTTTCGAAGTGAAGGAAAAACACGCCCGCCCCGGACGCAACCCTCAGACCGGTGACAAGATTACCCTTGCCGCTCGGAAGGTGGTCAAGTTCAAGGCAAGCCAAATTCTTCGGAAGCAGCTCAACGATTCTATTGCCAAGGAGCAAGCTTCGGTTCCAGGTGATTCGGGAGTAACAGGCTAAGGGGTATCTTCGAGCGGGCCTAT
>JAUIMJ010000225.1 GCA_030433295.1 bacterium | reverse complement strand
CGAAATCTCGCTCTCTTCTCAGCCCACGACGTTCTCCTAGACATACGTCGCGTCAGCGCTCGTACGAAGTTCAAAAAAATCGATAAAAATTCCGAAATTCGGACCGAAGCTCAGCATTCTATACATTCGGGAATGTAGTTTTCGAACGAGAATATATTTGGTTCACCAACCTTGGAGTGCACTTGTGCTGATGTCTCGCTACATCTTCTGAAATAAGCTGATACTTTTACTTGAGCATGCTTTGATTTGGGCTCTACGCTATACTACCGCTCTAAAACTCCAAACCGGTTTGGAGCCAGCCGCCCTTTTTCTCGGCTTCTGCGCGGGCGCCTTCCTGTTCGCTCATCCAGTCCTGAATTACCTTCGCAAGACTGGAACCAACCTCTTCTTCGTCACCGACAACGACATGCGCTCCGGCGCTGTCAAAATCCGCTGAATGCCGCTGGTATCTGGAGCGCACCACCGTATGAACATGAGGTGCGTATGTTCGTACCTGCTCAAGAATCAAGCGCACGGAATGCTGGTCAGGAATAGTTATGGCAATTACCTTGCAGCAGCTTAAATCCGCGTGCTCCAGCACATCACTCTGTGTTGCATCGCCAACTTCGGCTCTAAAGCCAAGTTCGAGCGCTCTACTGATCCCCTTTCGATTGAGGTCAATCACGAGCACCTGAAGTCCGCTGTCGACCAGTGGCAGAGCCGCAATCTCTCCCGCCGGTCCAAAACCGATGATCACCACATCTGCTGCCTGCGCGCAGGAATCTTCTCGCTCCGGGGCATCTCCGCTCTGACGAAACAAAGAAGCGATATAGCTGCCAAAGCCCTGTGAGCGTGGAACGAGATACGCACTGACAAAAAATGAGACAATCGTCGCTGAGACCACGAGACCATACAGTTCAGGAGAAATCACTCCGCTTGCTCGTCCAAGGCTACCGAGAACAAATGCAAACTCACCGACCTGGGCAAGGCACATACCCGTTGCCGCAGACACGCGAACAGACTGTCCGAGCGTTTGAAAAATCCCCCAAATTATCAGCCCTTTTCCGATGGTTAAGACGGCAACAAAACTCAGTACCAGCGCTGCATTGTCGAGCATCCAAACCGGATCAACGACCATCCCCGCTGCGCCAAAGAACAGCGTCAGCAAAACCACTCGCAGGGAAGACACATCAGCGCGAATCTGTGTGGCAAAGGCAGAACTACCAAGGAGCATACCGGCAACAAAAGCACCGAGCGCCGGAGAAATACCTACATTATGGGCGAGCAGAGTAGCGCCAAGACCGGTAACTACCGCAAGTAATACGGTCAGTTCACGATTGCGGTGAAACGTAAGCGTTCCGAGGGCGACGACTGCAAGGCGGTTGGCAAAATACAGGCCGGCAACCAGTGCGACGGAAAGTAGCAGGAGTTTACCCACATCATACATCACCTCCAGTGGCGTTCCGTCACCACCGAGTAGGGCCATAAGTATCGCAAGAGGTACAACCGAAATATCCTGAACGAGCAAAACGGCAAGGCTGTTTCGCCCGTGAGGCACGTCGATTTCGCTGCGCTCCATCAGCATTCTTAACACAACAGCCGTGCTGCTCAGGCAAATCATGGCGCCAAAGCCAATGGACTCCTTGCCGCCAAAACCAAGGGCGAAGGCCACTGCTGCACCGAGCAGAAGGGTAAGAATCACCTGGAGCACACCAGCAAGAAGGGGAACAGATCCGAGCTTCTTAAGACGCTCAAGGGAAAACTCCAGACCGAGGCTAAAGAGCAGAAGCGCCACGCCAAGCTCAGCTATCGCCTCTATCTCAGCCCGGGAATCTATGGCTCCAAAGCCGCCAAGCAACATTCCGCCCAGAAGGTAACCAACAAGCGGGCTCTGCCGGGCTCGCGACAGGAGTCCGCCGAGAAAAAGACATGCCAGTAGTAGTAAAACGATGTCTCCGAGGAGGATCCAGAGATTCATAAGAGCAATTTAATCAGTAGTAAGACTGTACCCAGCAGGGGATTCACAGCGAAAAGCTAAGCGCGAACATGAGGTTACCACCTATAGCATACTAAGCATGATTCCGGTCACCACATTTCGCGAGAGAGAACATACAGGGGGCAGGAATACCATCTCGAACAGCAGGAGAAAGCCCCCGGAGGGGAGCGAAACTTGATTTTCGCCAGGCGCTGCCCTACATTCCTCGCCTACAGTAAACACCTCACGGGTGCGTTAGGAGAAGAAGACTATTGCCATCGGCCTGGAGTACGCGTCAGCGCTGAACTCCTGGCTGGTGACGCTGTCGTCTCAGTCACAACATTGACTGTCCCGTTTTCCGATTGTGAGGTTTTTATGATTCCCGAAAGAGAGTTGCAACTCCCCGTGCGCAGCCTGAGCTTGAGCGAGACCGATCGCCCCGAGTTCTTCGAACATATGCTCGAGATGCTGCTGCTGGGCAAACGCGGGGCCCAGGATGCTGCAGCCCAGCTGATCCAGGCGCCCGATGAGAACTGTGCGGCAAGTGTGTATCGAGCACTGGCCGGGGTCGCTCTGAAAGACGAGCAAAAGTCCGAAAGCGAAATCGCCGAGGCTGCAAAAGCACTGGAAACGCTTAGTCCGCATATGGTGCTGGGCTGCTGCGAAGCGCTGACGGACTTCCGAAACAGAACGCCCGAAGTAAACGATTTTCTCGAGGGTCGGCTTGAAATCAATTCCGAGCTGGTTGACACCGGACGAGACCAGGAACGCATCGCGGCCACGCTCTGCGAGTATTTTCTGGCTCGAAGCCCGTCCGCAGTGATTTCATTGCTGCAGGTCTGGATCGAAAAGGGCAAACTCGAACCCATCGATCTGCTCTACCAGACGCTTGCCCGCAACGAGGATCGCCGCCGGAAAAGGCTCAAGACTTCGCCCATGAGCGCGGAGGAGCTGGCTCAGTGCCTGGAGAACCTCGGCAATCAGCCGTTCCGACGAATCGTCTTTACCTGTCAGGGACTGCAAAAAGTCGACTGACGCGGGTGACTCGTTTGACGCGTCTTTCCCCTTTTAGAGGTTGGTTGACGACGCGTCTTCCAACCTTATTTCTGGAAACACACGGTGTTATTCGATATTGTCGCTGCCACGCGAAAAAAAATGAAAGGCAGTGGAAAATCGGAAAACCGAAGAGACCACTGCCCAGAGGGCCCCGGTAAAAAAAAGCGAAAAAAGATTAAAAGGGTGAAAAAGTCTCTCCAGAGCAGTCGCAAAATCCGTGATGAATTTTTCAGACCACTCTAGACCTCAAACATGAGCGGCATTCCCTCAAATCGGGATTCCACCGCTTTACGACGGGCTACGTCCTTCTTCTTTGCAGCCCAGTAGCGCGTTGCTTCAAGTGTTGCCTTCGTAGCAAACACGAAGATGAACGGAGGCTCCGTTGCTCTTCCTACTACGCGACCTCGCGATTGCTTCCATTTGACGGGATCACTGTCAGGCATCCCGGAGTAGACAGCAACGCGAGCACCGGGGATATCAAAACCGGTGCCGGCAAAATGTATGGTCGTCCAGAGCAGGTTCCTGGTGACTTCACGGAAGTCCTTTATTCCTGAGCGACGATACGCATCCATTCCCGCACCGATTCCTCCATGCACCGACACGGACTTAAAGCCCGCATCATCTGAACGCCACTCCCATAACTCAGCCAGAAAATCGGCCTGTCGCTGATTGGACGTGAACCCGAAGCTCCTTCCGCTTTGCACGATGTCTCTGTGCTCATTAAGTGCCTCACTCATCGCATCGAGCTTGGGGGAATCCTCAAGCTCCCGATGAGCCATGAAACTCAATGCATCATCAAAGAAATCCCGAGCGTATCTGGTAGCTTCAGTATTCCCGTTTTTCAGTTGCTTGTTACGACTACGAATTACCAGGCGACGACGCTCATAGTTATACGTTCTCCTCTCCCCCCTTTCCCAGGGAGATAGTAGTGAGAAAACTTCCTGGTGAATCGTTTTCCAATCGTTGTGATCAAGCATGACTTCGTAGGGAGTGCCTGATGCCAAATCTCTCACCATGGGTTCAAGACGCGCGTTAGCAAGAACACGCTCATCCGCACGCCTGACTTTCCCGCGATCAGCAACCTTTACGGGCCCGTCTATCTCAGGGAGATAGAGTTCGGCCTGCAGGTTCTTCTTGGCATACAGGTAAAACCAGTGCTCGAGAAAGGCAAAACGGCCCATACTGCTCAGCTTGTTGTGAAGCGTGCAGTACACATTACACTCCAGCCAACGCGACAGACGATGGAGGAAATCCTCCTCATCGAGCGCACTTCGAAGCTTATCAAGCACTTCCGCTCGCTCGAGATACGAGGGAACACGAGTAAACTCTCGCTCTCGCGGAACCGGAAACAGGGACGGAGGCTCCAGAACTTTCTCCAGTTCATCGAAAATCCGAAGTGCCTCCAACTTGAGCTGGCTTGTTAAGGGTCGAAGTTGTGCGTCCAGGGATACGGGTCGTAGCTCCTCAGTCACAAGAAGCCCATTCTCCTGCGACACCGTTCTGTACGAAGAGTCCGACAATTCCTCAGTTTGGACGGACTCCTCCGGAACGATAACAAAACGAGATGCCTCTGGCTTCATCTGGCCCCGAATGCCAATGAGCTTCCCTTCGTTCGCTGCTATCGTCGCCGACATGCCGCGAAGGAGAAAAGGAGTCTCACGACTCTCGTTTAACGCCATCAGGCGCTCATTAAGTGCAACGCCGGCATCCTTTCCATGGTCTCCCTGCACTTCGTCACGATACACCAGGCCAACACCATCCCAATCGATGATATCGAAATCATGAAGGCATGTGATTTTGGTGATTATTGTGACGTCGGGCCGGGTCGCATGGATTGCAGGCCGCTTCTTAGGCGGTATTTTGCCACTAAGGACTGCAATACTCAGATCTTCTCGAGTCGAAAATTGCTCAAACGCGTTCCTACACTGCTTGAGCAGTTCTCGCTGCACGGTGATAAAGACAGCTCTCTCACCACGAGCAAGGACCTGCAGCGCCTCTACCAAGAAAATACCGGTCTTGCCACCGCCGGTGCCTTCTTCGAACAACTCGCGAGTGTTCTGATTCTCGAGCAGAGCTTTGAGAATCGTAAATTGCCTCGGTCTGAACTTAAACTCCCTCAGATCCAGGCCCTTGATGCAATGCTCTTCAACCAATGATTGCAGAGCACGTCTTTGTTCATCCTCACTCAACACAATCGGAGATGTTTCGTTGCCGAAATTCAACTCCATTTGAAAACCGTCCATCTTCCACCTCCTCATAATTGATTTTCCACAGCCAAGGATGAAACCGCTGGAGTCGCATCATTGAGCGCAGATAGATCAACGACAAAGGGTGAAAGAGGAAAAGCCGCTACCCGGATCAACAAAAGTAGATCCGGTATCGACTCATCACAGATTGTGGATGGGGGTTTAGAAAGAACGGAACCTGAACGCGGATAGTGTCTCGCGAAAGCACTAAATTGTTAAGGGTAGTGTTAGGATTTGGTTAACAATATGATACTAGTAAGTGAGAATGCATCTCCTAACAAATACTGAACAAAGTACGGTAAGAATAGTCGTTTAATTTCTTCCAAAAATACAGGTCATTACCTTGCTGGCACTGACCTCACGTTTCACAGAGTTTGCACACCGCTCTCCCAAAATTCCAGATGGGTAGGTAACAACCTCATTGTTTCTTCCGACATGCCTGCGCCGCTGTGCGCCAGGGCGATCACTCCTTCTTGCCGCATGTTGGCGGAAATGATGAGAGGAAAAGGTTTTCTCTCGACGAGAGTCTCACACATAGAAAGGAGGCCGGTCGTGAATGATTCTAAAGAAAGTTCTACCGCCAGAAACGGCGTAACGGATACCCTCGCGGGATTCATCAGCATTAATCAGTTAATCCTGCTTAGCTTTACCCTCGCGCTGGGTAGCTCGATTGCGTACTACAACCATTCCTGGTTTACCTTCGCCGGTGCCACCTTTGGCCTCGCGTTACACGTCCTTTTGTATTTCTCCTGGAGCTATACGGAGATGTTTGTGCGCAGCTGCTCATTGCGGCTGCCTCGATTCGGACTGGATGCCGCACTTTTGTGGGCTCGACAAGTTGCATCGCGAAGTGTTCGCTTTTTATGCATGGTGTCCCTCGGGGAAAGCGGTGGTACTGAACTGGTACAAACGCTTCAACAAGTCGTTCGCAGACAGAAGTCGTTCTGGGCATACTTTGTTGATGAGGCACCTTCTGCTCGGAGGCGTTTGCTGTTCTCAACCGCTTTGAAGTCGCCGACCTACTACGCCCGCTGGGCGGTGGTCGGTCTGCTTATGGGTTCGCTGATCGAAGCCATGTTGAGTCGAAGCGAGGCAAAACTTTCTCCTGCCTCAACACTTACGACATCGATCGACTTCTATCTCGGATTGCTGGTAGCGCTATCAGCACTGCGTGAGACACTACAGGATCTGGGCCGTCACGCCCTTTCAGAAGCGCAGGACGTTGTCCCTGCTTCTATTGCGAACGCAATTGCCTCGTGTCGCACGGTCCCCGACGCGTCCTCTGGTGATGCACGTCATGTTCTTGCCCGTCTGAGGGAGGCAGTACGAGTAAAGCAGTATCAGATCGGGCAATTCTTCCACAATTCCTGGGGATTGCTCGATAATGTGTACGGTCTTTTGATCGTCGGCCTGGTGCTGGTGTTGATTTCCCCGCTGGGTGCGCTACTCGCCCTGGTTGGCGTCTGTTCAATGATTCCCTCGATGTTGTTTGAACTGCTCAATCTCAAACGAGAGGAGCAAAAGAATGCGGTAAACCATGCCCGACGTCGTGCCCTTCAGGAGTTGAGTGAAGATCCCGACTGGCAGGTGGTCCTCGAAAAAGTTGCACCGGAGGAGGCCGTTTCCGGACTTCTTAGCGATATCAGCCTGGAAATTCGTAGCAACCGGGCCTTTGATAAGACTAAGCAAATGATACAGAGAAACCTGGCGCGGCTGGTGTTTTTCACCCTGTTTGCCCTGTCTACTCTCTTTCCGGTACTCGAGACCTTCAACGGCGATCTACGACCGCGCGTTACCCTGCTCTACATCTTTTCGATGCTGGGGTTGTGGTACGCCGTATCCGCAATTGCCGAACGTGCCAGTAGCCTGGTTGCTAAAGTTGATGAGCTGTCTGAGGTCGACGAAGCCACGCAAGTGGTCGCTGATAACAGACCTGAAGACACGCCGACAGCGTCTTCAGCCAGCGTTTCCTCAGAGATCGTAGTGAATCATATGTCCTTTGGATACCCTTTCAAGGAACTGATTCTGCGATTTGATCAGCGGCTCGTTATTCCACCTACGATAACGCTCGCAACGACGATTCGCGTTGTCGGAAGGGCGCAGTCGGGGAAAACAACGCTGCTGAAACTGCTCTGCGGAATGAAGCAGGCTAGCGCCGGTAGTATCGAGATCGGCGGTTTGGAGCCGGGATTACCCTCGCTTGCGCAGCGACTGATCTACATTCCGGAGCGCGTTCCGCGATTTCCGCGAATAAAGATCCACGAACTGTTTACTGCGTACCTCAGGGAAGAACTCGAGGGAAAGGAGGTGAGAGAGTATCTTCGGATATTCGGAC
>JAUIMJ010000224.1 GCA_030433295.1 bacterium | reverse complement strand
TAACCAGTAGATTTGGAGTGCTCTGGAGTTGTCGGCATACGCTGATGACGACTCCAGGTCACGCGCGGGGGAGTTGAGAGGCCTATCACAGCCTTTTTCCCCGCAGCCCGAGACGAGAGCCTCTTCTTACCGTGTCGTTCTTCCTCAGGTTTGCAAAGTCTTCCAAGCTTTGCATGGTTCCAGTGAAGAGTATGCAAGGGGAATCTGCCTTCCCCCCATTACTCGACAGGAACCGAGGGTCAGACCAACTCCTTCCACTACAGACTGCTTCGGCAGGGTGGGATGAGGTTTGACGAACAATCGGTGAGAAGAGTGCTTCCGCCTCTCTCCTTTTACGTGGCGAAATCAATCAGTTTTCATAACCAGAGGCCAAACCGGTCTTGCGAGGAAATTTTAGTGTTATCAGGCCCTGATAACGAGCCATCAATGTAAGTCTCTGGAGTAGCGAATTAATTTTCGCTTCCTGCAGTGCAGACTGCGCGGCTGTCTCTTTATTCTGTCAGGTATTGATAGCTTCGCCAGCGGGACTTCTTGTTTACTGCGCTGAGTCTAGTATCATCCGCAGTGTTCATTCTGTGTCGCAAATGAAACGCCTTAAACGCAGGCATTTCTTTGGTCCTTACTTCCTGGCGAGTTCTCGCTCTTTCTTATTTCAATCGTTTGCCCGGCGGGCGATTCGATTGATTCATACGGGATGAACCCACAGAAAAAACAATCAGAAACCCGAAGGTTTCTGTGGATTGCTAACACATTTCCAACTTCCGAACTTCCTTTTAGAAAAGGGGAAAATCATGGCGCTTCCCGCGTACGCAGATTGGTTCAGTTCCTCGGTGCGAGGACTGATCCAGGCTCACCTCAGTCAGGGTGAGTCAGCTGACTGGTTCGAAAAAACGGCACTCGTCGGAGCAGCAGGCAACGACTTCAGTTTCCTCACGGACGCAAAGGTCCAGGGTCTGAAGGCTTTTGCCGGAACCGTTGCTCCCGATGTGCTGTCGAAATCGGACGCCGACTTCGCTGAGCAGGTCAAGTTGTACCTGCAGAAGACGGCCACTTCCAAAAAGGTCAAGCCCGCGACGGCTCCGGTTGTCGCACCCGCACCGCCCCCCGTTGCACCCGCCCCCGCAGCTGCCCCCGTGGCAGAGGCACCAGTGGCAGGCGCGGCTCCGGAGGCAGAAAAGAAGTCGATCTTCGATCGCAAGTTCGATTTCAACACCCTGGCAGCGGCTGTCGTCGTTGCGGTATTCGTCGGATACGTCCTGGGTAGCCTCTAGGCCCCGGGATTTCACAAAACAAATCACACCCCCTGATTCAGAAAGAGAAGTTTCATGAAGAGTCAACACATTTTGTCCGTCGCCCTGGTCGCCTTTGCTGTGTTCTTTGCCTGGGATAAAGGCTATGTCCGCTTCGGGAAATGCCCCGGAGAGGCGGAAACCGCTGCGGCGGAAACGCCACCCCCTGCACCGGCACCGGAGTCCACGGCCCCTGCCACCCCGGCCGCCACCCCGGTTCTCCGTGGTGTGGCAGCGGACCTTGCCGGCATCCATGCCGACGAGGAAACGCATGTCGATCGCGTTGGCCGCACCGTCCGTATTGTGGAAGGGCTCGAAAACCAGAACACCTGGTACGAAACCCACTACAATGCGGCGCGCGAGCTGGACAGTCGACAGCGCTCTCGTCTGGCCCGAATCCGCGACATCGCGGTGGAAGGTCTGAACGAGCCCGTGTTGCCGCCGCCGCCCAGCTTTGCGGACCCCGCGGAGTAGGGTAGCCCCGGCAGGTCGACCGATTCGGCTAGGAGTGAATACAATCCACAGACCCGTTATACCAAACGGTTATCTGTGGGTTTATTCCTCCTTTTTCTCCCTAATGCACTACTAATTTAATCTTTCTTGACGCATCCATACGCTGCGATACTTCATCCCAGACCGAAGAGCGCGCAATTCATCTTGAAGCCTTTCCCGAGGTTTGAGAGAATTGATCATTGCGCAATATACTGGAATTTCTGTGGCCAAAAAGAAGAAAAACGATCCCTTTGACAAACTTGCATCACTCACCAGTGCGGTGGCTAAGCGCGCCTTTGCGCAGAAGGCCCTGCTCGCCGGTGATATGGACGAGCTGCGCCGAAAACGTATAGAAGAGGGGGCGTCTACGTGGAAGATACTTCGCTATCGTCGCGTTATTGAGCAAAAGAACATTCCCATTCCTTTGGCACCGGCTTCCTACTGTTTACCGGAGACCTTCGAGAAGCATTTGCAGATTCTCAAAGAAGAATGTCGCGTTGTCCCGCTCAGCGAATTAACTCAAGCCATTGCGAACTACGAAGAGATCCCGGAGAAGACCGTAGCGATCACTTTTGACGGCGGGCATATGGACAATTACTTGTATGCCTATCCCGCGCTTGTGAAGTATGGACTTCCCGCCACCTTTTACATCCCGGTTGGCTTCATTGAAAGCGGTGGCTTTTTTTACGAGGACCGCCTCGCGATGGTGCTCGGCTTGCTCTCTCGTATGAACATCGCTATTCCCGAGTTTTCTTTCCTCGACGAGTCGATTTACGTCCGCATGCGCAAGCACGCAAAGGATCTGGCGGTTACCCCGGAGACGGCAAGCATATTTGCTCGCAGTTTGCGTGCTGAGAGCATCATGACCCGGCATCGAGTAATGCATGGATTTTCAAAGGTGCTCGAAGAGGGCCCCCAGCCTCCGGATTACGAAGATTTTATGCGCTGGGAGGATTTGCGCGATCTTGCTGATGCCGGATTTGAGGTCGCGATGTCGGGCTTCGGGTATGAAATGGCACCCAAGCTGACCGAGGAGGAGTTTCTTCAGGATATGCTGCGCGCCTTCGAGAAAGTGCAAGTCGAGGAATTAGCGGTAAAGCGGCATTACGCGTTTCCCTTTGGTGTGTATAACGATGCCGCTTTGGATTGTCTTGAGAAGATTGGTGTGCGCTATGCTATGGGAATAGGTGAGATACTCGAGCCAAGGTATCAGACAAGATCTCCACTGCTTTTTGGTAGAATTCCGATGTACGAAGAGGTGTCTTTCGCAAAAGAGTTGTTTTTAGCTCGATTGTGGAGTTTGTCCATTGCCGGAAATCAATACTGACTTGAACATGCGGCATAAAAAAGAGAATGCATTAGATGATTGAACCCCAGGTTGAAGCTCTGGCTGAGGAGTTTACCCAATTCTGGGGAGAGCTTTTCAGTCATTATCCACAGTATCGATTGGATTATTCGTACGCGTCTATCGGTACGATTGATCTAATCCTGTTTCCCCTGCGTGCCCGGGAAAAACTTGAAGCCAGAGACCTTTTTCTTATTGCAGGTGCCGCAGCATATCTCGGTAAAATGGCGCACGACTGCTGGAAAACATTTGCCGGTCCGCCTCAGGTGCGCCTGACATTTGAAGACGGGGAACGACCGGAGATGTATCTTTGTCTTAGCGGCGGAGCTATCCTTGATTCCGAAGAGGGTATGCGTATCGCTTTGTGTAAGGCGCTCGAGACAGTGCTGTGTCGGCCCGAGAATCCCATGCCCTGTTTTAACCGTTTTGCGGCTCCTCTGACACGAGAAGGTCCACGGGTTGAGTATTTTGCCGCGGGACTTCTTGCCGCTGTGGCGCCTCTCGGCTCCGGGGAGTATCTCAAACTCAGAGTGGAAGCGCTGGGGCTGAACATTGATCCCGCGGCGAAGTTTCTGTCGCAGTCTCTGGCGCGACACTATGAGGAGATTTATCCTCTTGATGAGCGATTTCGGCAGCCTGATTTGTTTCGCGACCACCTTATTTTCCCGCCATTGGGTTACGATGAGCCGTTTCCAGGGATGAGGGCCGTCGCGGGCCTCATAGATTACGCCCATGCACGGGAGATGGATCTCACTGAACTCACCGAGGTTTGTGCGGAGCTTGCGAAAAGTCCCTGTGAACGTCTTGCGTTTCCCGCCTTCGCTATTGCTGCAGCTACCTGTCAGAATACGGTGCTGGATGAGCTGCGCTCTCTTGCTGAAGTTCTTGGCGTGCGTGCAGCGTCACTTCGCCCGGCAGTTCTTCTCGCGCGCCGGATGCTTGGCTTTAAAGAATCCTGGAAAGATTTTGCCAAAGACGGCGACCTGGAAGGGGCTTCTCGTTCCCTGTTTACGGAGTACTTCCTCGGACTCATACCACTCTGTCATCCGATTATTTTTGATCGCGTCGAACAGCCGCCACTGCACTCTTTTATTGAGCAGCTCTGCTGGTCACGCATGGATGAAGTCTTAAAGGCCTACGATGCCCAGGGTATTGTGCCCGGGCGGGAAACCGCGGATCTGACCCTGCAGATTGCCTTTCTCGATCTCTTTCGCGGAGATACTGAATCCAGTAAGGGGCTGCTCCGCAGGCTTGATAGCGTTTCTCTTGATGATCCGGCCACGCAGTTTGCATTGTTTGAACTAAAGGGCAGGGTAGCCGAGAACGAAGGGGATTTTCAGGCGGCAAAGTCATTTTTTGAGCGTGCCATTACCTTCGATACCTTTGATACGCTCCGCTATACTTCTGTGATTACCTGGCTGTCAGGAATGGCGATCAGTGCACGGGAATACGAAACCGCACAGAGCTATCTTGAACAGGCTCTCTCACACGACGCCCTTTGCGTTCGCGCTCGAATTAATTACTGCCTGCATCTCCAGAGTCAGCAGGATCTTCCCGGGATGGAAGAACAGTTGAAGAAGCTGCTGTTTCTTGCGCCCAATAGTCCACGGGTATTTTCGCTGCTCAAAGGCTTCTTACTGGAAGGCCGCATTTCAGAAATGCGTGCTCCGAGTGCGGCCACGAATGTGGAAGGGGAGCTTACCGAGGAAGTGTCTGGCGGTGAGCCTGAGACTGAGGAAGCATCGTCTGATGAGGATAAGACTCCAGGTCCGTCAGATAGCTCTGAGAGTTAGGTAGAAATCCTCGCGCACGCAGAAAACTCTCTTGCACCTCTAAGCCTTTACCGCAGGGCCTGCTCTAGTAGCGTGGATAGAAGTTTGTGCTGTCGTCGCCTGAAGCGCTGTCGTTTCCAGAACCGCTCTGAGAGTAGACGCCTTGACCTTCTCGTACCGAACCGATTTCCTCGTTTGCCCGGGTGTGTGCCAGGCGCTCAACAAGTACCGGCATTCTTGGAGCCATATCCGCTTTGTACTTATCCGGACCGTTTGGTGATCGCATCCATTCCTGACGTTGCTTCTCCACTTGTTCCAGGAAGCGATTGGTACTTTCCTTAACTTCCTTATAGTCGTCCATGCTTGGTAATACTTCTGTGCCTAGAGCTGAAAGGGTGCCTAACCAACTCACACTGCGCAGCGCCTGAGGAGAGAACATATACTCTCGAACCCGGTTTCTCAGTCCCGGGTTTTGCATGTACAGGCGATTAACATCTTCAGCATTTCTTGGATTACTTCCCGGAGCAACGGCTTTAACCGCTTTCAATAGAGCCTCACCGTAGTCTTTAAACTCGTTTACCCGGGCAAGTTCAAGGCGAACTCTTGAATTCGTCTTCTCAATTGCCAGGTTCAGTTCGTCTTTTGAGGTATCTGATGCGAAGTTTGACCAAGGAATGGGAATACCACCATAGATCGCGATACGTTCCATTATCTCAAAGCGTCTGTCGGAGATGTCTTCATGCCAGGCAGCAGCCGCGGCAAGATAGTTCTTCTCCGCCTGAGTCTCCGCCATGTTGGCGTCGAAGACGGCGTCGAAACGATGCTTCCCTGCGAGTGCCGCAAGGGTTCCGCTGACGAGATTGAAACCCGAGGCTTCCAGACCTGTTGCATTCTTGCTGCCGGAAAGGCCATTGAGTACGGCGCTTGCTTCTCCCGCCGCTTCAATGGTGTCTCGACGTGAACCTTGACTCTGTACAATACCGGGCTGTCCGGAGATTTCTACTTGCCCTTGAGTCTGAATGGAACCGTCGCGCCTCGCGGTAATGTCACCTCCATAGGCTGAGCCTGGACCGCCACTTTTTCCGCGGCCGGCCGTTTGTCCTCGGCCACCACCACCTCTGCCGCCTCTGCTACCGCGACCACCGGATGCGCCACCGCCACCTCCGGCGCCACCGCCGCGACCTCCCCCTGCAGCAGGACCGCCGCCACCACCGCCCCCGCCGCCGCCGGTTCCCGCGACACTGGGGACCGGTGCTCCACCGGCGCCAGGACCTTTTCCTTTACCACCGCTCTTGGACGCCAGAGACTGGCCGGTTCTGAAGAAGTGGGCGTATCCTTTTGCGCGTTCCTGAATAAGAGCCGATTGGTCTCCACGAAGCGTTTGCATGGCAGCACGAGTTTCGTGTGAAAGAGCGGCTTCTGCATACACGCCGGAGAGTTGATCCATCCCCTTAGAGATAAGCAGAGTTCCGCTCTTGACTGATCCCATGACCAGCTGGGCCATAGTCGGCGGGATAGCGAGGATACAAACCGCAATAATTGAGTAATACGTTCCGAGTTGGAACGTGGGATCCATTTCCCGTAGAGAACCAATAGCAACGCCTAGATCGGCCTGCGCATTTTCGCTCAGCTCTTCAATAATTCCGGCCTCCTGGCGTTCTACGGCGAAAAGTACAAAGAACATGTCGTCAAGTAACATGACTACGGCAAGCCCGATGTCCCAGCTTTTGACCCAGAGCCAGAGCAGGAACCACTGCATGAATCCCCCGTATTTACCGGGAACCAAAAGCAGTAGCGCGAAGAATGGAAAGAAAATACCGAGGAAATACAGCGCAAGTCCCTGGTAGTACGGAAGGCTGGCCGCTGAATGCATCAGACGTTCTTTTTCTGACCACTCTCTGACCGCGATTCGGGCTTCTTCGGTATACGATGCCTGATCCTGGGTGCGAACCTTAAGGGTTCGCGTTTCATGGCGGTTAGCCATGTAGGCAATCCAGGAGCCTTTGTCGTTCCTGCCCGTTTCGTTGCGCAGATAGTATTTACTGATAATTCTACCGATGCGCTCGGCCTGACCCGGAGCGACGATGGGCTTATTGCCGTTGTCGGTTCCAATGGTGTTGCTCTTATCGTAGACAATTGGCTGCTCGATGGGAATACCGCTTACCTGAGCGAACATATTCTCCACGTTTTCCTTGTCTATTCCGTGATGTACCGCTTTTCTAACAAGCTTATCGAAGCGACGGTCGGCGTCCCGAAGAATTCCTTTGATCGTGAAATCCCAGACTTCCGCGCAGCTAAAGGGCTGTCCACGAATTTTTTGTATGTCCGAACCCGTCAGGCCTGCGACATACTGCGCGGTTTCATCCGAGAGATTTACTTTTGCATCTCGGTAGTGCTCTTCATATTTGTCTTTTGCGAGTTGTTGGCTGGGAAGGAAGAAATCTCTCGCCTGCTGAGCCTCAGCACTATTCTGATACTTTGCGGCCTTGGGATCGTTTGCTGCTGCTGTCCTGAACAGGGGATCATTTACCATTCGTCCCCAGCGAAGCACGTCCTTGCAGTCCTGATAGAGTGAGTGATGAATCAGGCGTTTCAGCCCGACTTCATCGGCTCCGGCAGTATGCATGAGCGCATAGAGTTCAGCTTTAAGAATGAACCAGAGATCCGTGCTTTCCCGGCCCTTGTTGATTGTGGCA
>JAUIMJ010000223.1 GCA_030433295.1 bacterium | reverse complement strand
TCTGCGGTCATCCAGGAGAACAACGCCCTGATCCATACTCTCGGTGACACCCCGAAAACGCATCTCAGAGGCCTGTAGTTCGTCCGAAACGCTCTTTCGCTCCAGTGCATTGACAAATACTCGCCCGATGATGCGAAAGAGGGAGATATCATCGGCAGTCCAGGGACGCTCTCCCAGGGTGTTTGCAGCTCCGATAAATCCGATTACCTGCCCGCGTTTGATGAGTGGCACAGAGATAATTGCCTGCACATTGGTTTCGAGGAAGGCCTGTCTCTCCCGTCGCGCGACAGGAGGCAGGTCGTTCATTGACGCGAGTACCACGTTTCGACCGGCGCGAATTTGATGGCTCAACCAGGGGATCTCGCTCACCGCAACCGTAGCACCGGGAGCGACCGGGGACTCCTCCAGATCCGAACACCACTGATAGGTCTTGCGAAACTCCCTCGAGTCAGACGAAAGCAGCCAGACGTAGCATCGGTCAGCCGATACAAAACTGCCAAGTGCTTCGAGCGCAAAAGAAATACCTTCCGGCAGATTGCTCGCCTCTGTGTTTACAAAGGTAGAGAGAATGTCATTCAAGAGCTGCTCATACGCAATCTTATGCTGCAGAGCAATTCGCTCTCTCGCATGTCGTCGAGCATGGCGAATACTTCGCGTAATCATTGCCCTCGTGAAATCCCGCTTGGGAACGAGATCAATATAGGGATCGTTCAGCAGTGCGTTAAAATCAAAGGATGTCGATTTTGCAGAGGTCGAGGATTTGTTTGATACCGAGACCGCATTTGCTCGAAGAAATAGCATCGGCGGAGCCGTATCCAGGCGCGAAGCTTTTATTATCTCAAGAAGCTCATGAGCCTTGGCAACGCTGTGAGAAGCCAAATCGGTATCAACAAAATACAGGTCATATTTTTCGGCGCGGAGGGCCTCAAGCACGGTTCTGTAGCTGGATGTCTGAGCAAGCGATGCTTCGAGTTCCGGAACCTCAGCGAGCATCTGACGCATGGCGTCCGTCTCCGCCTCATCGGCGGTAGCAAACAAGATGCTGGTTCTCGTAAAGCTCATATTCGGATTCGCCTCTCACCCGAGCCATTAAACAGAGAACAGGACGGCTCTGCTCAAGAATATCAGGCGAAAATGCCTCAATCTAGAAGTGTCTGAAAGAATTCAAACTTTTCGTCTGAACATGGGTATCGGCAGGCACCCCCGAGCCAGACAGTTCGCGGCCCCGCATAATTGACAGGCTAAGTCACTGTAAAACCTATACTTATATCCCCCGGCAGACCTGCTCTGGGCTTGAGGTTACGGCCGGGAAGAATCCTCGCATAACCCTTCCAGGGTATTAGTTTATATGGGGTTTTTTCATGCTACCGGCATTTTCTAAAAAACAGAAATGGATGTGCATTGCTGCAGTGGTCGTGAGTCTGGTCCTCTATCGATACATCAGCATAACCCAGACCGTGAATTTGCATCTCGCGCAAATGGCGAGTTCCGACCATACACTTCGCCTTCGGGCCATCAACGATCTCGGTCATATGGGCTCCTCAGCAAGTGGGGCTGTAGACGATCTGAGTTCTGCGGTTCAGGACTACGATAGTTCAATTCGCTCCGCAGCAACGCAGGCACTACTCAGGATCGACCGCACAGCAGCGATCGATTCACTTATCGACGCGTATTCATCTCGTAACACCGCCATTCGCATTGATGCGGCTGAGGCGCTTGAGCGCATCGGCACCAAGAAAGCACTTGCTGCCGTGCAGGGTGCTGCACGACGCACGCACGAGGAGTATGAACGCTCGCAAATGCGCGGATGGGTAAAAGAAATGCGACGCGAGTATGACAATAAAAAGAAACGTGAATATCGCGCCCACATGCGTAAGTACGGCAGATAGCAAACGAATTGATAAACCAGGGGCAAAAAGGCACATAGAGCTTGGATAAGATCAGAGAAATAATTGATAAGTCGCTGGCAACGGGTGAAATGACGCAGCGTCAGCACGACACGATAATGCAGCTCATTCATGCTGATGGAGAGATCGATTCTGCTGAGTCCGAGCAACTCTCCCGAATATTTTCGGCCGTTCGCAATGGAAAACTCGCAATCGTCGACTCAGATCGAGTCGTGCTTGAACAGGAGAAAGAAGCCAAACGAAGAGAAGAGGCTGCAAAAAATACTCGCCTGCTTCAGGACAAGCAAAACGAAGCTCGCACCATCGAGCAACTCATCGACAGAGCAATCGAAAAAGGCTCCATAGAGCAGAAAGAGCACGACAGACTTCTTTCGCTTGTGCACGCTGATGGTGAAATCGACGAAATTGAGAAACAGCACCTCGCCAAATTGTTTCGTGCCATCCACTCTGGTTCCGTCCGGCTTCTTGACTCCCCGCAGGAGGAGCGCAGTCGCAAAGCCTCCCGTGCGCTCGAAGAGGCAAAGCGCAATGCCATCGCACGCGACGAGGTCCGCGAAGAAATGCCGGCCAAGGAAAGTGCCGCATCACACACCGATACGCTGACTGCCGAAGAGGCTGAACTGCAACTCCCGAAGGCACATGCCGAGCCAGCGGCGCAGAGTATTCCTCGCCCTGCGCCACAAACGGCACCCGGCATAGCGGCAGCTCCCACTACTCAGGATTCGAACACAGAACATCCGGGCGACGACTACAGTCTTGAGCAGTTCTACGGAAAGGCAAAAACCAGGCGCTCGAACGGACGAACCCTGGAGTTGCTCAATGATCGCATGCTCGATGTCAACCTAAACGGGCGTTTATGGCATAAGTCCGGAACTATGGTGGGCTATTGCGGAATCGTGAAGTTCACAAGAGAGGGATATCTGGAGCACGGGGTATCAAAGCTAATCAAGAAATCGGTTACCGGTGAAGGCGCTATGCTCACCAAGGCTACCGGACAGGGGAACGTATACCTCGCCGATCAGCAGAAAAAGATCTCTATCGTTGACCTGAAAGGACATTCACTTATTGTGAATGGCACAAGTCTTCTTGCATTCGAAGAGACCGTTGATTGGGACATTACCCTGCTCAAGCAGTTTGCTGCTATCTGGAAAGGCGGGCTGTTTAACGTTCGTCTTTCGGGTGATGGCATGGTGGCTATCACGTCACATGGCGATCCGGTAACCCTGCGTGTCACGCCGCATGAACCGATTATGACAGACGTAAATGCGACGGTCGCCTGGTCAGGAAGTCTTGCCCCACAGTTCAAAACAGACATTGGCGTCCGAACCCTGATTGGGCGAGCCAGTGGTGAGACCGTACAAATGCGATTCGAGGGTGACGGCTTCGTAATTATCCAGCCCTTCGAGGAAATACGCCTCCCAGAAAGTCCGGAATAAACAACCGAAAAGAAGACCCCTGGAAGACCGAAGCGCAGCTTCGCAAGCCCGCCATACGTCTCTTCGATAGTGACCTGTCCTGCCTCTCCCTGTCCGCTTTCGTGCTCATGAGACTGCATCTTGGCTGGTATCGAATGCGGTGAAGCGGTATACTTTTGGCCAAGATCTCCGAAAGAAGAGAGGACTAAAAGGAAGCGAGGTTTCGCTGGCTAAAGAACACGAGAGAATGAGCGCAAACAGCACTATACACCACTGTGAAACCACGGTCAGCGGACGCTACGCATTACAAGTCCCATCTGGTTCCAAACCGGCAGGTCCGCTCGTGCTTGGGTTTCATGGCTACGCTCAAACCTGCGAACATCTCATTCCTGGACTCGAATTGTGTTTTGGGAGCCTGAATCCCACCCTTTGCTCCATTCAGGGGCTAAGCTATTTCTATCGAAAAAACGGTGAGGTTGTCGCAAGCTGGATGACCAAACTCGACCGTGAGATGGCAATTGAGAATAACCTCAGATATATTGAGAAGATCCATGCAGAGGTGAGCGCCAAAAGCGGATCGGCTCCGCTGGTGTTTTTTGGTTTCTCTCAGGGCGCGGCAATGGCCTACAGGATGTCCTTGCTCGGTTCTGTCTCTCATAGCTACATTATCGCCGTTGGTGGCGAGCTGCCCCCGGAGCTGCGCTCTCACCGCAGTTCTGACGAGACGAATGCGCCAACAATTGTAGTCTGCCGTGCCGAAGAGGACCCCTTTTATTCAGGCGGTGACTTCGCACGTGATTGTGAACTGCTGGCTAAGCAGCACGAAAACGTGATTGCGATCAGCTACGAAGGAGCGCATGAGGTCAATGCGAGTCTTTCGGAAAAACTATCAGAGCGGATTCCTTTTTTTTCGACCAGGGACGGTGATTCAGAATGACGGCGAGTATCGAAGAACGCATGCTGGAAGCACTGGAGTTGTTCCAGTATTCCTTCCGCTTTCGCAACGAACTATTTGTCGTCGCCTGTCCCTGCGACTCATGGCTTGAGCGAATTCATGACGATCTTCGAGTTCTGCAATCCTCGCATATCTCGGTGGTGATACTCACCCCTCGCTCTGATAACCTGTCCCGAGCGATAGAGCGCTGTAACCAGCGCGGGCAACGCTACGCCGAGTTCCAGCGCTCAGATGCAGAAATGGACCCTGAGCTGATCTCTCGAATGCTCTCTCGGATCAAAGAGGATGAGGTACCGGTTCTCTCGCTACCCTATACCCACGAGGTGAAAGACGATCAGATAGCAATGGACAACCTGCTCTCAGGCGCCCTGAGCTGCGCCGAGAAATTAGGGGCAAAGAAGGTATTCTATCTGTCCACTGGCGAGGGACTTTTCGTTAATGGAAAGTTTCGTTCCCATGTATCATTGAGAGACATCGCGGAGTTGCTCGAAGATGAGAGTGATATCACCATTCCCCGGGACGTGCTCCGCTTCATTCACAGTAACTGCATTGAAAACGGCATTGAGTTCGTCGTTCTTCCCCATACAACCGGCAGCCTGTTCCAGGAAATCTTCACGCATCAGGGAAAAGGAACTCTGTTTACCGACGATTACCCCAATGTCATTCGTCCTGGGCGTTTAAGTGATGTTCGTGCGCTTATCACCCTCATCAAACCGTATGTGGCGAATGGAATAATCCTTCCGGTCACCGAGGATGGCATTGCCGGAGAGATTGGACAGTTTTTCGTCTATACGATCAACGAAGCCATCGTAGCCTCGGTCAAAATTGTAGACTATGGTGAGCAGGTAGAACTCGCAAAGTTTTGCACCCTGCCGAGATTTCAAGGAAAAGGAAGAGCGCGGCAACTGGCCCGAAAGGCGCTTGAGCGTGCCGCCGAAGACGGAAAACATATGGCATTTTCACTAAGCACATCGCCAAAAATGTGGGATTTTTTCACCTCTCTCGGCTTCGAGGAAACACCGAGAGAAGAGCTTCCCGAGGCCTGGCAGAAGCAGTATGACTTTTCCAGACCATCGAAGGCCTTCACCTACCGCCTGCGGACCTGAAATTACTATTCGACTTCGCTGTCTGCCTTCTTGGATTTCGCATGAAGAATCTGGGCGTAGGAACGCAGGTCGCTTACGGCGTCGTATTCATCGACGATCTCCCTGCCAACTATCTCTTCAATAATGTCTTCGAGAGTGACAATGCCGGCGAAACCGCCGTGCTCATCGACGACCGAACAAATGGTCTCTCTCATCTCGAACATTTGAAGAAGCAACTTGTCCGCACGCATGAAAACCGAAACGGTGGTCAGGGGACGCGAAAGACTCATTACGTCAACATCAGTGTCCTCTTTGATAAAGGCGCGAAAGATGTCTCGCTGTATGACGTAACGCGAGATGGAATCAGGGTTATCCTCATCGTAGAGGGGCACCCGGGTATGATTCCAGCTCAGAATTTCCGCCCGCAGGTCTTCTATTTTCGATGTCGCAGCAAGTCGGAACACTACCACCCGTGGGGTTAGAATATCCTTCACCAGAACCCTGTCCAGACCCACGACATTTCGTATCACCGAGCCCTCGAGGTGATCCAAGACCCCCTCCTCTCGACCAATTTCTGCCATCGAAAGAACCTCTGAAGTCGATACCGAAGGACCACTCGCGGTATTGCCGACAAAGGCAGCCAACATTTCACTCATGCGAACCATCGGCCAGAATATCTTCAGCAGGTAATAAAGAGGAACCGCAATTCCCGCTGCCACCGGCTTGGCATACACAGAACCTATTTGCTTGGGTACGATCTCGCTGCAGCAAAGAATGACAATGGTAAAGAGGATGGAAAAAACGAAAACTGCTTCTTCCCCGTACAGGTCGAGAACCAGCGCCCCGGCAATCGCTGCA
Source organism: bacterium (assembly GCA_030433295.1). Lineage (GTDB taxonomy): Bacteria > Bdellovibrionota_C > UBA2361 > SZUA-149 > SZUA-149 > JAUIMJ01. The sequence goes on along the minus strand of JAUIMJ010000223.1, from coordinate 1,380 downwards.
CCAAGGGTGTTGGATATGGTGTTCAGAATAAGAATCGCACCGATCGGACGCGCTAAATTGTTCTTAAAATCCATCAGAATACTACCCTTGCGACTCTCACTTTCTGAGAGATGCCGAACGTGGGGCAGCGGAACGGTAAACAGGGCGGCTTCCATCAGAGAGCAAAGGGCAGAAACACCGATTGATACCAATACAACAGTGATCAGGGTTACCATCCAGGACTCCAGGGAAGACAAAAATCCAATTGTTTTAATTCGATCAAGTGCATGTGAAACACAAAGAAACTAAGGGCGAACAGAAATTTCCGGGATTCGCGGGCGGTTTAATTCCAGCTCCGTGCTCCCATCTTTCGAGCATAGTCCATTTGCCCAAAGACCAAAACTAAAGATGAGACAGGGCTGTGGGGATTCCGGATGTAAAACATGAGAATGGCCGAAAAATCGCATAGCCTGTGTCTTACAGCTACAATAAGGGTGCTCGACGAAACGCCAATTACGTATCAATATATAAGGTGTGGGCTCGTATTGAGCATAAATTAGATATGCAATCAGAGTGAGGCAAGAGTAGCATGGCAAAGATCGTTGCACAGTCCGATAACATTGCTGACGCCTTCTATCGACTGGCCTCTGAGTCCCCTGACCTATGCGTGTATCAGCAGGCCGTGCCTAACCCGAGTGAACCGGATGCGGTGAGGTCCAAGCGTTCGGCCACCTTCAGGGAGGTCCGCGGAAGGGTAAACAAAATCGCTCGTTACCTGCAGTCAATCGGCGTGCTCCCCGGCTCCAGGGTAGCGATCCTCTCGGGAACCCGCCCGGAATGGATGGAAGCAGATATTGCCATTCTTGCCGTGGGAGGAGTGAGCGTTTCTATTTACCAGAGCCTCCCCGAAGATGATGTCGCCTATATTCTCTACGACTCCGGCAGCGAAGTGGTGATTGCGGAGAATCAGGAACAGGTCGATAAACTCCTGGCGATTTGTTCCACGACCTCAAGCATTCCCGGCCATGAGGATCGCGAGGAGTGTCAGGTAGAGATCGCACTAAAGAAAATAATTTCTATCGAAGATGTCGAGGATCATGATTCTGTCATATGCCTGAGTGAACTTGTCTCCCGGGAGGAAGCCGATACCCCCGAAGGACTCGACTCGATTTCACGAGATGAACTTGCCGCTCTGGTATACACCTCGGGAACGACAGGCCCCCCCAAAGGGGTTATGCAAACGCATGGGAACCATTTATCCAACGTTCGTCAGGCATTCGACAGCGGTCTAATCGATGATTCGACTTCGCTTTGTCTTTTTCTGCCGTTGGCCCACTCCTTTGCAAAGCTCGTTGGCTACCTTGGGTTTCTTACCCCCTGCGAGCTGCGCTTCCCCGCGAT
>JAUIMJ010000222.1 GCA_030433295.1 bacterium | reverse complement strand
CGAAAAAACTAAGACAAAATTTTGTAACAAGCATGACCTCGGAGTTCTCCTACTCTCCGACACCGACTTTGCCGTATCAAAGAAATATGGGGTCTATGGTCCAAAGCAATTTATGGGGAAAAAATACGAAGGAATCACCAGAGCGAGCTTTGTACTCGGCCCCGACAGAAAAGTTATTCAGAGCTACCCAAAAGTAAAGCCAGGGGATCACCCGGATGAAGTTTTGGATTTTATTAAGCAGGATCGCAAGACCCGCAAGAGCTGATTCCATAAAACCCTGAGCGGAGCTGTTCGCTGTCTTTGGCGCTCAAATTGTGCTTGCTACTTCAGCGGCGTCTTCAGCAGTCCTTGGATACACCGGTACAGTCCTATCTAAAGACTACTTTAGCGCAGCAGTTTGAGCCTTACTTTCTCCACGCCTTCCAGCCCGATTGTCTTAGCGGCCGCAGCGGAAAGATCGATAACTCTTCCTTTCTTAAAGGGACCCCGGTCGTTTATCCTGACAACGACGCTCTTAGAACTCGCCACATGAGTGACTCGAACTCGCGAACCGAACGGCAGTGTCCGATGGGCTGCCGTTAGGGCATTCTGATCAAATATCTCTCCACTAGCCGTCTTCTTTCCGTGGAATTTCGGCCCATAGTAAGACGCCAATACCGGCTTTGCGGGCAGAGATACCTCCGGCTCCGCCTGCTTAGCTCGTCTGGAATCATCTCCGGAGTCGAGTGAGCGGCCACCCTGGTAGTTACACGCGGGGACAGACAATCCGAGCAGAAGCGCAAGGATTACGTAAAAGCTCTTTTCTCTAATGAGAGAGCATTTCGTGGGATGATGGGTAGGGTGATTCCAGTCCATAGCGAGCCGTCTACAAAAATTCATAATACTGGCAAGAAGGCGAACAGCGACGAAAACCGCTGCCGACATCATGCATAGCATACCTCATGCTGAGCGATCGCAGGAAAAGTTTTCAGAAAACAGTACGATTCTACCCTTCGACCGCCCTATCCGCCGATAGCGGGCAATAAAAAAGCGGGGGTGACAAAATGCCACCCCCGCTTTGCACGGTGTAGTGCGAACGAGGTCTACTCTGAGCCCTCGTCTTCGTTTCCACCCAGCTGCTGCTGAAGAAGATCTCCGAAGGTAACAGCTGCACTCGTATCGTCGAGATACTGTGCGTATTCTTCCTTCTCTTTTCTTCGCTTGGCCTGCTTCATGCTGAGGCTGATACGTCTCTCGTTACGGTCGACGTTAATAACTTCAGCCTCCACTTCATCCCCAAGAGAGAACTTCTCTTTGAGATCCTCTCCACGCTGGATTCCCAGCTGAGAAACGTGAATCAAGCCTTCAACACCTTCTTCGAGCTCCATAAAGATACCGAAGTCAGTAATGCTGGTAACCGTACCTTTCACTTTCGCACCGGTAGGATAACGCTGTGGAACGCTCTCCCAGATATCCGGAGTGAGTTGTTTGATACCAAGGCTGAGTCGCTCGTTGTCAGGATCAATCTCAAGAACAACTGCTTCAACCTCGTCACCTTTCTTGTAGAGCTCTTTAATCTCCTTCGGATCCTTAATCTTTTTGGTCCAGGAGAAATCAGAAACGTGTACAAGACCATCGATCTCATCCTTCACGTTCACAAAGATACCGAAGTCGGTAACCGAGCGAACTGTTCCGGTAAGTTTAGAATCGACAGGAAATTCCTGAGCAAGCTCTTCCCATGGGTTTGAAGTAAGCTGCTTGAGACCGAGGCTGATTCTTTGGTTCTCAGCACTTACTTCGAGAACTACAGCTTCAACCTCCTGACCAACACTCAAGACCTTTGATGGGTGATGGATCTTACGAGTCCAGCTCATTTCAGAAACGTGAATCAGACCCTCAATTCCTTCGTCAAGCCGCACGAAAGCACCGTAGTCAGTCAGACTGACCACTTTACCGGAAATCGTGGAGCCGGAAGTGTACTTTGCTTCGACCTGCTGCCATGGGTTCTCATGCAACTGCTTCATACCGAGACTTACACGCTCGTTTTCAGCATCGTACTTGAGAACAACTACAGGAACCGTCTGACCTACACTAAGAAGCTCTGCCGGGTGGTTAACACGACCCCATGACATGTCTGTAATGTGGAGCAGTCCATCGATACCACCAAGGTCAATGAAAGCACCATAGTCGGTAACGTTCTTCACGATACCTTCCATGACAACACCCTCAGCCAACTGACCAATGGTATCTCGCTTAAGCGCTTTACGCTCAGACTCAAGAACTACACGTCGAGAAAGAACGATGTTTCCTCGCTCACGGCTAAACTTGAGAATCTTAAACTGCATCTCCTCCCCGACAAATTTATCGAGGTTGCGCTGTGGGCGGATATCCACTTGTGAGCCTGGAAGAAACGCCGGCACGCCGACGTCGACCTGCAAGCCACCCTTCACCTTCTGAACGACGCGACCAGTAACCGCTTCTTCGTCGCCAAAGGCTTGCTCTAGTTTGTTCCACGTCTTGAGCTGCTCAGCCCGATCTTTCGAAAGAACGACCTCACCGTGCTCATTCTCGGGCGACATGAGAAGAACTTCAACATCGTCTCCGACCTGAACGTGGTACCTACCATCGTAATCTATAAACTGATTTAGTGGGATATGTCCCTCGGACTTAAATCCGATATCGACGACAACGTGGTCACGTCCTACATCGATTACTTTTCCGGTAACTAACTCACCGGGTTTTGTGGCATCGAAGGACTCCTCAAGAAGCGCCTCAAATTCAATTGCCAGTTCTGATTCGTTAACTATTTCCTGTTGGTTCATAATAATAAGGTTGTATTTGGTTTGGTGTTAATATTAAGAAGCACATCTCTATGCCTCTCGCTCATTTGGTAAATCGCATTCCCTCAACACCGCCTATGGTGCTGATTCTGTTTTAATCCTGCTACAAAGCTCTTCAATAACTTCGTCTATGCCGAGCTCGCTGGTATCAATTCGTATCGCATCATCCGCGGCTACCTGAGGCGCAATCTCGCGCGTCGCATCACGAGTGTCTCTTGCCTCAATCTCAGCCTGCACCTTCGCAACATCCAGCGGTTCCCCACTGGCTCCCTGCCGCTCTTCGCAACGCCTCTGCGCTCGCACCCGCACATCTGCATCGAGATAAAACTTAAACTCCGCTTCAGGGAAAACAACCGTGCCGGCGTCTCGGCCTTCAACAACCAGTGAGTGCTTTTGAGAAACGTCCCGCTGCACTTCGAGCAAGACATCCCGCAGGGGGGCCTGCACGGCTATGCGACTGGCAAGAAGGCTGGCTTCAGCTGAACCCAGACGTTCATCGATACTTTCCCCGTCGACGAGCAATCGCGTATCGGGGCCGCCGTCCTGCATCTCCCCTGCTTCAGACCCCGATAGAACGAATTCAAAGGTAGTCTCAGCAGCCAGACGAGCTATCCGGGCCTCATCATCAAGCTCCAGTCCGAGGCGCCTGGCTTTTAGCCCAATCGCCCGGAAAAGCGCACCCGAGTTCAGGTGTATGATGCCCAGCTTCTTAGCAATTTTACGGGCCACTGTCGACTTACCCGAGCCAGCAGGACCATCAATGGTGATAATCAAAACGCCTTATTCCCTACTATTTTACGCCAGCACCCGGGTGCCGACAGATACCGGACTAGGTAAGCAACTGAAAACAATCGGCAAATGTCGGAAAAGAGGTCTCCACAGCCTCTTTATCATGGAGCTCAAATCCCAAACCCTGAGCAAAGCCCAAAACCGCTCCGGACATTGCGATTCTATGGTCACCGGTCGATTTCCAGGAATCGTCGACACGCTCAATGGTGCCGGGAGCCTCAAACGACTGTCCCTGAATGCGCAGACCGTCGGGAAGTTCCTCCACCGGAACCCCAAAATACTGCAAAATGTTTGCGGTCATGGTCAGGCGATCGCTCTCCTTTACGCGAAGCTCCGAGGCTCCGCTAATGAGAGTCTCACCCTCTGCAAAAGCCGCAGCAATCGCCAGGATCGGTATTTCGTCGATTGCGAGGACGACGTCTTCTGCCGAAACCGAGACACCTCGCAAACTCGCGGAACGAACTAAAATATCAACCACCTCTTCTCCACCTACACTTCTCGCATTCTCACAGGTGAAAGAAGCGCCCATGCCCTCAAGTATGGAAAACAAGCCAATCCTCGTTTTGTTAAATCCGACATTGCGCATCATAATTTCCGAACCGGGAACAATGCTCCCTGCTACCAGGAAAAACGCAGCTGCAGAAAAATCAGAGGGCACGACAATATCAAGCGCATCGTAGTGATCGCGCTTGCCCGAATCGGGGAGCAAAACCTCCCAACGTCCATCGGCACGCAATCCAGACTCCAGATGACATCCCATCGCTGAAAGCATGCGCTCCGTGTGATCCCGAGAACAATGAGACTCACTCACACGAACATCCCCGTCAGCCTGAAGACCAGCGAGTAAGAGAGCGCTCTTGACCTGCGCACTCGCACGCGGCGAGTCATAGGCTATTCCCTTTAATTTTGCTCCTTCCGGACCAAAAATTGTTAAGGGCAATCTGTCCCCACTAAACCTGGCACCCATATGCCCAAGCGGTTCGGTTACTCGCTTAAAGGGTCTGCTCTGCAGCGAGTGATCACCGATGAGCTGGGACTCAAACTGCTGGCCGGAAAGCAGGCCACAGAGCAGTCGCGCAGTCGTTCCACTGTTTCCACAGTCAAGAGCTGAGCCGGCACTGCTAAACCCCTGCAAACCCATTCCTTCAATTACGATTTCACAGGTATCATCACCGCTGAGCGAGAAGCCATCCAAACCCTCCTCAGACGCAAGCGACAGCATTTTCTGACTCAGTGCTCCTGAGGCCTTAGTTCCAAGCTGTCGCATGATGCGAAGTGACGCAAAATTGTCTCTCCCCAACACAGAGGTAAGAACCCGGGCTTTGCCTCGGGCAAATGAAGAAAACAAAATTGCTCGGTGTGAAATTGACTTATCGCCGGGCAAAGAGATCTCACCTCGCAGAGGCGTCGGCGCAACGGCCTTACGTACATCAGTACCCATTAGGAAAAACACACATGAGGATAACTTCCCAAAACCTTGCAGTAGGATGTTATGGTTTTTAACTGTTCAAGAGCCTCGCGCACATTTTCGTCCTCCTGATGTCCCTCAAAATCGATGAAAAACACGTATTCCCAGGCACGGTTGCGCATAGGGCGCGACTCAATACGCAGAAGCGTAATACCGCGAGCAGAAAATGGTTGAAGAATATCTCTGAGCGCACCGGCTCTCTCTTCGGCATAGCAAGCGATTGAGGTTTTATCGTGATCTGTTTTTGGCGCAGCCGTCGCACCCAGCACAATAAATCGCGTCCCCGATTGCGGTGTCTGATCCAGGCCCGTAGCCAGAGTCTTTAGATTCTGCTTTGTGCCAGCCGCCTCGGCCGTGACCAGACCAATTGTCGGATTACTGCTCAAATCGTCGATGAGCGAGTCCGGAGTCAGCGTCACACATACCTCTGCCTGAGCCACATTCGCTGCGAGCCAGGGCATCACTTGCTTTACCTCCGTGCCGACCACATACACTTTTTGAATGTCCGCAAGCGCCTCAGCATTGGAAAAAAGTGCCAGTCCCTCCTGCACTTCCACTTCGCCAATAATCTGCATGCTCGAGGGCATGAGAAGGTCGAAGGTTTCTGCGACAAGGCCACCTGAACTTGCCGTCGCCGGCAGAACAGCAAAATGGACATCGCCACGACTGAGCTTGGCAAAGGCGTCCTCAGTGCTTGTCGCACCGGTAATATGAACATCCTCGCCGAAGTGTCTCAATGCAGCCTGCGCACCGAGAGAAAGGTCCGAACCAAGGCAGCAAATGTGCAGATCTCCAATCAGAGATCGCGTGGCGCTTATTATGTTGATAAAAATCCGCTCAAGGGGTTCCCGCGGAAAAGAACCGGACTCCGCAATACTCAGTATACGATCGAGAATATTTCGCTCCCGCGCAGGAGAGTAGATATCTATCTTATCCCGTTTCTTCGTCTCTCTGACTTGAAGAACAAGCTCAGCACGCTTCATAAGCAAGCCGACGATGTCGTCGTCAAGACAGTCTATTTTTTCTCGTAGTTCAGGCAGTGTTGCCATGCGATCTCCGAAACTCTAATACAAATATTTAACGTCTACGTTATTGCTCAGCTCGTCTTTGCTGTCGCAACGACCGAAATTTCCACCAGCGCTCCCAGCGGGAGCTCCTTGACGGCAACCGTCTGCCTCGCGGGAGGATTGGAGGAGGAAACATAGTTCCCATAGATTTCATTCACCACCCCAAAGTCACTCATCTCAGCCAGGAAGATGCTGCTCATAATTATCTGCTCTGGTGATGAGCCTGAGAAGGAGAGCACTGCAGAAATGTTTTCGAGAACTTTCCTGGTCTGTTCCGCAACACCTCCTTCAACCAATGTATTACTTGTCGCATCAAGAGCAATCTGCCCCGAGAGAAACAGCAAGCCCGAGGCCGAGACAGCCTGACTGTACGGGCCGACTGGCGCGGGAGCACCAGGCGCGCCGTTAAACGTCCTTGCGACGGAGGATTGTGGATCTGAAGGAGCATTCATCTGGTCACCTATACACTTGGCTGGGCCCCGAGACACAAGCAAAGCCCGAGACAGATGAAACGGACGACGCCAGAAAGGGACGTAGGATAAAAAAAGACGTTATCTGGGGCACTTAAGCAGGTCGACTCAAGGCCCTGACGGCTAAAAAAACGCTCTCTCGGATAGCATCAATCAGGGTAGAAATCCAGCGCTGACGCTGGCAGCCTGAGAACGCAGACGCTCAGATGGGAGTTTTGCCGAAAAAGCCTGCCCTGCGGTGATGATAAAGCGTGGTTCAAAAGTACCGCTTCCATCGGGCCCGTCCCGGAGCGGAAACGCCACATCCGCTCGAATCACCGCCCCTCCCGAGGAACGTGAAACACCAAAACGAAGCCCAAATCCCACATCCGCATACAAATTATCTTTCAATAAATCGGAAATTCCGTCATCGCTGGTTCCACCGGCATCGAAAAACAGAGCCCCTCCAATACTGAGCAGCCGAAAGACATCCTCAACCATATAAAAGCGGTCCTCCAGGTGAAGAACAATCCTATGGTCGCCGGAGAATGTCCTATCCTTGTACCCCCGCAAGCCATTACCTGCGCCTAACAATAGCTGAAAGTCTCGATCCAACTTCTCTCCAATATCGATAGACAGAGAAGAGGCCAGAGTATGTTTCCCGATATAGAAGCCCCCAAGCTGCAGGGCACCGACGATATCGTAGAACTTCAAACGTGCACCAAAAAGCACGTTACTTACCTCATGGAGGTCAATGCGACTGGCCCCATTTATCTCCGCTCGAAAGAAAGAAGTGGGAGTGAGTCGCCAGCCATCGGTGGTGCTGGCTTTTAACAACAGGGTATCCTCTCGCGAACCCAGAGCTTTGGGAGCAACCTGCGTTCGAAAGTTTAACTCGTTTCCCAGATTGAAATCCTCAACCCGCTCAAAGCGGTCGACAAAGTTGATCGAAAGATAGTCCGGGACAATTCGTTGAAAGGCAAACAGCGGGCCAGAAAAACGACGATCTTCCGCG
>JAUIMJ010000221.1 GCA_030433295.1 bacterium | reverse complement strand
ACAATAGAAATTATCCAGCAGCGCACGATGATCTTGGGCTCCGCTAAGCCTTTCAATTCAAAGTGGTGATGCAAGGGGGCCATGCGAAAAACCCGTTTCCCGCGCAATTTGTACGAGGAAACCTGTATCATGACTGAAAGGGCTTCGAGGACAAAGACACCCCCGGCAATCAGCAACAACAGTTCCTGTTTTACCAATACTGCTAACATTCCCAGGGCACCACCGAGGGCCAGAGAGCCAACATCGCCCATAAACACCTGTGCCGGAAAGGCGTTAAACCATAGAAAGCCCAATCCGCCTGCCACAATTGCAGCAGCAAAGATGGCCAGATCTCCGCTGCCGGCTATGTAACTGATCTGCAGGTAATCCGCGATTCTGGAGTGCCCGCCAACGTAGGCAAAAACTCCGTAGGCAAAGGCAACCGTCATAACCGGGCCGATAACCAGACCGTCCAGGCCGTCTGTCAGATTCACCGCATTCGCAGAACCCACGACAACCAATGTCGCAAAAGGAATGAATAACCAGCCCAGCTCAAGGCTAACATTCTTGAAAAACGGAACGCTGACAGCAGTCGAGAAGCTCGGAGACAGATAGAGCACCAGAGCGATGAAAAACGCGGCTATGCAAAGTTCCCAGACAAACTTGGTTTTTGCCCGAACACCACGGCTACTCTTACCGCGAATTTTTTCGTAGTCATCGATAAATCCCAGCGCGGCGAAACTAAGCGTAATGCCGACCAGAGACCAGACGTAGGGATTATACAAATCGGCGAAACAAAGAGTGCTGGCAACGACGGCAAGAACAACCACCAGACCGCCCATGGTAGGCGTGCCCTTTTTACTCTGGTGGCTCTCTGGTCCGTCACTGCGTATTGGTTGCCCGAGCTGACGATTTCTAAACCACATAATGAATCGTGGCTGTAACACCAGCACCAGCGTAATCGACAAGAGAAAGGCCGCCATTGAGCGAAACGTAAGGTATCGCAGGACGTTGAGGACGCTAAAATACTCGCTGAGCGGATATAAGAGGTGATAGAGCATCGTGGTGAACTAGAAAAATGTCTGGGTTTAGGGAGTAAGCCTCTCTCCGGGGCGCACTTCACTACCGTCGATTCATAAAACGCAGCATCGCCGCACAAGGCATCCCCGCTTGGGTATAAAGCCTGTGTTTTCAATAGCTTATGGCTAAACTGGAAATGCGTATTATAGTATACCTTTTGCGCGCATAGCGCCAAGGCAAACGCTTTTGTCGAGAAACGGAATGCGCTCCTTCCCTATCTCCTGATAATCTTCATGCCCTTTTCCGGCAACGAGCACAATATCACCCGGTCGCGCAATTGAGACAGCATGGGAAATGGCGTCGCCCCTATCGACGATACGCTCCCAGGTGAAGGAGGAGCCTTCATCAACGGATAGTCCCGGTTCCACATCGTCGATTATTTGATTCGGATCCTCCGTTCTCGGGTTATCGGATGTGACGATCGCATGGTCGGCAATTGCAGCAACGGCCTTGCCCATCAGCGGACGTTTCCCCCGATCGCGATCACCCCCACAGCCAAACACGGTGATCAGGCGCTTTGGTCCCAGCTCTTTCAGCGACGATTGCGCACTGATCAAGGCGTCAGGGGTGTGACAGTAATCGACATACACGGCAACATCATTTTCGGCGACCAGCTCAAGTCTCCCCGGCACACAGGGCACCTCGGCCACGGCAGCAACAATCTGCTCGAGTTCGAAACCCTGGGAATACAAGCACGCAACAGCGCCAAGCAGGTTGCTCAGATTATATCGCCCAATCAGCGAAGAACGAAGCTCGCATTCCTGACGGTCAATTGAAAAGCGAGCAAACGTAGCTCCGCTGCTGATATTCTCGTCGAGCAGATAGCAATCTGCATCCTTGTGGCTAATCGCATATGAGAGAGTACTGATAGCCGAGGATTTTGCAGTCAGCCCTTTGTGCAGCTGCATACCCCACTCGTCATCGACATTTACGATTGCACTGCGCCCTTCTTTTTCGCTGTTACACAGATCGTGGTAGAAAAGCGCATACTTCTCTTTCGCATACTGCTCCATGGACCCATGCAGGTCCAGATGATCCCGTGATAAGTTTGTGAAGATAGCTGAGTTCCAGTGAATTCCCGAACATCGTCGCTGAGCGATACCCTGGGAAGTCGCCTCGAAGACACATGCTACAGCGCTCTTATCTGCTATTTCACGCAAATGTTCCTGAATCATTCTCGGATGAGGCGTGGTATTTATGGTGCTTCTGGTTTCAAAGCCCCCGCGTTCGGCGAGGCCAAGCCCAAGCGTGCCTACCAGCCCGCAGGGTCCGGAAAGCTGACTAAGCACCCGAGCAAGAATCCAGCTAACAGACGTCTTGCCGTTAGTTCCGGTAACGGCGATAGCCCGTAAGCCATCACTTGGGGAATTATAGAAGGCTCCGTACGCCAGGGCCAGAACATAGCGTACATCACGAACCTCTAAGACGGGCACCGTTGTTTCAGGCAGACGCTCGCCCAGTTCGCTGATGATTATCGACGCACCACGGTCAACAGCGTCCATGATAAAGTCAGCGCCTTTGTGTTCGGCCCCGGATACCGCAAAAAAGACGTTTCCTTCAGCGATGCTTCGCGAATCATCTGAAAGACCGCTAATCGGACGTTTGAGAAGGTCTTCCTGCTCTATACGACTCACATTAGACGGAATCTCAAGCAGGACATTCTCGAATGTAGAGAAAAGGCTTCCAAGCGTTTTTGTTTTCATACGGCTCCAGCAACAAACAGGGGTTTTCGACGGTCAGCGAAATGCTCTGATTTATACTGCACCAGTGTCAGAGGTCAGTAAAGCGGCCAACCGATAAGAGTTTCGCAAGTACCCAATTAGCTGAGATTTTGGGCCTTCGTTGCGAGGCTGGCCCGCTGGACGCCTTTAGAACTCTGAGTCAGGAGGTGGGAAAGTATCCGCTCCATGGACCGCTTGAATACCGGCCCCGCGAGCGTGCCTCCCCATCTCGGGCTCACCCCTGGTTCATCAACGGCAACAAACAATACTATCCGCCGATCAACTCCCACATGCGAACCGTCCACGAAACCAATGAACGATGCGAGAACGCGATCGGGATCGTACCCACGCCCATCCACCCGTGCCTTTTGAGCAGTTCCAGTTTTCCCGTATACCGGCACACCTGGTATTCTGGCGCGCTTACCGGTTCCTGTGGGTGATTCAGTAACTCCGAGTATGGCGTTCTTTATCTGCTCCGCTACCTCCCGCCGAATAACGCGCTGAGGAGCACGGTCTCGCACGTTCGGGTACTTGACGATCGTCGGACTAACCAGAAGTCCGCCATTTGCAAGCGCAGCATAGGCCCGCACCAGCTGCAGGGCCGTAACAGCCACCCCCTGACCAAAGGAATGGGTTGCTACATCGATTGTTCTCCAGGAGCGCGCGTTTCGGAGAATCCCCCTGGCTTCACCAGGCAATTCTAATCCGCTTACCTCACCAAAACCAAATGTTTGCAATGACTGGTGCAGGGCCTCTTTGCCGAGGCGTCGACCCAACTTCGCCATACAGATATTTGATGATTGCACGAGCACCTCAGAAAAACTGGCCTTACCGACCGGGTGTGCGTCCCGAATGAAGTGCTTTCCGAAACGGTACGGAGCGGTCCCGCAGTCCATTTCCTCATCAGCACGGGCTTTCTTAGCCTCCAGCACGGCGGCGGCAACGATCGGCTTCAACGTTGAACCGGGTTCAAAATTATCTTGTATCGATACGTTGCGCATTCGGCGCACGCGATTCTTTGCTTTTAGGTTCGGGTCGAACGTCGCGGTCTGGCCCAACCCAAGAATTTCGCCGGTATCGGCGTCCATCGCGAGCCCAAAGACACGCTTTGCCTGCGCATCCTCAGCACCTCGAGCGAACTCCGACTCAAGAATTTCCTGAATGACGATATCGACTGAGAGCTGAAGCTGATTGCCTTCATTACGGAAAAACTCCGATTCATCCTCCTCGCTCTCCTGAGCGAGACTCGCAGGTAACATAGACATTGCCTGTCCTGAGGATGCTTGATTCATTCTGAGGAGGCGACCTTTGGCATCTCGTTGAACGGGCAGGACATATCCGGAAGTCGACAGATACTTGTTCTGGGCGAGCTCTATGCCCGCAAGACCTACGCCGACTCGGCCTACCGCACCCAGAAGAATGCCACCGGTTTCCCCCTGAGGATAGAACCTTCTAAACTCCGGGATGAGCGAAATCTCCGTCGTGGATATCGATTGCAGTGCTTCTCGGTTTTCGCGGGGCAGCCCATGAGCAAGCCATACGAATCTCTTGTTTGAGCTCAGAATCTTCTCCAGTGCCTCTTCATTTTTTTCGGTAAAGGGCGCTAATTTTTTTGCGAGACTGCTCGCGTCAGTAACTCGATGAGGATGCACGGCAAGCCCAAGGGCCTCCACAGATACGGCCATGGTTCTGCCACTGGTATCGAGAATACTCCCCCGGGCACCTTCCACAGCAACCTTTGTCTCATGCTGCCGGGCTGCACGATGCAGCCACGTCATGTGCTGCTCACCCTGGAGATAGTATAAACGCCCCACCACGACCAATGCCGCAAGGCACATAAGGAATCCTTGAACGAAAAGTCGAGACTGAACGCATCCTTCGCCCGCTCGCTCGCACGCAGCTTCGGTATCGTCTAAAAATAGTGCTTTCTGAACGATTGCAGCCAGAGGCCTGGTAACAACAGCGAGAGCACATACCAAAACACAAAGTGCATCAGAAAGACCCTGGCCCTCCTTTGAGGCGCGGATGTTCCTCCGCTCATTCTGCGGGCCCCCTTTACCTTTCTCGCGGCGCCCCGTGCCTCGTCCGGATCTTCCCGATACGGCACTCTTACGATATGCATTACGGCGCCGTGTACCACCCTGTCCGCCTCTGTGAGCACTGTAGTATACGTTCATTGCGCAGCCTCCGAGTATGAAAGCGAACGAATCCGCTGTGGCTGTAGAGGTTCCAGTTCAAGCCGCTGATGAGCAAGTTTTCTGAGAAAATCGGGACGCGTGTAGTAGGCGTATTCCAATCGTTTCTCACGAAGCTGCGCATCATTCTTAAGTGAAACTGAGCGGAGCTCCTCAAGTCGATAACCATGCTCGACATGGGTCAAGCGGACCCAGAGTTGAAACAGCAGGACAGAAAACAGCAGTCCGGGGGCGAACAAACGCCGAAACAAAGCACATGCATTCGCGATTCTCGAAGTTTCCTCTACGCGTCGAGAGCCCCTATTGTTCGTTTTTTCTCGCATCGTTACTATCTCTGTTAACACCTTTCAAATATCCGCATTCGTGCGCTGCGCGACCGCGGATTCTGCTCTTGTTCGCTATCTGTGGGCACCAGCGCTTTCTTTGTCAGCAGGCGCCCCAGTGTTTGCTTCTCGCTGGGCTCCGGTAAAAAACGAAGCTCTTGTGGCTCTCTTGACCATTCGCGCATCATACGAGCGACAAATCGGTCTTCCGTTGAATGGAAGCTGATGATGACCAATCGCCCGCCGGGCAAAAGGCTTTCGGGAATTCGAGAGAGAAATGTCTCAAGACTGCGCAACTCGCCGTTCACCTCAATGCGAATAGCCTGAAAGGGCAGTGTCGCGGCGTGTGCCCGTTTCCTCGGTGCCTTTCGGCGTTGCTTTTCGGCGACCCGAGAGCAGATATCCGCAAGCTCTAATGTGTCCTGCACGGGACGCGAAGATTCGATTGCCTTTGCAAGCGGATGCGATAATGCCCCGCATTCTCCGCGAAGAAACACCCCGGCGAGCCTTGAAAATTCGTATTCGTTTACCACGGTGGAAGCTGAAAGAGCCTGACTCTGGTCCATGCGCATATCGAGAGGGCCGCGTTTGGTGAATGAAAATCCACGCTCTGCCTGATCCAGCTGAAAAGAGGAAACTCCAAGGTCGGCAAAAATGCCGTGATACTCATCCCGTTCCTTTCTCTCAAAAGCATCCGGAAAATCGCAGTAGTCGGACTGAGCAAGGGAAATACGATCAGCGAATCGGGAAAGACGCCGACTCACTCGCTCAATTGCAGCTGAGTCACGATCAACCCCGGAAAGCAGCAACTTCGGACAGGCCTCAAGCAAGGCTTCCGCATGCCCTCCTCCGCCGAGCGTGCAGTCAAGCACCCGGGGTGAAGCCGGCATCTCGAGCACGGGCTTGAAGGCGTCGAGAACCTCCTCAAGCAATACGGGCACATGACCCTCAATTATGCTCTGCATTCCGCTATCCATTAGGTATCCACATCAATGAACAGTCCCGGGTTCTCCAGGAGTGCTGCCTCAGCCTCTCGAAAAACCAAATCATTCACGCGCTTGTCCCAGACCCGAAAGCCATGAAGCGACGCGGTAAAGACCACATCTCGGCTCAGCGCGGCATAGGCTCGCAGATTCGACGGAATTGTGATCCTCCCGCTGCCGTCCAGGGAGCAAAGCGCCGCTCTGGCCAGATAAAAGTTCTCAAGCTTGCGCACCTGAGGGTCGAAACGACTTCTCTTTGCGAGCTTCTGCTCGAACTTGCGCCAGGCCCCCAGAGAGAAGCCCTCAAGGCAGCGAGCTCCGTCGGTAATAAAGTTCGTCAAAACAACGGTATTTTCGCCCTGCCCCTTAAGAACCTGACGAAAACACGAGGGTAAGCTGACCCGCCCCTTGTCATCGAGCGCGTGCTCAAAGCTGCCGCGAAATACCACTTCGTCTTCGCTGTCGTGTTCAGAAGCCATAGAACCCAAGAATAGTA
Source organism: bacterium (assembly GCA_030433295.1). Classification (GTDB taxonomy): domain Bacteria; phylum Bdellovibrionota_C; class UBA2361; order SZUA-149; family SZUA-149; genus JAUIMJ01. Next base: position 889 of record JAUIMJ010000221.1, on the reverse strand, counting down.
GCCACTGCGTGCCGAAACATCCCACTTTATCCCACAGTGAAACACTACCAGCTTAACCATAAAATTTCAACAAAAAAATCAACTGGTTAGCCAACTTCGCGAGACCGCGACGCACCCCCAGATGCTGTGGTTGTAGGGGCTATGGCTGCTATATTTGGGGGTTGGCGAGGCATTTCCACCCCGGAGAGAAAAAATCGCAGAACAAAAAGCACACTTCTTTTCAGGGTCTGTATAAACCTTGTAGAGCTTCGGGGGCGCGGGTAAACGCAACACTCGCAGCCACCATAGAAGTCCAGGAACGCAGAGTAGAGGGTCCTGATTAAGAAATTTAATCGCCCTTGCCCTACGATTTTCATTGACTTCGAACCGCAGCATACATTAGACTGCGGATTCTTTTTTCGCTATTCGCGGTTTTTTAGGGTGTAAATCTACTGCCCTAGTCGTTTTTCCGAACATATTCGAGGTTTTTCCGATTGAGTTTCACTCAACGAACGCTGTGCATACGTTCATTGCGTTCTCTGAGAGAAATCCTTTAGGAATTTCACTCACTTTCGCTGGCAGCTCCCCTACTTTTTACCGAGGGGAACCTCTGAACAACGAAAGACCTGATTGATAAATGGTGGGAGGCTCAGCTCAAATCGTCTCCCAGCATTTTTAGTAACCGGTAGAAACAAGTTCGAGTTAAACCTTATGAAGCTTTGGTCAAATAACAGTGTGCAGCGTGGTGTTGGTGGTTTCAATCCAGAAAGACGTCTTCTGGCGGCGATTCTTCAGAGAGCAATCACAGACTTTCTTACCGGTGAAGGTGAGCTTCAACTTTCCGCACGCGAGTGGCTGTTCGGAGCGGATGATCCGAATGAGGCGTTTGGCTTTGCTTACATTTGTGAAG
>JAUIMJ010000220.1 GCA_030433295.1 bacterium | reverse complement strand
GAGTCCTTCCGCGGTTCCGGCAACCGTCCCGAGTGGATGATGCTGAGCGTCATTCCGGTGCTTCCGCCGGACTTGCGTCCGCTGGTGCCTCTCGACGGCGGCCGCTTCGCCACGTCGGACTTGAACGACCTCTATCGGAGGGTCATCATTAGAAATAATCGACTGAAAAGGCTTTTGGAAATTAAAGCTCCGGAAGTGATCTTAAGAAATGAGAAACGAATGCTTCAGGAAGCAGTGGACTCATTATTTGATAATTCCCGTAAATCCAATGCTGTAAAGGCTGAAGGTGGGCGTCCTTTGAAATCCTTGAGTGATATTTTGAAAGGAAAGCAAGGCCGGTTCCGTCAGAATCTATTGGGTAAAAGGGTCGATTACTCCGGACGATCTGTTATCGTAGTGGGGCCTGATTTGAAATTGCATGAGTGTGGTATCCCGAAAGGGATGGCGGCGGAATTGTTCAAGCCTTTTGTTATTCGAAAACTTATCGAGCGGGGAATTGTCAAAACAGTTAAGTCCGCCAAGAAAATGGTCGATAAAAAATCACCTGTTATATGGGAGATTTTAGAAAATATTTTAAAAGGACACCCTATATTATTGAATAGGGCTCCTACACTACACCGGTTATCCATTCAGGCCTTTCAACCCAAATTGGTGGAAGGTAAGGCGATTCAGTTGCATCCTCTTGTTTGCGGTGCCTTTAACGCGGATTTTGATGGTGACCAAATGGCCGTTCATCTGCCGCTTTCAGTTGAAGCGCAGGTCGAAGCTCGCGTTCTGATGATGTCGACTAACAACATCCTCAGTCCTGCGCACGGTAAGCCAATTATTGTCCCAACCCAGGATATCGTCCTCGGAGTCTACTACATGACTCGTGAGCGTCCGTTCGTTCAGGGTAGTGGACGGGTATTCTCCAGTGCCGCAGAAGTATTGATGGCCTACGAGATGAAAACGGTTAATCTCCAGGCGGCGATTAAGGTCCGCATCGATGGAGAGCTCCAGGAGACTACTGTCGGCCGAGTTCTGCTCTACGATATCTTCCCGGAAGGACTGAGCTTCAAGCTGGCCAATAAGGTCATGACTAAGAAAGCGCTTGGGGATCTCGTGGACGAGTGTTTCCGTCACTGCGGAAATAAGGCGACTGTTATCCTTTCAGATAAGCTAAAGAATCTTGGTTACCAGTTTGCTACTCGAGCCGGTATTTCTATTGGTATGCGCGACATGAACATCCCGGATTCCAAGGTTGAGCTTCTCGATGAAGCTGCCGAGCGAATCGGTGTCGTTGAGTCGCAGTATCAGGAAGGTCTGATTACCGCAGGTGAGCGCTACAACAAGGCTATTGATATCTGGGCTGATATCGGTGACCGGGTTGCGAGTGACATGATGTCGAGTATCGCTACTGAGGTGTTTGAGGAAGGAGACGAGCGACGTGCTGAATCCAGCTTCAATTCAATCTTCATGATGGCTGATTCCGGGGCTCGTGGTTCCAGTCAGCAGATTCGACAGTTGGCTGGAATGCGGGGACTGATGGCAAAACCGGACGGCTCCATCATCGAAACGCCAATTAAGGCGAACTTCCGTGAAGGACTGTCGGTAGGTGAGTATTTTATTTCTACTCACGGTGCTCGAAAAGGTCTGGCGGATACTGCTCTTAAAACGGCGAACTCCGGATACCTCACCCGTCGTCTCGTAGACGTGGCCCAGGACAGTGTTGTAACCGGTCGTGACTGCGGAACGCTCAGCGGAATTGAAGTCACTGCTCTTACAGAAGGTGGTGAGGAGATTGAATCCCTCTACGACCGCATTCTGGGTCGTGTGTCCCTGGAAGATGTGGTCGATCCGATCACCGGAAACGTGTTGGCCGAAGCAAGCCAGGAGATAGATGAGGAAGTAGCACGAGGTATTGCTGATTCCGGTCTTGACCGGGTGACTATCCGTTCCGTTCTGACGTGTGAGCAGCGCTTTGGTGTCTGCGCACTCTGCTACGGACGTGACCTTGCTCGCGGTCATCTCGTGAATCTTGGAGAGACTGTTGGGGTTATTGCTGCACAGTCTATTGGTGAGCCGGGAACCCAGTTGACCATGAGAACGTTCCACATTGGTGGAACGGCGACAGGTCGAGCGGAGCAGACAAACCTGCTGGCGCGTTATGCGGGTGAGGTGCACTACCACGATGCCAATCTTGTGGAGTCTCCACGAGGGCTCGTTGTCATGGGACGTAAGGCTGAGATAAGCATTGTCGATCCTAAGGACGGTCGAGAGAGAGAGAAGCATCCGCTGGTGTTTGGTGCCGTGGTTAAGGAAAAGCCGGGTGCGACTGTTAAGTCCGGTGCTCTTCTTGCTGAGTGGGATCCTTTCTCGGTGCCGATTATGACCGAGGCAGGTGGTACTGCAATGTGGCGCGATATCAATGATATCACCATGGAAGAGCGTACTGACGAGCGAACCGGGTTTGCCGAGCGAGAAATCTGTGAGGCGAAGGACCGAAGCACTGATTTGCGTCCGGCGATTGTCATTAAGACGGACGAAGGGCAGGAGTTGGTTTTCTATCTGCCAGTCGGGGTTAAAGTCGTTGTCGACAACAATGAGAAAGTATTCCCTGGTAGCGTGCTCGCGAAGCGAGAGCGTGAGACGACCAAAACCAAGGATATTACCGGTGGTCTGCCTCGTGTTGCGGAGCTGTTTGAGGCTAGAAAGCCTAAGCTTCCCGCAGATGTGACAGATATCGACGGTGTAGTTTCCTTTGGTGAAGACTATCGCGGTAAGCGCAGAATTATTGTGACACCCGAAGTTGGTGAGCCGGTCGAATACCTCATCGCCAAGAACAAGCACGTGCTTGTTGAGGTCGGCGATAGTGTTCGTGCGGGGGAAAACCTCACCAGTGGTGCGCCGAATCCACACGATATCCTTCGAATTCTTGGAGTTAGGGAACTTGCTAAATACCTCGTTAACGAAGCTCAGGAAGTCTATCGACTTCAGGGGGTTCGCATCAACGATAAGCATATTGAAGCCATCGTGCGCCAGATGCTGAGCAAGGTTCGAATTGTGGACGCTGGTGAGACCCGCTTCCTCGAAGGTGAGTCGGTAGAGCGCTTCCTGTTCCGTGAGGAAAATGAGCGCGTTCTGGCAGAGGGTCTCGAGCCCGCTACCTACGAGCCTCTCCTTCTTGGAATCACCAAGGCGTCGCTCTCCACAGATAGTTTTATATCTGCGGCTAGTTTCCAGGAGACTACGAAAGTACTCACGCAGGCTTCCAGCAGCTCGAAAGTCGACGTGTTACGCGGTCTGAAGGAGAACGTCATTATGGGACGCCTGATCCCGGCGGGAACCGGATTTCTGACTGAAGACCTCAGTGAAAAGCTTGAGGTTGAGGGAGGAAGTGAAAATAAAGAGAAAAATCCAACGGTTGTGGTCGTCCCGGGAAGTCCGGCGCCAGGTGTGGCGGCAGGCGGGAGCGCTCCATTTCGCATTGGATAAGTCGTCTTTCTGACTACTACCCAGATACCGGGTTAATTAGTCATAATTAACCCCTTTTTCTATCTGCGCAATGTCTGATGTTCCGGGCATTGCGCTGTTTTTTTAGGTGTTTTGCTCTTCTGCACCATTTGACAATTTTTGCTCATTGGTGCTAGATACACCCGGTTTTAAGAGCACCATATCTCTGGATATTTTTTCCGTTAACGCATGAGATACGGTCCTGTTCCCAGGCCCTTAGCGGTCGTGGAAGGACTGCTTCAAAGTCTCGCTTCCGATGAGATGATTCGGGTGGGATTTTTTGTTGGGGTGCCACGCAGATCAATCTGTCCGATTTGTTTGCATTGCAGGCCTTTATGGCTTAGGTAATCGGTCCCCGGAAATTATATGCCCGGGAACGTGTTCTGCGTATGGAATTGAAGAGTTTCTCTTTTGCTCTCGTTAGCGCTTGGAGAACTTATTGTATTCCAAAAATGTGATCTTGTGAGAGGGGTCTGGTTGGCAGGCGGTGGGTCTGATGTTTTGGGCCACATCGAATGCTCGAGTTTGGCGAGCAAATTGTTTGGTTGCGCGGCTGCTGTGTTTGCACGGCTTCGCAGGCAAAGTCCTGACAACTATGTGCCATGAGAGTTAAAGTTTCCCGAATTCGGGCCACTAGAGTTTTAGGAAGATAATGCCTACCATTAACCAACTCGTTCGCCAGGGTAGAAAGAAGAAAACCACCCGTAGTATGTCGCGAGCCCTGCAACGCTGCCCACAAAAACGTGGTGTCTGTATTCGTGTTCAAACAATCACACCAAAGAAGCCAAACTCAGCGATGCGAAAAGTCGCTCGTGTTCGTTTGACCAACGGAATTGAAGTGACCAGCTACATCCCCGGTGAGGGACATAACCTGCAAGAGCACTCGGTCGTTTTGATACGTGGTGGTCGTGTTAAGGATTTGCCTGGTGTTCGTTACCACATTGTTCGAGGAAAGCTCGATACCCAGGGCGTGGTCGGAAGAAACCAGAGCCGTTCTAAGTACGGAACGAAGAAGCCGAAGCAATAGATTCAATAAATAACGTGGTGAAGGAGGCCCCTTCACCCTGAGTGTTTTCCACCTCAAGGAGATTGTTACGATGTCCCGTAAGAGACGAGATTTTAAAAGAGCAGTATTGCCAGACCCAAAATACTCCGATGAGCTTGTTACCAAGTTTATCAACTGCATGATGTGGGATGGGAAGAAGTCTCTTTCGGAGAAGATTTTCTACGGTGCGCTCGATACCATCGCTTCCCGTTACGACAACGACGGTCTGGATGTGTTCAAACAGGCAATGGACAACGTGCGCCCGATGGTAGAAGTCCGTTCTCGACGAGTTGGTGGTGCCACCTATCAGGTTCCCACGGAAGTTCGACCAGCCCGAAGAGATACCCTGGCAATTCGTTGGTTGGTACAGAACGCTCGTGCTCGCTCCGAAAAGGAAATGAAGGAGCGTCTTGCGAATGAGTTGTATGAAGCCTCTCAAAACCGTGGTAGCGCGGTTAAGAAGAGAGAGGACACCCATAAAATGGCTGAGGCGAACAGAGCGTTTGCTCACTATCGCTGGTAGTCCTCTTAACTATTTTCTCGGGGCTTATTTTTCGGGGCTAAACTATTCGAGGTGAACTGTTTCGGGCCGACTCTTTTCGGTCCTCTGCTGTTTGCCTGAGTTTTCCCTGTGGAGCTTTTGTCTTCCAATAGCTGCACACACTGAGGTGTAGGCGTGCAGCGGCCTGGAATCGGAGCGGAGTGTGCCCGACGTGTCGCTCGTATTTGTTTGTTCAATTTGGATGGGAGCCCCTGAGGGTTGCCGAAGTGTGGTGCTAAACGTTTTATTTAGCTTATTAAGCGAAATAAAGAATTAAAAGAATCATGTCTAAACGTACCATCCCAATCGATCGCACACGGAACATCGGTATCATGGCCCACATTGATGCCGGAAAGACCACGACTACCGAGCGAATTCTGTACTACACAGGGGTTAACTACAAGATCGGGGAAGTACACGACGGTGCGGCTACCATGGACTACATGGAGCAGGAGCAGGAGCGTGGTATTACCATTACCTCGGCGGCCACCACCTGTGAGTGGAAGGGTGCGAACAACGAGATGCCCACGCACCGCATTAATATCATCGATACACCGGGTCACGTTGATTTCACTATCGAAGTAGAACGGTCTTTACGGGTTCTTGATGGAGCGGTTGCTGTGTTTGACTCTGTTGCCGGAGTCGAGCCGCAGACAGAGACAGTCTGGCGTCAGGCGGATCGTTATGGCGTTCCGCGCATGTGCTTCATCAACAAGATGGACCGCATGGGAGCAGACTTCGAGCGTTGTGTTTCCATGATCAAGGACCGCCTTAAGGGTAATCCGGTTCCGGTTCAGCTTCCGATTGGTCGAGAAGAAGATTTTGTCGGTATCATCGATCTGATCGAGAACCGCGCGATCATCTACGAAGAGGAAACGCTTGGTGCGAAGTATCATTATGCGGATATCCCCGAACAACTGAAAGAGACCGCTGCAACCGCTCGTAGCTTTATGCTCGACGCAGTTGCTGAAAGTGATGAAGGCCTGATGGAGAAATACCTGGGCGGTGAGGCTCTCAGCGTTGAGGAAATCAAAAAAGGAATCCGACAAGGCTGCCTTAATCAGAGTTTTACTCCTGTCCTTTGTGGTTCGGCGTTCAAGAACAAAGGTGTTCAGCCTCTCCTTGATGCGGTAGTTGAGTTCCTTCCATCGCCTGTGGATATTCCGCCTGTGAAAGGGGTTGACGTAGACGACCCGGAGAAAGAGCTAAGCCGTCCTGCTGATGACGATGCGCCATTCTCAGCACTCGCTTTTAAAATTATTTCTGATCCCCATGGAACACTTGCGTTCATTCGGGTCTACTCTGGAACCATCAATTCCGGGGATTCAGTCGTCACTCCGCGAACTGGTAAGAAGAGTCGTTTGGGTCGTATCGTTAAGATGCATGCGAACAAGCGTGAAGAGACCGATGTGCTGAGAGCGGGGGATATCGCCGCAGTTGTCGGGCTGAAAGACGTCCATACCGGTGACACTCTCTGTGACGAGAAAAAGCAGATCGTGCTGGAGTCTATTGATTTTCCTGATCCGGTAATTTCTGTGGCGATTGAGCCAAAGACCAAGGCGGACCAGGACAAGCTGTCCGGTGCATTAGTTAAAATCGCTCAGGAGGATCCATCCTTCCAATTGCGCACCGATGAAGAGACTGCCCAGACAATCATCGCCGGTATGGGTGAGCTGCACCTTGAAATCATCGTTGACCGTCTGACTCGTGAGTTTAATGTCGGTGCGAACGTGGGCAAGCCTCAGGTGGCCTACCGAGAAGCTATTTTTGGCAGCATCAAAGAGTTTAGCCACAAGTTTGTTCGACAGTCCGGTGGTCGTGGTCAGTATGGACACGTGGTTATTAACGTGTTTCCCCTCGAGCGTGGTGAAGGTTTTACCTTTGATAATCAGATCAAAGGTGGAGCAATTCCTCGTGAGTACATTCCCGCTGTTGAGAAAGGAATCGTTGAGGCTCTGTCTGGCGGGGTGCTCGCCGGTTACCAGATGATCGATGTGGGCGTAGAGCTTATCGATGGTTCATACCACGATGTTGACTCTTCGGAGATGGCTTTTAAGATTTGTGGATCGCTTGCGATTAAAGAAGCTCTGAAGCAATGTGAGCCCAAGCTGCTTGAGCCTGTGATGAAGGTGGAAGTCGTAACTCCCGATGAGTCTATGTCTAACGTCGTTGGTGATATCAACCGACGTCGTGGGAAGATTCTGGGGATGGAAGCTCGTGCCGGGGCGCAGGTGGTTAATACCGAAGTGCCGCTGGGAGAAATGTTTGGATACGCCACGGATTTGCGTTCGCAAACCCAGGGTCGAGCCACATTTTCCATGCACTTTCACCACTACGATTTAGTTCCTAACTCGGTCGCCGAGACAATTATCGCCGGCTAGGAGGAAAGTGAGTAACGCCTCGGGAGGCAGTGATGTCTCAGGGCATAGGGGCCTGATTTAAAATTTGGGAAGTTTCCGTTTGTTTTACTGCGTAGTTTGGGGTAGGACCGACGGGTTGAAATTGAGAACCGCCTGAGTATTTGGAGAGACAAAGATGGCGAAGGAGAAATTTGAGAGAAATAAGCCGCACGTAAACGTAGGTACGATTGGTCACGTAGACCACGGAAAGACGACGTTGACTGCAGCGA
>JAUIMJ010000219.1 GCA_030433295.1 bacterium | reverse complement strand
GGGCGGGTGCCAAATGTCTCGGTCGGGCTAGTGGTCGGAAATAACTAAAGAAAAACCTGACTGCGGACTCCGCCTATGTCAAAAAGTCAACCCGCATAGTGACAGAAATCCAGCTGCGTTTTTCTGCTGGCTGCCCGCGAGGGCGTTCTTAGCGAGAAATCGGGCTTACGGAGGCGACAGCCGGAGCGGGTGCAGTGCGGACCTGCTGTTGCTCGGCGGTGTCATCGCGCAGATTCGTTGTGATTCTGCCCGTGGTTTCTTCAAGTCGTGTGAACTCGTGAACCACGTGGTCGGCAACGCCGTAGTAGGTATTTGAGATGAGATAGAGTCCGACGATAAGTGTCAGAGGAAGACTGATAATAAAGATGTTCATCTGGGGCAGAAATTTGGTTACCAATCCCAGCACGAACTGCGTAAGTAGCGTTGCTACGAGCACGGGTGCTGAGACGATTAGCGCCAGTTCAAAGCTTCGTACGAGTTGCTCGGTCAGAATCGCTGCGGTGTCAAAACCAGGGACAAACATGCCGAAGCCGAGTTCACCCGGGTGTGCCGTGGCCGCGCGTAGCACAACATGATGGCCTTCGATGCCAAGGAAGATGATGGTGGCAAGCATGGTCTTCATTCGGGAGATAACCGAGGTATTGCCTCCGAGGGACGGGTCGATCATATTTGCCTGTCCGAGACCAATGGAACCGGCGATGACCTGACCCGCAACACCGAGACCACCAAGAACAAAGGTCGGCAGCATTCCCATTGCGAATCCCAGAGCAAATTCGCTCCCAATCATGAGAGCCATTTGATACTCGTTATCAGGCATGGGGCTCTGTATACCGGTCAGAGACAGGCTGAATGCAATGATAACGGCCAGAAACATACGCCACTGGGGGCCCCACTGTTCGGTACCGATACCCGGTAGGACAGTAAGTACCCCGCCAATGCGCACGAGGTAGACAGCAAAGGTCCATAGTCCTGTTATGTCGAGAACGTTTGAACCGAGCGCGATCATCTTAGTTCGTTACGAAAGGAATCTGATTAAGCGAGAAGGTCGCGAATGATACCATCTGTCCGATCATCCAGGGACCGAATACGATCAAGGAAAGAACTGCGGCGAGTATCTTTGGGATAAACGCGAGGGCCGCATCGTTAATCTGTGTTGCTGCCTGCAGGATACTGATGCCGACCCCGGCGAGAAGTCCGAAGACGAGAACCGGGGCAGATACCATCATGGCTGTCTCGACACCAAAACTTGCTACTCTGATGAAATCATCCAAATTCATTTGTCGTGCCTCACACTGCGCCGTAGGTTTTTACAAGGTTCCCGATGATGAGGGACCAGCCATCAATGATAACAAAGAGCATCAGCTTCAGAGGCAGAGAGATTACCGTCGGAGGGAGAGTAATCATACTCATACTGGTGAGCACTGATGAGATGACCATATCGAGAATGAGAAAGGGAACGTAAATAAGAAACGCTATCTGAAACGCGGTATTGAGTTCGCTCACAATAAACGCCGGTATCACAACCGCGGCACTCAGTTCCGAGGGATCGTCCGGTGTTTCACTACCCGTGATGTCCATGAACAGAGCCAGGTCTGATTCTCGCGTAAGAGGCAGCATAAAGTCCCGCAGCGGCCCATAGGTTTTTTGAATCGCCTCGGTGTGACCAATTTGATCTTCCGCATAGGGGAGAAAGGCATCCTCGTAAATCTTTGTGAAGACGGGAGACATTACGGCAAAGGTGAGAAACAGCGAAAGCCCCAGGATTACCTGGTTTGGCGGTGTTTGCGCAGTACCAAGTGCCTGTCGCGTAAGGGCGAGAACTATCGCGATTCGCGGAAAACAGGTTACCGTCATGAGCACTGAAGGGAGCAGTGCAATTGAGGAAACGAGCAAAGATATCTTCAGTGCCGCAAAAACCTCACCATTCTCGCTGGGTGTACCAGAGGTGTTAATGGTCACCAGAGGAGGGGTGGGATCTGCTGAGGCACTTGCGGCAGCAAGCACTACGGCACAGACTGGCAGTATGCAGAGCCAGGGGTTTGAGCGTGCCATTGCAAGCACGCTTTTCACACTTTTAGACAGCGACACTTTTGCCTCCCGCATTGGAGCGCGTAACTTCCTGAAGGGCGGCTGCTTCCTGAGTTATCGGAGTAGCCTCGTTGAGTGCCGCGTAGGTAGACAGCTCTAAGGGAGAAAGAAGCTGCACATCTTCTCCTGTCTGACTCAGCAAAAATCGTTCCCCCTGTGCGTCGACGATGAGCAGGGCCGTTTTTGAGCCAAGCGACTTGCGTGAAAGTACCTGGATACCAGCTTCAAGAGGGTCTGTTCCTTTCTGCTGTTGCATTTTCTTAGCGACGAACAGTCCCCCGAAGGCGAGCATGAGGAAGTATATGGTGTTCTTGTTAGTCAGAGTGCCAAAGGGTTGAAATGCCGGTGGGCGCACCGCCTTCTCCTGCTTTGACAGACTTCTTTCCTTTGCGATCTGCTGCATGAGCGGCGAGATTTTCGCGGGAGCGGCTTTGGCGACAGAAGTACTCTCCTCCGCTTTCACGCTATCGCCTGCCGGCGATTCACTATGTGCAGGCGGTGCCGCAAGAAAGAGCGAGGCGGCAAGTATGAATGAGACTACCTTCATTACTACTACCCCAGTCCTTCGATTCGCTCTTGTTGAGAGATGATGTCAGTAATACGAACACCGAATTTCTCGTTAACGATCACCGCTTCACCACGAGCGACGAGACGATCGTTGATGTAGACATCAAGTGGCTCACCAGCCAGCTTTGTCAGCTCGATAACGGAACCCTGTCCCAGCTGGAGCAAGTCCTGGATGGTCATTCTTGTCTGACCAACCTGCACACTCACCTGCAGATAGACGTCGAGCAGGAAGTCGAGGTTTCTCGGTAACTCTTCAGTCGCCTGAACAATCCCTTCTGCTGCCTGGGCTAGTTCTTCTACTGCTTCGTTTGTTTCATCAGCCATGGTTTTCTAACGCTCTTTTATTGTTACTCATCATCGTCAGTTTGAATTGCACTGGTAAACCGCACCGCGCGGCTTCCTCGATATGAACCGACATATCCTCTATATTTAGGTACCTGTTCAATTTGGATTACTGCTTCCTCGGTCGGGTTGGTATCCAATGAAATTACGTCACCGATGTTCAGTTCCAGAGCCTCCTGGGTCGTGATCTTCCCGCGGGCCAGTTCCACACCGACATCAATTTCGGTTTTCTTAATATTCTGCTCCATCCGTCGGATAACACCGGTATCAATTTCCAGTCGGTTACTTTGGAAACCGGTAGTCAGTTTCTGACGAATTGGTTCGATCGTTGAATACGGGGTGCACAGCGTGAGCGTGGTGCTCTCCTGTTCGAGTTCCACCTCAACCGTGACGATAATCACCACATCGGTAGGCGGAACGATGGCGATTGCGAGTGGGTTGAACTCGGAACGCACGTAGACGAAGTCAACCGGATGAATAGGGGCCCAGGCTTCCTTGAGAACCTCGAGAGCCATCATCACTACTTTACCGATGAGTCGGGTTTCGATCGCGGTGTATTCGCGACCTTCAATCTTTACTTTACCGCTTCCCTTACCACCAAAAAGACTGTCGACCATGCCGAATACCAGGGGTGTGGAAACCACGAGCAGCGCATAGCCCTGCAGAGGGGGCATTCTGTAGATATGGAGACTAGAGGGGAGCGGAAGCTTTTTCATGAAGAGACCGAATTTTACGATCTCGATTCCGCCAACGTTGATGAAGCACGTTCGCCCAAGGAATTTTGACAATCCGGTTCGAAATGAACGGGCGAAGCGGTCATGGATGAGTTCCATGGTGGGCATACGACCGCGAATGATTCGCTCCTGACTGGCCAGGTCGTATTTTCTGATACCTTCTTCCTGATTATCCTCGAAGGTATCGGTCTCGATGTCGCTGTCCGAAAGACCACGCAAAAGCGCGTTAATCTCATCTTGCGTTAAAACCTGGTTCATAACCTCATCCGTAACTTATACAACCTAAACACACCCTTTGCCGAAGCAAAGACTAAGCGGGAAGAAAACCCTCTTTAGCTCAGAGTTCTGAGGTAAAGAGTAGAGAGCTTTTACTGTATAATGAACTCCGTAAAGTAAATCTCTGCCACGTCATCTGCCCCGATGGCCTCATTGATCCCATCTCTGATTTCCTCACGTACTGCTTCCTTGCCAGCGGCGGTGAGAATTTCCTCCGATGATTTACTGCTCAGGATTCTGATAACCGAATCTCTAATCTTCGGAATATCTGACTGAATCGTGGCGGGTGCCTCAGGTTCGACAAACTCCAACTGGATAGTCGTTTTCAAAAAGGCACCTTTAACTTGAAGATTCACGACAAAGGTCTCCAGAGCCAGGACCGCAGCAGGCAGTTCACCTGCTTCATCGTCCTCCATCTCATCAGATTCCTCATCATCACCATCTTCACCGCCGGATCCACCCATCATGAACATTACAGCAACTCCGATGCCAACTAGGAGGAGAAGGGCAACGACGATGATTATAATCTTCTTTTTACCGCCGCCAGATTGTTCCTCTTCTTCTGCGGTTTCTTCTTCAGCCATCTCCTGGTGCCTTCTTTCTTTCGTTGCGTTAACCTGACTCAATACATCGGGGTGGGGGTTAACTATTTGTAACCAATGAATTAATTTGCTGCAAGGGCGATATGTCAAAAGCTCGCCACAGCATTTTCCACTACTTTGCTTTCATCGTCACGATAATAAGCAGTCGAGAGGTAAGATGCGCATCTTCAGAATTCGGACCTTCATATTTCAGGAGATTTGGGGGATACGCCATTAGTGAAATTGTCTGAGGATCGACACCCGCGTCAATCAATTGTCGCAATACAGCCATGGACCTGGCCCTGCTGAAGCTCCAGGGGGAACGAGGATCGTCCTCGCTCTGATCCAGAGTCCCGGTATGCAGATAAATCCCCAGATCCAGCTCTTTTGAACGAAGGGTGGCGGCCAGGGCCGAGAGTATGCGCTCACCGTAGAAAGAAAACTCCTCGGTTCCCGATGAAAACACTCGAGAACCGAGTTCTATGCGGATCTCCCCTCCCTCAGTTGTGACGTTCATGGAGCTGCGGTTGGCTCCCAGTCCGCCTCCGGAGCCAGGGACAGCCTCTTCAGCGGCGATTTTGTTAAGTGCGTCAGCGACAGCAGCGTCACTGGACACCGCTTCCTGGCCCTGTTTGGCATCTGTGACGAGTATCTCGCTGACATTGCTCGCTTGTGAGCGCATGGGAAAGAGAGAGCCCTGGAGCTGCACGAGTTTTTCTCTGCTCGTCTCTGTCTCCAGTGTCGACATTGATAGTTTGAGGACAAAGAAGGTGCACAGCAGCAGAAGAAGGTCACTCAGCGTATTCATCCAGGCAAAGACATCTGCCTGCTCTGCTTGGCGGACAGATCTTCCGTAACGAGTTCTCATGCGCCAGCCCCCTCTGTCTTTCGGGTGATGCGCAACTGTGCATTGCCGGATTTGCTCCTGCTATCTCTTGAGGAGGGCCGTATCTGGCGTGCGAGCCCCTCGAGGTCAGCCGGGGATACGCCGTAATCCAGAAACGTCCGGTAGAGCGTCTGGGCGTAGCGGCTTGCTTTCTCAAGTGCATCGAGACTGCCTTCATTTTCGTCCGAGTGCTCGTTTATCCTGAGCTCACATGCCAGCTCAGGAACCTTGCAATACTGTGCCACGGCCTGAAGTATCGGAAGAAATTCAGCACGAACCTGTACGTCTCGGGCTACAAAAAGCTCGCGTATGGGAATGAAAATGTGGAAGTCGTCTTTTTCTTTTTTTGAAGAGAGTCGTCCGCCTTCGATCATTGCTTCGATTGCACCGATAGTTTCAACCTGGCTCTTTTCGGGAAACAGTTCCCGAATGTCTGAGGGGAGCACCATGCTGGAATCTTCTACGCTCTTGTTCAGGACGTCGAAGTTACTGGCAAAGGTTCGCTCAATGGAATTCACTGCTGAGGCAAAGCGACTCTGATCCGGTGTGGCAAATGCGTTCAGAAAAATGAAGATACCGAGCAGTATCACACTGAAGCTAACAAACAGCGTTCGGAATGCAATATCTCCGGGGGAATGGCTCATCGTTAGCTACCGAAGCGGGTATAGCGCTCCTCAGGTGGCAGGAAGCAATGAAGTCGTCGTTCGATTAGCATTGGGTTTACCCCTTCAGCGACGGCAACGATTCCCTCAAGCGTCATTTCCTTAATCAGACGCTCTTCCTCGCTCCGTGCGCGCAGCTTACCCGCAATCGGGAGGAAGACCAGGTGCGCAAGGGTAGCCCCGTAGAAAGTTGTCAGTAGCGCCAGGGCCATCCCGGGTCCTATTTCGGAAGGATTCTCCAGAGTCTCAAGCATGCGAACAAGGCCAATCAGGGTACCGATAAGCCCCATCGCCGGAGCAATTGCGCCCATGGTCTGAAACAGCTCGGCGCCTCGTCTGTGCCGGTCTTCCAGGTTGGCGAGTTCCAGTTCAAGAATGCGCCGTATCTCTGCTGCCGGGATTTGGTCAACGAGCAGCTCGAGTCCTTTGCGAAAGAACCCATCCGGTTCTGATGCGCTCAGACCTTCGATGGACAGCTCGCCATCGGTACGTGCTCGCTGGGCAATTTCCAGTACCCGGCCCACTCGCTGTAGTCCGGAAGAATGATCCGGATAAATCGCAAGGCGCAGCGTCGCAAAAACCCGCAGGAATTCTTTGAGGGGAAAGGAGATCAGCGTCGCACCGACGGTTCCTCCGACAACGATTAAGAGACTCTTCAGGTCCAGAAAGGAGAAGAAGCCGCCTCCCAGTATGATTGCCGCGAGCAGCAGGCCGAATGCGATGCAGGCCCCTAAAACCGTGGCTGAGTCGAAGTCCTCGCTACCTTCGCGAAAATTGCCAAACAACGTTCTTATCTCCCGTTACGTGTTCCACTAGATGGTGTCTCTGCGCTTTGTGGCAGGTCCTCCCTCAATCCGTGTAAGGGAAACCGTCCGCGCCTCAGAGAAAGACTATTACAGAAGGGATTCAGTTCGATAGCTTGTTTTTGTCCGCATCGCATCGGCTGCGGATACACCCGTTTTTTTCCTCCTCGCATTCCGCAATTCCTGCGTGGGGCCGCACATTTCCGGCAGCGGCAAGGATGCGTTTTTGCTGCAAAAACCCGCTTCTGCGGATGAACGGGAAGCGCCTCCACTGATGCGGGCGCAAAAGCGCTAAAAATTCGGGCAGTTAACTCCCTAGGTTTACTATGAAAATTGCCGCGTGAGGGCTCCTTTTGAGGAGGGAGAAGTATGGTTCAAGAATCTTAAGAGATCTTTCGACCATAGTAATAGAGAACAGAAGGAATTTGGCTCCTGATTTAACCCAGAATAAGCGAACTTTTATCCGTGGATATCGGAACTATACTCGGCGTCATTGGCGCATTATCGACAATTCTTGGTGCCATTTTTGTCGGCGGCAGCGCGCTGATGTTCATCAACATCCCAAGTATCCTCATTGTATTCGGGGGAACGCTCGCCGTAACCTTCATGAAATATTCCCTCAGCCATACGCTGAGCGCTTTCAAGATCGCGATGAAGGCTTTCCTCTACAAGTCGGAGTCTCCGACAGAGTTGATCAAGCAGGGAATAGATCTTTCGATGCTCGTTAGAAAAGAAGGAGTTCTCGCACTCGAGAAGGTTGAAGTTCAGAATGAG
>JAUIMJ010000218.1 GCA_030433295.1 bacterium | reverse complement strand
CACGAGTGAGAGCACCAGGAGGAACGCCATGAATCCCAGAAAAAGCTTCCCGTAGAGACCCATGAACATGTCGACGTGTAGTTTGAGCAGCCAGGCTATGATCCCTTCATCAAATCGATTCGCACCGAGCACGTCTGCGCTCCGTGCATCTACCTGAACGAATTCCGTCTCCTCCATTGGTGAATCGATTGACCTGTTCAAGCCGACATTAACAACGCTTTCTTCCCCGGCTTCGACAAACAGAAATTGAATGACTTTATCGGGTCGCTCGGCGAGCGCGACCTCGACGATGCGGTCAAGACTTTGCCCGGGGGTTCCGGCGGGAAACTCAGACGGCTCTCGGGATTCACCGAGGGCATGATGCAGCTCGTGAGCGAAGATAAGCGGAAGTCCCGTCAGACAGAGCATGAGCATGAAGAGCGTGCATATAAGGCTTGTCCAGGTATGGAGCCAGTACCAGCGTTTGATGTGAGCGGCCTTGAGCATGTCGGGATTCCCTAACTTTGATTATTCGAAAAGCCACAACCTACTACCGCTAAGCAGTAGAATACGCAAGTAGGCGCCCGGGTACCCGATGGTGCGGTATTTAGGCCAAGGCTGTGCTTGACATACCGAGCAAACGATGGTCAAACCCACTTCAGTTTTTGATTATCGCACTTTCTTGAGGAAATCGGAGGGTATATGGGCCGTGTTTTGAGTTTATATTTAGCATTGATTGTATGGGGCATCAGCACTCCATCCCTTGCTCAGGATGGCGATTCCGCGGAATCGGCCCCTGAAAGCATGGCGCCTGATACTTCGACCGCTATTCGGGGTGTAGAAACGCTGGAGGGAATAACCGTTAGCGGTGAGCGCTTTGACCGAAGTCTGGAGGATACTGCCTCAAGTGTTGTCGTTAGTACCGAGGAACATTTGCAGCAGCGTCCCGGAACCGACTCAGTGGATTCGGTTCTTGAATTAGTCCCGAACATTTCTGTGGCGGATGGTTCTGGTACCACTATCCGTGGACAAGACACCAACGGTGTTTTGCAGGGGGCAGATGGATTTCTGGGTGGCTCTCGTCCCCGCGCAACGATACAGGTCGACGGCAGACCATTAAATTTCAATCAATTCGTGTACGGTGATACGGAGCTATGGGACGTAAAGCAGGTCGAAGTTTTTCGTGGTCCGCAAACGACGACTCAGGGACCGAATTCAATTGCAGGTGCCATTTTTGTAGAAACAAACGATCCTACGTTTCACAAGGAAGCAGCAGCAAGAGGAATTATCGCAAGCTATGACACCCAGGGGGCTTCGGCCATGGTTTCCGGTCCGATAGTTAAGGACCAACTTGCCGCTCGAGTATCGTTTGATTACCGAACGCATGAAACATTTTTGAACTTCGTAAACCCCGACCCCTATGTCGGTGAAGATCGGAGGAAAGAAGAAAGTGTTGTCGGTCGGGCGAAGCTGCTTTTTGAACCCGAGCATCTTCCAGGTCTGAGCAGTAAACTCACTGTTTCTATCGATCAGTTTCAGGGCTCCCAGGTTGAGATCGCTCACGAAGATGCTGAACTGGGTCTGAATTTCGAAGATCGAACCAATACCTTCGACAATAATCTGGCCCTCTGGGAGATCGATTCCAGAAGCGTCATACACGATCTGGAGTATGACTTTGTTAGTGGTGTTTCTGCATCCAATACCTTTGTCTACTCAGATATTAAGGTAAACCGTCTCTCCGGCGAGGGGCAGGGCCCGGCAGACATCGACGGCGACGACCTTGTAAATGAGACAATTGTGAGTTTTGAGTCCGAAGATAGTCCGTTCTCCGGACTGATCGGAAACTACCTACGGGTGACCGAGGATGAGGAGCGGATTGACCTCAGCGCATTTCTCGGTCTTGGGGATTTCAACGACAAAAAATTCAGTAACGGAGTGTTCACGGAACTTACCTATGCCGCTACGGAGAAGTTGGATCTCACCGCTGGCATTCGATATCAGCGTGACTCTCAAAAGCGCAGTGGCTCACTGGGGCCGTTCATGGTCGACTTTGACAAAACCTATGAAGCCTTCCTGCCCAAGTTCGTTATTGCATATCAGTTTACCGATACGTTTCGTGCGGGTGTGATGGCGCAAAAAGGATACAATCCAGGTGGAACGACCGTTTCCTTTGCAAGTGGCGCTCAGGACTTCTTTGACGAGGAAGAAGTCTGGAATTATGAACTCTTTGCGCGCACGTCCTGGTTGGATGAGCGAGTCAAGGCGAATGCGAATATCTTCTATTCCGATTACACGGACCTGCAACGGGGCGTGACTACCGAGCAGAACGGTCAGTTCGTGACGGAACTTGATAACGCCGAGGACGCATACGCATATGGAGCTGAGCTTGAACTTGCCGTAAAGCCTTTGCACAATCTCCAGCTATTCGGTTCTCTGGGAGTTCTGGAAACCAAGCTGCAACGGTACAGCATTTCGGTCCAGCCCGTGGCCGGAAACGAATTCGCGCTCGCACCGGAACTTACTGCGGCTGCCCGGGTGCAGTATCAGCCCATCGAGGGGCTCGATTTCAGCCTGCAGGGTCGTTACAGCGATGGATATTTCAGTAATGATCTAAATGATCCTTTAACGGAAATAGAATCATACTTCATAACTGACGCCCAAATTTCATATACCTACAAGAACGTAAGAGTCTTCGTGTATGGCACAAACCTCGCAAATGAGTTCTATGTCAACCGAATCTTCTTTTCCTCTGCTCAGGTGGGCGATCCCCGTGAAATCGGCGCTGGCCTGGAGATCCGTATGTAAGTAATTCGAGTGCCCCGGGAACATCTGCACAATTCCCGGGGCATAGACTCTTGTGTGAACAACACCACTGCGTGTACTGTTATGCGGCGAAAATCTACCCCTGACCCCCTCTTTTCTCTCTTGCCAGTCCGAGCCCTGTCCGCTCTGGTTCTGCCACTGTTCACAGCGACAGCAGTAAGTCAGGGATTCTGTTTTATCTTTTTGCGCGGCTCTGATGGGGTATACGTTTCTATGACGTTCTGGTCAGTTCTTTGGTTATTGTCCTTTCTTCACTGCTTTCTCGCAGAACGAGTACGCGTACTATGGCTATATCAGCTCTCACTTTCCGTCGCGTTTCTCGTCCCGTTTTTTGTAAATCCTAACATGTTCGGGCTTGTGTAATGAGCACAACGGCAAACCGTGAGCATAAAAAATACGCTGCGCTGCATACCTGGATAGGTTTGTTCTTTGGATCTTTGTTATTCATTGAGATTTTTGCCGGGGCGGTAGTCGTGTTCTGGAAGGAAATTCAGGTATGGCAGCAATCAGAGCAGATACACCGGCACACCGATTTGGTTTCCATGCAAGAGATCACCTCTGCCGTGAGAGCGGTATCGGATGAATTCGAGGCGCCTTTGGAAGGTCTGCAGGTGGTTCTCCCCGGCCCCAATCGGCCTTTGCTCAAACTCGGCGTGCTCAGCGCTGATGAAAACCTCCCTCCTGATGAGAGATTTGAGGAGCGCTACTACGACCTTTCGGGAGTCCCCAAACAGGTCTATCCCCCGCGTGGTGTTGCGGAGATACTCTTCGATTTACACGCACACCTGCTCATACCCTGGAAGATATCACACGTGATTCTCGGTATGCTGGGAATGCTCATGCTGGTGTTGCTCGTGAGCGGCGTTCTTATACACAAAAAAATTATCACCAACGCGTTCAACTTCAGGACAAGTCGTTCCATGCGGCTACAGTGGACGGACTTACATAATCGAATCGGGATATGGGGTTTGCCCTTCCATCTTATGATAGCAATTACGGCGGTGCCGTACGCGCTTCATGAGACTCCCTGGCTGCTGGGTATGAGTATCGGCGCTACCGGGGGCTCTCTTGCCCCACAGAAGATGGTCGAACTATTTGGTAAGGATTGGCCCGAGCCGCGTGGTGAGAAGGCAGCAATCGCCAATCTTGGCTCCATACTTTCTGATGCAAAACGCAGAAAACCGGATGTTCACTGGGACGTTATGCGACTGGTGCATCCGGGCGACATTGAGTCTCGTATTACTCTACTCGGGTTTGCAAACTCTGCTGCTTCTCTCTCGCCTACCCTGGTCTATGACGGAAGCAGCGGAGAGTTCCTGGGAGAAGAACCGGACCCCATCGGTCAGGGAAGCCTTCTTGGTGGCAAGGTTTTCACGATGATGGTGCACCTGCATCGCGGAGATTTTGCGGGTTTTTCATCGAAGCTTATATGGTTTTTCCTCGGCCTGGCAGGCGCGCTGCTTTCCGTATCGGGGCAGATGATTTGGCTCGAACGCAAAAGTCATAAGGTGGATGACAAGAAGGCTCTCAGGCGTCTGGAGCTGATGAGCAACATTACGTTTGGCAGTACTGCTGGCTTCGTCGTTGCAGTTGCTGCCGCACTAGTAGCCCAGCAGGTATCCCATTTGCTGGATCGCCCGGCTGAAACCCTGGTCCTATGTTCTTTGTTTGGAAGCTGGATTGCGTTCGCCATATGGGCGATTAAGGGGCGCAACGGCTTTTTCATGACGAGGCAAGCTCTTTTTCTGCTCGCCTCCCTCGGTCTTGCAGCTGTCCTTGTTCGCTGGTTCCATCTGGGGTTTGCTCCGGTGGCGGACCTGCGCGGCCTTAGCGCAGTCCCAATTGCTGTAGATTGCGGAATTCTTGTGATGTCATTCTTCACGGCGTGGATGGCAAAACAGCTCCCCGAAAAGCGACGGAATACTCCTGGTGAAAAGAGAAGGACCGAAATGAACAAACGCTATGAAATGACAGGCTGAAAATGATGTTTCACTACTTTTGCTTATTCTTCTGTTCAGTTGCGGTTGTTTACCTTTGTCGCCATAACTCTCTTCGTGGGTATGAGAGACTTAGTTTGTTTGGCGTAAGCTGTGTCTGGATCTCGTACATGAGTTCTTCAGGTGCGGAGCGTGGATTTGTAATGGGTCTAGCAATGCTCTCGCTATGCGGGATGCTTGTCGTTTTTCTTG
Source organism: bacterium (assembly GCA_030433295.1). Classification (GTDB taxonomy): domain Bacteria; phylum Bdellovibrionota_C; class UBA2361; order SZUA-149; family SZUA-149; genus JAUIMJ01. The sequence goes on along the minus strand of JAUIMJ010000218.1, from coordinate 2,755 downwards.
GTTCACTTAAGCGGTCTATCATGGTGACCTTAATCCCTGTTTCTTTGCTTGTGGCGCTATGTCTTTGCTGAGAGCTGTTGTGGAGTATACCCGAACTGCATTAGTCCTCTGACAGGAACGAGCGCCACCGTTGCCTGCCGTAGTGCATACGTTATTAATTGTGGTTACTAGAGTAGTATAGTGATGGATCTACATTTATTTGAGAAAGGCGGCCCTCTCATGTGCTTGCTGTTGTTGTGCAGTATCGCAGCAGTCGGCGTGATACTTGAGCGCTGCGTATTCTGGCTTGTAGAAAAACGTCAGTTCAGAAAAGCCCACCTCACGCATTATCTGGACCTGGTATGTAAAAACCGAATTGCTGAGGCTGCGGAGTTCGGGGGGCAAGGTGTCAACCAGTTGTTGCAACGACTTTCCGTGTTGCTTAGCAGCGGACAGCACTCCCTTGTCCGAGATGCGGTAGAGATTGAACTGAATGCTGCGGAGGATCGAGCAAGGCGGCATATGTCGGGCCTTAGTTTTGTGGTTGCCGTTGCACCTCTACTGGGAATACTCGGGACCGTTTTGGGCATTATCAGCAGCTTTGCGGTGCTCGAGGAGGCAATGCTTAGTGATCCGAATGCTATCGGCGCTGGTCTTGCCGAGGCTTTGCTGACCACTGCAGCCGGGCTCGGGCTTGCGGTTCCATGCCTGCTGGCCAGTAGCTTGTTGAACAGTGTAACCGAGCGCCATCTACGATCTCTGGAGTCCTTCGGTGATGAACTGAGCATCACCCTGGCAATTGCAAACCAGGTTGACCGTGAAGAAAAGGATTATCGGGTTAAAGCCATTCAAGGGGAGCATGGATAGGTATGCGCCAACGTAGATCCCGTCGAAATACGCTCGATGAAGCAGTAAATATCCTTCCTCTTATCGACGTTCTGTTCTTATTACTGGCATTCTTCATTGTGCTAACGACGTCAATGGTGCTTCGCCGGGGCATCCATGTGGATCTAGCGAAAGCGCAAAGCGGTGGAAAAGTCTCGCATGAGGCGGAAGCCCTTGAAGTTGGCGTAGACGCAGCCGGCGCACTTTTCCTTGGCGATGTTCCGCAGACCAAAGAAAGTTTGCTGTCAACACTTCGCGAAAAATTTCAGGCTCAGGCTGATCGCCGGGTTTTAATCAGCGCAGATAAAAACGCCAGACATGAGAACGTAACGGCCGCACTCGACGCCGTACGAGTAAGCGGATTTAGAAAAATCACCTTGAATGTCAGCCCGGAAACCGGAAGATGAGACTCTACCTTTTCCTGATACTCTCTCTTCTTCTCCATATACTATGTGTCGCTGTCTTTGGGGGGCTCCGAACAACGGCTCCCAGGCTGTCGGTGGCGCAGGGGAAGTCCGGTGCCTTGAAACCCCTCGAGATTACCATGGCGTTTCCGGCCGAGGTGGAACCGGTGCCTCCACCAGGACTTAATCGACCGGTCCGGAAAGAGCAAAGCACGCCCGCGCCAAGGAAGCTAAAGCCAAAGAAAAGGTTAGTACATAGGCGAATATCTCCATCCATCACGAAACCGCCGGACGAAAAGGAAATCCGAGAGCAGGAAGCAAGTATAAGTCCTGAGACAAAAGTCCCCCGGCCTTTGCCGCAAAAAGAAGAATCTATGCCGAAGCAATCCGGGGCTCGCTGGATACGGAAAGCTGATTACATAAGAAATATACCACCGCGATACCCCCGCATTTCACGGCGGCGCGGAGAAGAGGGCGTGGTTGTCATTCAAGTCTTAATCGACGCCAGCGGGATAGCGAGAAATGTGAAACTTTATAGCTCCTCGGGGCACAGCAGACTGGATAAGGCTGCTATGCACTCAATCAACAAATGGCAGTTCGTCCCCGCAATTGCCGATGGTAAGAAAACGTCAATGCAGGTACTAATTCCAATACGTTTCGAGTTGAGGTTCTGAAGCCTGTTTTGAGGTCAGGTGTTTGTGCTGGTATATCGCCAGGAGCTAACCTCGGGCATATCGATTCCATGCTCTCTTATAAACGCATGATGCTCACGGCGCTTAGCTTTAAGTATGCTTTGTGCTACGTCGGTCTTATCAAGGTCTCTTTCGATATATCCAAGAACATCAAGGGCAATTTGAAAACGATCCATATCGTTTCGCACGACCATATCAAAGGGTGTCGTAGTCGAGCCCTCCTCTTTATAGCCACGCACATGCAAATTAGTATGGTTCCTTCGTCGATAACAGAGTCTGTGTATCAGCCAGGGGTAGCCGTGGTAGGCAAACACGATCGGCTTGTCTTTTGTGAACATGGCATCAAACTCATCATCCGTGAGTCCATGAGGATGTTCGGATTTCTGCTGCAGGCTCATAAGATCTACAACATTTACAATCCGCAATCGAAGCTCCGGAACCAGAGAATGAAGTAGTGAGGCTGCTGCAATGACCTCAAGTGTGGGGACATCACCCGCGCAGCCAAGAACGGCATCAACACCTTCATCGTCATTTGAGATCCACGGCAGTGTCCCGATACCTTTCCTGCAGTGCTCTACCGCAGAATCATAGTCAAACCACTGATATGAAGGCTGCTTACCGGCAACAATCACATTCGCAAGATTCTTACTCTCGAGACACTGCTTACCGACTACAAGAAGCGTATTCGCATCGGGTGGGAGATATACCCGCACAACCTCAGGTCGCTTGTTGATTACGTGGTCGATAAAGCCCGGGTCCTGATGGCTGAAGCCGTTGTGATCCTGACGCCATACG
>JAUIMJ010000217.1 GCA_030433295.1 bacterium | reverse complement strand
TTGTCAGGCGCACTTACTCATAGCACGAATCCCTCAAATACTACCTCCATTGGAAAACCTAACGCATGCCTAAATACTATAGTCGTACCCCTTTCTGACGAACCACAAGCCATCACGCTGAATAACGCAACGACCACTGAAGCATTCACGCACAGCGTTTATCACGTCGGGCCATCCGCCCGTATAGTCATGCCCCCCGATAAGACCGCCGTCTTTTACCTTGGGATACCAGGACTCAATATCATTCTTCACAAACTCAAAGGCGTGCCGACCATCAATAAATACAAAATCAAAGAAGTCATCCTCAAATTTTCTGCTCGCTTCATCCGAGGGAAGCTTTAAAAGCTCCACGATATCTTCAAAACCCATCTTCTGAAGGTTGCGCTCAAACACTCCTGAAAAATCACGAACCTTTCCCTCCTCATCAATTGGGACACCTTCATCCCAGGCGATCTGCCAGTACTCCAAGGACTTGGTGTTTATTTTCTGCTCCCGGAACCTATGATTAACCAACCAGCGGTCAATGGCGAATACCCTGTTCTGATTCTTGCGACACGACTCCAGGATGTAGGACAAACTGAGCCCCTGAAAAACACCTATCTCTGCTATCCTGCCGTGAAATATTTTACTAGCGATTTCATTATAGACACGGCCGTGAACTTTTCCGAACCATCCCTTTATATTGTACAACTCTGCCAGGCTTTGCGTTTTTGCCATCTTATTCACTAAAGTTTTCGGCTACAGTTTCGTATTGAGGGTAATTGTCGTTATTGGCAGCCCCGACCACAGCATCCTTACCAGAGAGCGTACAACAAAAATGAGCAGCAAGCTCGTCCAGCATAGTACGTTTGTAGCGATTGCGCACGAGCTCCGTACTGCCGTGGTACTCAAGAAATAACTATTCGATACGTGCCCTTGTGACCCTGCATACCTACTGAAAACTGGAGCTACAATTGAGAGTCAATGTAAGAGAATCCCCCATTCCGACGCAGGGGAATTCATCGCAATCAGTTACGGCAGCTGCCAGAAGCTCGTAAAGTACTGTCTATTCGAGAAAAAACTCAAAAAGAATGCGTCGAATGCTCACACTCTGACTCAGCTCTCCGATACCTACATAAACGTTCGGTGCCACGAGACTTCGCTGTTGGAGGACTATATGCGACACGCATTCTTTATTTTGCTTGCTACAATTATTTTCTGCGATCCTGGGCTGGCCGAAGATATGCCCACAGCGACCGGCAATGGATTTGCAGCAAATGGGTATTCCGGCAATGTGTTTACAGCGAACGGGTATGATCAAAACGGCTATGAACGTAATGGATTTAGCCGGAACGGCTATGACCGGAATGGGTATGACCGGAACGGGTATTATAGAAACGGGCATACTGAGGAGCACTACCCAGGCTCCCTCGAGGAGGGAGAGGCGATTATTCTGATCTGTTCCACACTCTACGATATTGCTGCCCAGCTTCTATGCCTCGAGGAGCTTGGCCGCGAAGACCCCACTCCCGAACCCTACGAAAGTCCGGAAAGAGCCGACAGACACAACCTTCTTGAGACCTCACTCGAAGATGAGCCGTTCTTGAATTAGCCGGGGTAAGTAAGTCTCCATTCTTCTTGTATCATAGATACCACTGCGGCTATGCTTCTCGAGTGAAACTTCCAAAAGACAGGCTCGATCAGTCTATCCTATCGGCCTTAAGCTGCTACCTGCACGTGGACATCATACCCGAGGATGTAGGGCCGGAGTGGATTCGTGAGCAAGCAGAGTTCGTCGCATCGAACGTCAGCAGTAGCCAGTCAGATCTAGAGGCCGTCAGCAAAGATCTCAAACGACTGGCGGAGGGCAGGGACAAAGCCCTTCTGTATCAAACAGAAAGTGCGACGTTCTGCTGGGTAGATGAACCAGAGTATTTTGATGTGTTCATCGATATCTTTAAGGAGATGCTCAGCGCGGTTGAATACCGCATTGAGTGGAATCGCAAAAACACTGCATCGTAAGCCCGTCCGTCCTGCTCCAAAGCGCCGCAACAGCACCCTTGAACAATTTATTTTGCCGGCCGCGTTCTGAATATGGCCAGATCACAGTTTCTGCAAAGCAAGCCGGGACACTTATGTCCAGCCAGTCGAAATAGCCCCCCGGAGAGGCTCTCAAGCCCGGCGACCCAGTATTTTCCCTTCGTCTCACTCTTAGTCCAGCGGATCGGATAGTTCGACAAGACAAATCCCCGGTCCATCTGCGAACCGCATTCGGGGCAGGAAGTGTTGGGGGCCTTAAGGGTCATTCTACATTTCTCCGGCTTGTAGGTGACGGGGTCTTTCACGGTGTGTAGCAATCCGCTCAGCTTCAGATAGCGGTATCAAGATTCAAACCACAGTGCTGACAATCCTCCCGCTCTTTCGAAAGCCGAAAGCCAATGGGGGTTTTCTTGCTGAAAAAGCGAATACTTTTTCCACAGCCCGGGCAGTAATACCCTCTCAGTATGCGAAGACCAACGTTACAAACCACGGCAAAGACACACAATCGCAGCCAGGGACGCAGATCGAAGCCGAGAGCCTCCGACAAGGTGTGTCCGTCGAGAACGACGAGCGACACCAGGCTTGCGACCCCCAGAAAAGATACTGCGAAAAGCTCCGTGACTTTTTTATTCAGCTGATCTCTGTGAGTCATGAAGATATTTTTTCCGGATAAAGGGTTCACGTTCCAACGAAGCTATGGGCAGCCAAAGAAGGATCACAGCAGTGTTGTAAATCCTTCCCGTCTCCCGAATATCAAGACACTCGCCTTTTATTACTCCCAGCTCTTGGAGGTTCTCAGTCGTATATTTTACCACCCGACTAACGAGGTGCACTCATCGTATGTTTACCCACCCGCGAGTCTGGGTGCCTTCGCTATTTCACGCAAGCGAAGACGTCCTCGGAATTAACCTGGTCCGCGGGGCGAGCCTTTTCTGTCAGGATGGTTTTGAAGCATCAAGTCAAAAACGACTTAGGAGATTGTTAGGACCCCTAACGATCTCCGTCACCCCCCGGACTGAGCAATCCTCAGAGGAACAGCGGAGTATACAAAAACCTCATGACAACAATCAGGCATCGCTGTCAGGGTGTATGGGTCAAACTGCTGTAATCCACGAGCTCCGAATACCACATCGAAACACCAATATAGTCGGCATTTCGGGATACACTTCCAATGAGTATCCGACTTATTGGCTAATTAGAGGCTTCGCATTGAGAAACCGCGTCGTTCAGTTGAAAAGTCGATAACTGACAGGCCCCCAAATACTGCTGACACTCAGAGACGCCGCCGGTAAAGGTAGCCAGGGGAACGACCAGACCTATGCCTCCACGACACTGCCCCAGTCGAACCTGCAGACGCACATTGTCAGATATACATGCCTGATAATCACTTCGACAGCTGGCAAAAGCCTCTTCATCCGTGGGATCCGGATCGCTCTCTGGCTCCTCTTCCTCCTCCGGCAAGGAGATGCAGTCGTATTGATACGATATCTTAATCTCACAATTACTATTGTCCTGACATTTGCGACCGATAGACCCCGAGACTTTCAGTTCCGGATCTGGCGCAACAAAGGGCGAAAAGTTTTTACTGCTTGGAAACGTCTGTAAGCAACCATGCTCACGTTCCAGAGAACTGCGATCATGAAACGTATAACCAAAAACTTTTGGATTTACGTTTGCATTCTGCAACAGGCTGTTCATTGCGGCTAACTCATCATCGGAAAAGAGACAGGTCACCTCCCCTTTCTCAAGCGGACACCCGAAATGCTCCTCCCCGCCACTGAATCTCTGGCTACCAAGACTCATAGAATCACTTAATCCGACTCTTAGAATACACATAGTCTTCTCAAAGGCCCCAACCGAATTCGAGTCGCCGCGAAGGTTGTGCCGCACGCCACATTCTACACGGGTGATGGTGGGCACCGCGAATGCACTCGTAGAAGAAAGGAGGGCAACGGCAAGAGACGCAATAACAAATCGCATCAGGCTCAGTTCGCATCTACTGTCCATTTTTTCTCCTTCGTGTCAGAGCCGGATGACCGTGCTTATGATTAGGTAGGGAAGACCGCATTACTATAGTGACTTTATGCTTACTACGTGTCAATGTCGGACTTCGGTAGGACCGCAGGCACCCCTGATTAGAAGCCCCACCTCATCTCTCGGTGAACTCGCAATAAACTCTGTCCGGAACCATGTCTCGGGGAAAGCTGTGCCGAAATCCAGCCGTGTACTCATCCAACTGCTTCGAGGGTGGCAGTTTCCCTTGCCAGGCATTCTCAGAACCAGGAGGCATCTCCTGTGAGCATTGGAGGTCCCGATAGCTGCCGATGTTTCTCTGCCACCAGTTAGGTGTGTCTCGCTTGAATACCACTGAAAAATCGATCTCAAAATCGGCTGCCCGCTGCCACCCTCGAATGGGCCATAGCTCATAGGAAAAGTTTTCCCTGAGTTCACCATCCCCGAAATAGCTGTGACCCCGCTCGATCAGCCCGAGTTTCTGCTGATACTGAACGGTAATAGTGTTAATCCCCTTCGCCATGTCTATAACGAAGGAGACAGAAGAACCCTCCACACGTTTAGCCTTCCGCGCCGTCTCATAGGCCTGGCCAGTGCGATCGAAATACCGTTCTTTCTTTTCCCTAAGTTGTTCCGGCGATATCAGATCGTCCTCAGTGACACTGAGGGCTGTTACTTCCCGGGCGGGAAACTTTCCCTGCCCCGTTTCGACCTCAATTAGCAGGTCCGAATTCAGTGCATCAGAGAAAATAAACTGAAGCTCAACGCTCTGCGCTCTCTGAGCCCTCACCAAATACACTGCGAGCACCCTGCAGTAGTCTGTCTCTCCACAAGTGATACTAAGCGTTTCGCCGAGCACCATCAATGTGTCGTCGGGTGCGATTAACGCACTTGAGGTCCCGCCAGGGTAATCTCTCGGCGCTCGAAGATTTGCCTGCGAACCGACGGGCAGCATCAGAGTTGCCGGAATCGACAGAGACAATACAAAGAGTAGCCGACTAAGTGTCTTCAAGGTTTTCGCCTCCGTTTGTCAAACCAGAACATTTTCACCACCCTATACCACAGCGAAAAGGAGCGGCGCACGCGGGAACCGTACCTTCACGACCGGATACGTTTTTATAATTCACAATACAGCCCAGCGACTTAGCGGCAGCAAGCAGGTCGACAATCAGCCTCGAAAGTGATAGTTCTTTTTTGTTGTTCTTTCCCTCACTTTTCCAGAAAAGACCAGATTCCAAATCTCTGAACAGTCTCCTGAGAATCAAATGCCTCCACAGATAGGTACTCGAGCAGACTTCTGTGTTGAATCTATCGCGATCAGCACAAGAGTCTGTTTCGTAACACTATTGAGGAGACGAGCCTTTGTACGACCTACTGTTGGAACACTTTACTGAGAACTGGGTTGGCTATCTTGTTGGTTTTGCGTTTGCCGGAGTAGCCTCGGCATGGACCTGGCTCTATGCCCGAGGCAAACATTTCTATGAAATGAACGAACTACGCGGCGCCCTTTCCGATGGCGATGAGGAAGAGCTCATCGGCGTCACCTGCATGCTCAACGTCGAACAGGGCGGTATCGAACGATTGCTACCGGCAGTTATCGAAGGGCACGCAACGCTTTCAGGGTTTTTGAGCAATCGGTTTCTTGAAGCCGAGGTGAACAAGTTTCTTGAAAACAACGATGCTATCACCTACGTTCGCTTCGAAGACGAAAAGTCTCAGGCTGAACTTAACAGGAAACTTCGAGTATTCGTATCTGCTCTCTTCCCCTGTGGACCCTTGCTGGCGCTCGCAGGCGGAAACCCGAAAAAAGTTGAATTCGTGTTTGGCCTGCTCCTTACGCCGGGTCAGCACAGAAACAGCTTTCACGACCGCTGCGCCATACGAGTGCTTATCACGACAAAGGAGTTTATCAGGGACTGGAACAAGAGTGCGTCCGCTTCCGAAAAGGATGCGGATGTCTCCGATGGCGTTCTGGAAAACGGCGACGAAACTTTCAAGGATCGTCTCCACGTGATGCAGGAAACTGAACATGCCTGGTCCGAAGTCCGCGAGAGCGAGAATACCGCTCCCGCGCTGACGACGACCTATCTGTGGTTTCCAAACTCGTTTTTCTCAGCGTAGAAACCCTGCGTGACAGCGTTACAAGCAAAGTCCGGGGGCAATCCTCGCCCGGCATTTCCATTAACGATATGAGCGCACGAGTCTCTTTAGGGTCGAGCTTATCATTGACCACAAACATACCCTGGGCTATGCTGCCCGCCATGAACGAAAATCTAAAGAACACACTCCTGCGATCTAATCTCCCACAGCCATAGACCTGACGCATTCCGGCGTTTTTACGTCTTTTCTTTTCAGTTTCACATACTCAAACAACAGGAGATGTGCGATGTCTCTTCGCATTAAGTCGCTACTTGCAATTCATATCGCGGTGTTCTTTTTCGGCACGGCCGGGCTCTTTGGAAAACTCCTTCCTCTGGAGTCACAGGAAATAGTCTTTGGCCGGACTTTTTTTGCCGGCCTGACCTTATTTATACTCGCGGGCACCCGAGGGAGTTCTGAAGGCGTAAGAAAATACCTGAGCCCGAGGTTCGTCCCTCTCGGGTCAATTCTGGCATTCCATTGGTATGCGTTCTATTACTCTATTCAGGTGTCTTCGGTAGCCGTAGGCCTGCTCACCTTTTCCTGCTTTCCCATAGTCACGACCTTCCTTGAACCGCTGTTCTTTAACACGAAACTCTCTCGAGCTGACGTAACATCGGCAGCTCTGGTTTCTCTCGGACTCTACCTCGTAGTGCCCGAGTTCAGCTTCGAAAACGACACCACGCAGGGAGTCGTATGGGGACTTTCATCAGGGATATCTTTTTCCCTGCTACAGATTGGAAACAAAAAGATGGTACTCAAGTCTTCGGCGCTGGGCGTATCGCTCGGCCAGAGCTTCTATGCCTCGCTGGCCCTTGTTCCTTTTACCGACCTCGGATTCCTGGGGGAAGCCTCTCCCAGAGATCTTTTTCTATTGGTTATTTTAGGGGTTGTCTTTACCGCCCTTGCACACACCTTGTTTATCTGTGGACTCCGCCACATTCGCGCACAGCAGGCCAGCGTCATCTCAGCATTGGAGCCGGTGTATGGTATCCTGCTTGCAGCGCTGGTCCTTGGCAGCTATCCGGATCAGAGGACACTGCTCGGCGGTGCCATTATTCTGAGCACCGTAATTCTTTCCTCAATCCCGAAAAAGACGAGAGGCGTCAACAGAGAATCGTAAAGCCCCGCACTGGACTGAATGAAGCTGGAACATCGCTCACTACCCTCAAAAGGAATCAGGGAGACCCAGGCTGAATTGGAGCGAGGGGGCGGGATGCTCTTCCGGACCATTACAAACTCTTCGGGTCAGGCAAGAGTGGTATCGAGCAACAAAGGGCCAGGCTATCGATTGATTCAACACCTGAACCAGCACCTTAACGAGGCGCGGGTTTCCATGGTCCCCTGGCAGAAAAGACCAGAGACGGGGATCGATCAAAGGAGCAGGGGCGGAAAAATGCGAAAGTTACTACGCATCCTCACTATACCCCAGCACCACCAATAGACATGAACCATCTGCAATAACATTCATACCGGCCCGTTCGGCTTTTTCGACTGCCGTTGGACTTTCTGCCCCTGGCTGAAACCAGATGTGTTTGATACCCGCCTGAGCGGCCTCATCAACGAGCTGCTCTGATATCTTT
>JAUIMJ010000004.1 GCA_030433295.1 bacterium | reverse complement strand
CGGGAAAGACATTGTGTGAGGCCTTTACGAGGGAAGGAATCGAGGTTCATAACGGCGCTCGAGTAAAGGCGGTCTCTCGCAGTGGAGAGGATATCAGTGTTTCCATCGAAAACGGTCCGGAGATACGCGGTGCCTCTCTTCTTCTTGCTGCCGGGAGGAAGATAGCTCTGGATGGCCTTATGCTCGAGAATGCGGGGGTTGGGTTTGATTCCAGAAAGGGGATAATCGTCGATTCCTATCTTAGAACTTCTCAAAAGCACATCTTTGCCGTAGGGGATTGCAATGGCTACAGGCTTTTTACTCATGCGGCCATGCATCAGGGAATGATCGCGCTGATTAACGCGCTTGCGCCGGCGCCCTTCAGGAAGCGATTTAAAAAATACGTAGTGCCCTGGTCCGTTTTTACTGACCCTGAAGTTTCACAGGTTGGGGAAACAGAGGCCGAGCTTCGTGCTCGCGGAGTGAAGTACGACGTCATCGAGAGCCAGTACGCTGACTATGGTCGCTCTACGGCGGATGGTTGCGAAACGGGATTTGTTAAAGCTCTGGTGAGCCGCTTTGGGAAGATATACGGCGTAACTATTGTGGGAGAGGGTAGTTCGGAAATGATCCACGAGTTTGGCCTCGCGATCCAGGAGGGTAAACGACTTAGCAGTATCCTCTTTCTTCAGCATTCATTTCCGACGTATTCATTTGTAAACAAACGAATCGCAGAAATCTGGGTTATGAAGTGGGCAGCAAAACCATTGATTCAGAAGCTTGCCAAACGAGCACTTACCCTGGGAGGAAAATAATGAAATTCATTGCTGAGTTTAAAGAGTTTGCCGTCAAAGGAAATGTCGTGGATATGGCCGTCGGCGTGATTATCGGAACGGCGTTCGGGAAAATTGTTAGCTCATTGATTAATGATTTGGTCATGCCGGTTCTGGGGACGCTGACCGGCAAGGTGCATTTCTCAAAACTCTTTATCAATCTTGGTGATAAAGAGTATGCGACTCTAGCTGAGGCCAAGCTTGCCGGGGCACCAACGCTCAACTACGGAAATTTCATACAGTCCATGACTGACTTTCTGGTTATCGCTATTTCAATATTTTTTGTGGTGAAAGCGATAAACAATATGCAGCGAACCGAGGAAGAAAAAGAAAAGAAAGAAGCCGAAACGCCGCCAGAGCCGAGCGAAGAGGTACTGTTACTGAGAGAAATCAGAGACGCACTTAGCTCCGGCAAGCAGGGGGGCTGATGCGAGCGTTCTTTCTTGCCGTCTTTCGCCTGATCAGATTGACCATCAAGGCCTGGCTTTCAGATAAAGCGCTTCGTCTCGGGGCGGCTCTGTCGTTTTATACAGTACTTTCGCTGGCTCCTCTGGTTCTGGTCACCATTGCCCTGCTTGGACTATTCTATGGAGAGCAGGCAGCAAAAAGTGAAATCTATCTGCAGATTGAGCAAATTGTCGGTGCGGATGCTGCTAATTTTGTAAAAGGTGTTGTGCAGAATGCAGCACGACCTGCGTCTGGATTGATCGCAAGCGCCTTCGGCGTCGGTGCCCTTTTTATGGGTGCAACCGGTGTGTTTGTGCAGTTGCAGGATGCCCTGAATACCATCTGGGGTGTGACCGAAAGAAAATACTCGGGCGTCCTACAGTTTTTCGTCGATCGCTTTAAATCATTCGTTCTGATTCTTTCGGTTGGTTTCCTTCTTCTAGTCTCACTCATCCTTAGTGCCGGACTTGCAACAGCGAGTGCCTTCATGGAGGATCAAATCAGCGGTTCACTCTATGTGTTTCGACTGCTGAATATCCTGCTCTCCTGGGGCATTGTGACACTGCTTTTTGCGGCGATTTTTAAACTCATGCCAGATGAGCGCATCGAGTGGAAGGACGTAATTCTCGGTGCCTGCATAACAAGCGTGCTGTTTTCCTTTGGTAAGTTTCTAATTGCCTTCTATTTTGCGCATGGGGCCATCGGCTCGGTATACGGCGCTGCCGGATCGCTTGTGGTGCTTTTGCTCTGGGTCTACTACGCCTCGCAGATCTTGTTTCTGGGTGCCGAGTTTACCAAGATTTATGCGAGGGAATTTGGTTCCAAGCGCGTGAGCACCGCTAAAGAGGACCTCGCGCAGGTGAATGCAGCCTAGAAGAAATCCCGGCTGACGCCAATCAGTGCTCCGATTACACCACAGAGAATCAGAATAAAGGTGAGAAATTCACTATGTAGAATGTTGAATTTTTTCAATGGAATTCCTCTTGCTGTACAAGTCGAACAGTATAGTCAGGACTCGATACCTTTACTTCGAAATTTCGCATTGCGATTCGCATTATCCAAGATACTGCTGCTCACACCGAGAATTAGATTCAGATCTTTCAGGCTTGGAGAAAAGCTACTCGGGGTAGAGTGTCCTCACCCGATCCTTCATTCCCATAAAGAAGGGCACGTGTGTGCCGGGCATCCCCGAACCGAAGGCTTGCTGAACAGCCTGCCCATTTTGGGAGCCGAGATAGTACAGCATCCCACCCCCCGGGTGCGGGCGCCATACTGCGGGATCAAGGACGTCATCTCCATCAAAATCGGCCTGAAGAGGAAGGTCCCCGAAGAGCCCAAACTGTTCCTGCCGTGAATACTGACACTGATACTGATGTTGAGAGGAGCACACAAACCACATCCCCGTGTTGGGTCGCCAGACCACGAGATCGGCACGTTTATCGCCATCGAAGTCACCTGAGAGTGGATGGTCTTCGGGAAGACCCCACTGGCGCACGAGGATATCTTCAGGGAGATTGCTGTAGCCTTGTGATGAAAGGAGAATGTACCAGGTGCCGTTGCTCGGTCGCCACACTGCGGGGTCATCGGTGGCGTCACCGTCGAAGTCTGCTACGACGGGAACGTCCCCGGGGAGTCCCCACTGAATGACAGTATCAACTCCTCCGCTCGAAGGTCGTATGAACCACATGCCCGTGCTGGGCCGCCAGACAACCTTGTCGTGGACATCATCCGAGTCGAAGAAGCCGACAAGAGGAATGTCTCCGGGTAGCCCAAACTGCTCCACAAAAAATGATTCGCGATACTCATCCAGGGTGTACCAGGAGCCATCTCCCGGTCGTCAGACGCTGGGATGCATAATGCCGTCACCCAGGAGGTCGGCGAATATAGGTGTGTCCCCCGGGAGTCCCCAGCGCGTAGAAACCCCATATGCAATATCGCGAGCTTCTCTATAGGTGCTGTTGCTTGCCCAGATACCGTAGATGGGATTGCCTCCCTGCGTGGTGACTTCCGGTGCCCAGGTGCCGAATTCCCGCTTGTGCGGTGTGCCGAAACTCTTTGCCCTTCCACAAATTTCCTCGCTTTTTTGTAGGGACGCCGCCGGACTCGGATTCGGGAATAGCTCATTAGCGGCCTGTGGAAGTAGCTGAGAAAAAGAACCAAGAAGGTCGGTCTGAAAGGCCTGATTGGTCTCGCTGACCGTGTAGTAGACTACCGCGGGAGTCTGACTCTGATCTACAATTACGGAGTCGGGAGAATTAAACTTGGCCACGGATTGAAAGTTCTCTCCGTCGAGGCTGTAGGTAAAGGCATCGTAGTACCCGACGACCACTGCCCCTTCTATCCCGTGGATTGCGACCAGAGATTGCATCTCGCCTCGAGCGTCCGAAGCAATCTGCTGAATATCGCTACCATCGTAATTAGCAGAGAAAACAAAGCTGTCTCCATAGCGACTTCGGTGGATACCGACGTAGACTTTGTTCAAAACGGGGTCAATATCCACCGCGCCCACCCAGGGAACCTGAGAGAACTCGGCAATGGTCTGCTCCCGAGAGTCGGAGAGCGAATATTTTTTGACAGTCACTTTCTCACTCGAAACTGCGTGATAGACAAAAAAGAGAGAATCGTTGTCTGAGTCGATTGCCAGACGCACAGGACTAAAGTGCGATATGTTTTCATTAAAGGGTGAGGGCCCCGCAGCAATAGTTCTGCGTGACATTGTATCCAGGTTGAGGACTTCAATCGCAAACGTGTCCTCGTGATGGGAGTAGACATACGCAAGGGAGTTCGAGGCCTCGTCGTACTGCACATCGTGTATCCAGTGGTTCGGGATGGTCAATAGTGGCTGTATCTGAAGTGTATCCAGTGGAACAATGTTTATTGAGTTGTAACCAAGGTTAAAGACAAACTTTCCACTCGGATGAAACTCAATTCGGCGGTTGTACCCCCATTCGTCAATCTCACCAATTTCAACAAAACGCTTTTCAGCGTAGTTGAATCGATAGATGGAGGTGCTCCACGAGGTGGCAGACTGCAGAGCGACGTACATGTGATCCGCTGTGCTGCTCATTCCAACTATCTTCCCGGATGGGAGTAGTTCGCGCAGCTGGGCACTGTTTGCCGGATGCACGATTCGCAGACCATCTGCGGCGAGAAGGTTACGACACTGAGCGTGAACGGCCGTTGCAATAAACGCCGATGCAAGTAGTACTGAAAAAATTGTGCGATATAAGCGGTACACTTCAGATCCCCCGTTTCCTTAACCCCCTGTAGACTCGACGGTTTTCTACCGAAGCTTTAGGGTCTAGGTCACGCCATAGCCCTTATTTTGCGCGCAGTGCTCCACAAACCCCTCGTATGAAGAGGCGCTACCACTTTTAACAATGAGAATAGGTATTCTAGGTGAGCCGTCCACGAAATCTTTTAGCGAAGTATGTGTTCGAGATTTTGTGTGAACATTGACTTCGAGAACTGCATTTTCACATGATGCAGGCCGTTGCTACGGAGGGTGTTCCATAGTGCCTCAGAATCGTGCAGTTGAAGGCACTTTTCAGCAAATGCCTCTGGTGTATCGGCGGTGAGAACCTCGTGCCCGTCTCGTAGGGAAAGTTGTCTGGCTAGGAGCGAAGTGCAGACGGTAGGGAGGCCATGAGCCATCGCGTCAATTACTTTGAGAGAGATACCCGCCGAATAGCGAATGGGGGCGACAAAAATACGATGTGTTGCATAGCTATCGGTTAAATCTGCAATCGGGCCAAGGAAATGAGTATTACT
This sequence comes from bacterium, assembly GCA_030433295.1. Taxonomy (GTDB): domain Bacteria; phylum Bdellovibrionota_C; class UBA2361; order SZUA-149; family SZUA-149; genus JAUIMJ01. The sequence goes on along the minus strand of JAUIMJ010000004.1, from coordinate 41,248 downwards.
GCTGGTTTCCATTGACGTTGCGCAACATGTACGCTCGCCAGCAACACGAAATAGAATATTCCCCGAATTCCGCGATTGTACCTTTGGGAGAATTTCGGAAATAAACCAGCGTACGGCATCCTCGTTTGGGGTTCCCTCCTCATAAATCGGTCCCACAAAGAGTATGCCGTGACGATCGATAAAGGGTGTATGGGTGGGCGCCAAGTCAACCGCGTGAGAAAGAATCGTGACATTAGCACACCCAGCCTGAACAAAACGATATGCCTCAGATTCTGATACTGCGATTACCTGGTCGCATTGTCGTGCGACCTCTATTTCTTTCTCAATAATCGCATTCACCTCTTGATCGTTCAGAGTGATGCCGTTTTGTACTTGCAGTTTTCCAACTTCTCTTTCCGCGTAAATCGCCTCAGCGTCGTAGATTATAGTGCCCCGCTTTTCTCCCTCCAAAGCGCACCATATTTGCGAGAATAGTTCCATGTTATGAGGACGGGAGACCAGAATGAAATCGAAGAAATTCTGCCGCTCCTCTAGCATGGCACGAAGATTTTCCTGGCCTGAGCTCGTGAGGATTTCAACAGTTTGTGGAATCTCATTCCGTATCTTCCGAGGCGTTTCGGATTGGCTCTGCATAGTGAAGAGTGTGATCAAATGTCCGAGGGCTGAAAGACTGCGGATTATTTCGTTCGAACGCGGAAATCCGGAACCTTTCGCCCGCAGGGGAATCTGATCTTCAATAATCAGTATTCTTTTTGCCCCTGGATCTCGGCTGCGACTTAGTAGTGCGTTGCTGCGTGAAGGTGGGAGAAGACCTTCAAGTGTGCCTCCATGATTGTCAGTAAGTATCTGCCGATTGTTTCGTTGTTGCCTTGCTGCCGAATCTTCGTTCGAGCTTGAGCTTTCCGCGTGATACACGATGGCTTCGGGTTCGTAGAGTGTGCGATAGCCCATTTGGCGTATTCGAAGACAATAATCGACGTCTTCATAGTATGCCGGTTGGTACTTCGTGCTGAAGCCGCCGCATGCGTCGAAGAGATTTTTACGTGTCAGGAGAAAGGCCCCCGAGCAATAGTCGACAGTACGCCGGAAAAGATACTCTCCGTCGTTTGGATTCTCACCTACGCCGTAGCCGATTGTGCTCCCATCTGAGAACAGAATCGCGCCTGCTTCCTGTAGCTTTCCGTCCATTCTCACTAACTTACCGCCGACGGCTCCGACATCTTCATTTGAGTAGAGTAGCTTCGTGGCTGCGAACAGTGAGTGCTTCTCCAGTGTGGTGTCATTATTAAGAAATAATATACTATGACCGCGTGCAGCCTCAGCGCCCTGGTTGCAGGCATGGATGAAGTGCATGTTTGTGCTGTTGTTGATAATTATTGGACCGTCAATTCGAGAAAGAAGCTCCTGTGTTGCGTCGCTAGATGCATTATTTATCAGGATGAGTTCGAAGGATACTCCGAAACTTTCTTTTAGAGAGCGAAGACACTCAAGTGTGAGCTCAGCTTTGTTGAACAGGGGCGTGATAATACTCAATACCGGTTTGTCGGGTCGTTCGAATTTGATGCGCTCCCTTGACTCGATAAACGCTCTGAACGAGACAGAAAGGCGTTCGTGGTGTGCCGCCGTAATGTATTCAAGAAGGGTGCCTTCGGTTTTCACGGGCATAGGTCCGCGTCCCTGGGCAAGTGAGACAGTCTCGTTCTGTCTGACTATGTTTTCAGGAAGGTTTAAGGCCCCGGCCACGGTGACGCCATCTTCCAGTAGGGCGTGAAAGTGCACGAACCTTGTAATTTCCGATTCGTCATTGAGATGCAGACAGATTCTGAATCCCGCGTCCGAAGCGTCGAGGGCGTTCGAGAGCATGTGCGCAATATCGGGACGAGCAATCGTTTGCGCAAGTACGAGACTTTTTCCCGGGATACCCATTTGCAGGGCGACAATTTTTTCATCGATGTTGACAAGCCAGCCTTCAATTTTAAGTGTGATTTCACTATAATTGCGGCGGTACCAAGTGGCTTTCTCTATTGCCCCCTGGAAGGGGTTTTTGGAGCTACGCTCATTCTTCGGCAAGTGCCCTCTAGTTGGCTTTTCTGTCATGTTATTGTCCGTCCACAGAGGGAGATACGGTTTGTTCCCGTTTTTGATGCAGAAAATCACTCATTTTGTTCGCATTTCCGCCTGTAAAAGTGCCATTAACACATAGGCTTACGGCTTTTTCCCCGAATCTGCCCCTCTTTCCTTAAAGAACCCCTAGATCTACGTCGAATTACTTAGTTAGGAGACCGCTATATGGGATCTTCTGTGCGCTGAATGGCAGGGACGCCGTTCTATGTAGTTTCGCCCACAGCCCGATCTTCACTATTTGTGAGAAAGGGTTAGGGAGCGCTCAAGGAGGAGATTTGGCAGTTGTTATCTATAGTAACCTGAGCTCTCTTCAGGCACGACGTCACTTGGAAAGTGCGGATAGGGGAGTTGCGTCCAGTTACGAACGATTATCCAGCGGGTTGCGAATAACCTCAGCGGCTGATGATGCGGCGGGATTGGCAATAGCCGAGACGCTCCGAGCTGATATCGCGATTTCTACCGTTGCCGTTCGTAATGCAAACGACGGAATCTCAGCGATATCCATAGCAGATAGCGCCCTCAACGAAATTTCAAATATCCTCACACGCATGGCAGAGCTTTCAGAGCAGGCTGCAACGGGGACTATGGGTAACACGCAGCGCTCTGGCCTTAGCGCCGAGTTTGTCGCCCTTGGATCTGAAATTGAGCGTATCGCGCAGGTGACGACCTTCAATGGTATTGGGTTACTCTCGAATACTCGGACTACGTTTTTCCAGGTCGGTCTCGATTCGAGTGAGAACTCTCAAATTTCGTTCGAAGGTGTTCAAGGGAATCTCGATGCGCTAAGTATTGGGGAAGGAGATGGTCTACGCGTTTCGATTATCGCAAATACGCAAGCTGAGTCACAAGGGGCTGCGCTGACGGCGCTGGCATCTGTCAAACTTGCGATCAGTGAAATTTCTTCTCAACGAGGACTGCTTGGGGCAACGGAGAGCAGACTCACTACTGCAATCAGTAATCTCCAGACAGCCCGGGAAAACTTCAGTTCAGCGGAAAGCCAGATTCGTAGTGTTGATGTGGCGCAGGAAGCAGCGAATCTGGTGAAAGAGAAAATTCGCCAGCAGGCAAGCGTGGCGATAAGCATACAAGCGAACCAACAGCCGAGGAATGCACTATTCCTTCTACCATCGGTTTTGTAGGAATTTTTGGAAGACCTGGCTTTCCGGAGCACCGTTAACTGTGCTTAAGTGTTGTGGTGATTCTTAACTCGAATACGCGATCAGTCAATGTGGAAATCCTATGTATCTCCTGCTCTATTACGGTCCTACCGCAGGGCGGTATCGAGCGGTTCGCGTTCCCCAATAAAGCTGAAGGTCGTCACCCACCTGCTCCGAAAGATCCATGGTCCGGAGGCTCTGGAGCCCCTCTTACAAGCGATCGATTATCAGGCCCGAACGAATCCATGTAAATCGAGTGGTTCCTTCCACGGGTTCATCGACGAGATCGTCGTACAACGACAGGGGCTTAGTTATCAGCTTCACGTTACCGGTTGGCTGTTTCATGTACGAAAGCAGATCGTTTCTCTGCAGATATATTCAGAACAAGGAGTTTCGGGTCCTGCTGATATCCACCGTCCCCGCCCGGAAGTCGCGCAGACGTTCGCACATGAGAACAACGCGTACTATTCAGGTTTTCATGTCGTGCTGCCGTTGCGAAATGCTCCGGATACCGCACTAAGTCTGGTATTTCGTGCAGTCATTTCGGATAACAGTATTCAGGATGGCCGATTCGAAGCGGTGCATCTCAGCCGACGTTCTAAGTTCGATTCGGACAATGAGGGAGCAATACTTCCCGCGACTACTGATGGCTCTCAGGTATGTCAGCTTGCCTTTACGCAGCTCTTGCGAACAAACACTGAGATACAGTTTCCGGAATACAGAGATATTGAAATCTCAATTTTCGTCTCTCAGGGCAGCAGCGCCGCAAATCTCCTCGCCTGCCTTCGCTCGCTTCAGCGCCAGAACGACATACCCTTTGAACTGTCTGTGCTACTTCATGACTGTTGTGAGGAAACCAGGGTGCTCCTTGAGCGCGTTCGTGGCGTGAGCATCATTAACCGTAGTGGTGCAGTGCACGGTACGCAGGTTCGCAATCAGGCGGCTCAGCAGGCACGAGGGAAGTATCTTCTTTTTATTGACGCTGATATCGAACTCCTCGATGACACCCTGCGCATGGCCTGTCAGACCGCCTCGGCTATGGAGCAATGCGGGGTGCTCGGAGCTCGTATTGTCGACCACCATGCCAACCTGCTAGAGGCAGGCGGCATTATTGCAAATGATGGCCGCCTTAGATTTTTCGGCGTTGGTTCCAGGGCCGATCTATCATCGGCTGGTTTTCTGAGAGATATCCATTTTTGTTCCGGAAGTTTCCTGCTCACTACGTCTGCCCTTTTTGCTGAGTTGGCGGGTTTTTACCAGGGCTATGGTACGAAGCTGTACCAGGATGCAGATCTTTGTGCCCGGGCGGCGAGCTGCGGAGCACACGTCATCTATTGTCCGGGTAGCATTGGCCTTTGTAATGCATCAAAACATCCCGCGGTTCGAGAGCTGGATTCGACGGTGGCGCTTTCTGATAGAGAAGTTTTTTCGACGAGACATATGGACCTGCTTCTTCAGCAGCTTCCCTATGATCTGGATTATGATCTCTTTGGATTTGATGCGAGTAACGCCGGCGTACGTTTGCTTTATATCCTTCCCGAAATTCCCAACCCGAATCAATCATTAGACTCGGCACGTTCCAGGAAGATAATTGATTTTTTCCTTGAGCAGGGAGCATATGTGAGTGTGCTCATATGCGGAAGGATTGTAGAAGCGGATGCTATTAATCGTTGCCGTCTTCCTGAACGGGTTGAACTGGTTTGCACGGTGTCAGATAGTGAGCTCGACGGATTTCTGCAACAGCGCAGCCGCTTTTACAGTCACGTCATGGTGTGTGGACCCCAGGCAATGTTGCGATTCAACAACTCGCTTGAACGTATTTCGTCGGGTGAGACGCAGTTCGCGTCAGTGGTATACGAGTGTGTCAGAAGTGGTGCTGTGGAACATCTTGAAGAAAGGTCGGAACGGATTGCGCCGCCAATGGCATTGGATATGGAATCCTTTAGAAACAGTGAAATTGTGTTGTCGAGGACGGCAGACTCGGTAGTTACCTGGAGTGAGAGTGAAGCGGAGCTGTTTGCGAAGGAGAATAAACAGTCCTGCCACGTACTGCACGTTAACCATGATGCCACCGCATTTTCATCATCCCTGACCGCGCTTTTTCAGCCGCTCCGATAGCGTACTGTAACTCTGCGCTCATTAGAACGGCTAGTGTGTTCGATGAATGGCAGAGGAGCGTAGCATTGGCAGAAGGGTGTCCTGATAGGATGGTATCCATAGCTTGTCCCAGTCAAAGTCCCTCACAAAACACTTTGCGTTATCGGCGAGTCTCTGCCGTTCTGACTCAGATGCCGCAAGTTTTGAAATACAGGTGACGTAGTCATCGAGGGACTCTGCAATACGCAGGTGCTCGTTGTCTTGTACCGGAATGCCCTCTGCGCCAATGCTGCTTGCTATGACAGGCACGCCCGCTGCGAAATACTCAAGGAGCTTCAGACGACTTCCGCCGCCACTGTCCAGCGGGCAAAGCGCAATATCAGCAGACGCAATGAACGAAGCCAGCTCTTCGACGTAGCCGGTGAAATAAACCTCCGGCCATTTCGGCGCCTTCTGAGGTTTTTTTCCGGAAACAATGAGAGCGGATTCTATTCCTTTTTTCTTGAGTGCGGGCAGAATCGATTCAGCGATAAATGTCACCGCGCGCCAATTCGGCGGATAGTTTACTGCCCCATGAAAGAAAAGAATCAATGCTTCTCGATTAAGTCCATAGAGCTCTCGAATCGGGTAGGGAACTACTGATGCATAGTTTTTTAGCTCAACACCATTAGGTATAATGCATATTTTCTCGGCGTTTATTCCGTGGCTGAGAAACGTATTCCTGTCGCGTTCGGAAACGGCAATTACCGAGTCACATTGTTTGTTGATTGTCGTTTCAAGTTTGGCGAGCTGTTCTTTTTTATTTTCAGGTATCTCGGCATAAATTCGAGAAATTCTTTCAAATTCAACATTATGCGTCGCGGAAATCACCTTTCCTCTGAACAGCCATCTTAGTCGGAGGCACGGCATACAAAAGCCTATGAACTCTGCCTGAAAGGTCCGGATCCGATAGCGAAGCGCAAGGTATGCAATCCGAATGTCATATCCTCGATCAAAAATGGCAAAATAGAAAGGCGCTTCCTCATGTGGGATTCCGAGATCGCTTGTGTGTCTTTCGGGATTACACGTTTTACGAAGAAGCTGAGAAATTTTCTTTATCAGCAAAGGATATGACTTTTTCTCTTCTCGTCCATTTTGCATTAGAAGGTATGATGATTCATCCGTCCCGGCTATGACTACGCGGGTGAACATAGATGAAAGGCGGCGCGCGCAGGCGAGTGTGCGAACGGCACCACCCCCCGTTGCCGGAATAAGAGGCCCCCGGGTTATCAGTACTATGCCCCCATAACTATCCACGATGATACTCCTGTGCGTATCTTGCGCCTTTCGTCGAATTCGTTAAATCGCCTTCGAGCAAGGTGGCAAATGTCTCTTCAGCGATAGTATGCGAGCGCTCATGTATGCACGCTTTGCGTGCCGCACGTGTAATGTCGGTGCTGGTCTCACTACCATTGCATAAGGCGATTACCGATTCGGCTATTGCAAGTTTCGAGCTGGCAATAAGCATATTGACGGAGTGTCTCGGGTCAAAATAACGGGCTACGTAAAAGCTGGATAGCACTGGGAGACCAGTCGCCATTGCTCTTAATACCTCGGGTTTCTCCCCATCGAAGTCAGAGTTTGGCGCAACGATACAATTGGCTATGTGGTAAGGAAGCAGATTGCCGGTATCCGGGATAATCTGTGCGCCAAGCGAACGGGCCCTGGCGCGCAGCGACGGGCTCAAACCATGCCCCTGCACCAGGAGCTCTGGCGTGCATCCCCCACGATGCAGTAGGGGAAGGATTGAATCGAGGAAATCAGACAACGCATTACTTTCGCTACTGCGTTCGAAATCTCCAGCGAGGAGGATGCACATTGTTTTAGAGCTCACGGCCTCACGAGGAATGGTATCCTGTGGTCTGACTACCGTGCGAAGTAACCGTATGCACACCCGTTCTCCAATGAGTATTTGCGCGCGCTCATACTCAAGAGGGCTTCCAACGAGAAGTATATCGCAGCACGAAATGGCTAGTTTGGCACGTTCGAGAGATGAGGCTGAGCCCGACGGGAGGAAGTCCGGCGGTACAAGAAACCCCGCAGAGTCGCAAAGTAGTGCGCTTTTGGGAGAGAGCAAAGAGACCGTTTCACGGTAGGTCTCCGCTGCCAGCGGGGAGGAAAAAAGAACAGCATGATAGTGTCCATTAGCTTCGAAAAGGTGTTGTCGCAACGAGGGGCAACGCAGCAGTGGCGGTACATTCTGAATGTGACTGTGAAACGATAGCGGTGCGACATTCAGTGCCTCGCTGTATATAGATATCTCGCATCCGAGATTTGTGAGTGCTGGCAGAAAAGAACCAATGCGCTCGAGACGACTTGTGCCGTCGTGGACTATGAGAAGATGCATGAAAATCTACCCATTATTGCTTTCCTTCTTGCGTTCTGCGTGGCTTCTGGAGATGCAATCAACGTAGTAATCCAATGCCGTTCTCTCCAATTCTTTAAGCTTTGCCGGCGGCAGAAACAGCACGTTTTTTTTCGGATACCACTCGCACAGCACAGCCTTGACCACTTCAATCGGATACTCGCTTTTTGGAGGGATACTGTCGGGGTCCAGAATACTCAGTAGCACGAGAACATCAAAACACTTGGTATAGCACATCGCGAAAAAGTCATCGCTCAGTCCATTATTGCTGATTTGCTCATCAAAATAACTCGGTGCTCTGAGGAAGATCGCAAGCATTACCGCTTCAGGTATGGAAAGAGATTGCATGGGCTTTTTGAAGTAGTACAGGCTGGCAGCTCGAATGCCGTACACTTCAGCGCCAAAGCGAACGGTGCTTAGGTAGAGACACAAAATCTCATATTTACTGAAAAGTTTCTCAAGTTTGATGCAATACAGCGCTTCGAAGTATTTTCGTGAGAGCGAGCGTTGTGCTTTCGTAAATACAACTTTTACAAGCTGCTGACTGATTGAGCTGCCTCCGGCAAGTTTTGCGCCCTTTCGTAGTGTGTCGCGTATTCTGTTTCTAATAGACTCCCAATTGAATCCCGAGTGGGAGAAATACGAAGGGTCCTCTGTAACGAGAACAGCGAGGATGACATTTGTTGGAATTTCCTCCGCGGGAATAAACGTCTCGCACGTAAGTCCCGTGTTCGCCGGGCAGTTTTTCTCGCCTTTATAGAAGAATGCGAAGGATCCTCTCAATTTTTCAATCGGTGCGCTGAAATAGATAAGAGCTGAGACGGCGAAAACCGCGGTGAGCATCAGCAGTAATGTCATAAGGAACGGAATCATGTAACCCGTGCAGCATGTGTGAACGTTTACTTGTTCGGACATTCTTGTGAGGACAAATACCCCATGGTAATGTCTCAGAGTCAGATCAATATCCCAAGAGAAAAATCAATGCGACGACATCGTGACGCTGGCTATCGAAAATAATCGCCTGCTTGGGGCGGGAATTATCCACAGAGATTCGCCGAACCATGGTGGACTCTTCGAGGATGACGCCCCGGACATGGTCGTTCTGCACTACACGGCAGCGGACACGGCAGAAGGTGCGATTCGCTATCTGTGCGACTCCGAAAACGAGGTCTCAGCGCATGTTTTTATCGGGAGGGATGGTAGCATAACCCAGATGCTCAGTTTTGATGTGATTGCCTGGCATGCCGGGGAGAGCTCCTGGCAGGGTAGAACCTCGCTCAATGCATGTTCCATAGGAATCGAGTTTGATAACGCGGGGCTGCTACGGGTAAGTGACTCTGGGTTTACGTCCCATCAGGGCGGGATGTATCAGCCTGAAGATGTCATTTGCGCAATTCATCAAAATCGGAGCGAGCCTGCATTCTGGCACAACTATACTGACTCCCAAATTACCTCTGCACGAAATGTTTGCCGGACGCTTATTGCACACTATGGCATACGTCACATTCTTGGACATGATGAGGTTGCTCCGGAGCGAAAACTAGATCCCGGCCCGGCCTTTCCCCTGGATACCTTTAGGGCCGAACTTGGCGTCTGATATTGCTGCAAGTATCCGCTGCTAATATATATTCCCGGCTCTGGTGCACATTATTCCTCGATCCCTGTACCTGCTTACCTACACGGCCGATTTCGTTAAATACAAACGATTGGCCTGTCGGTCGTCGTTTCGCTATATTCGCTTGAAGTCCTATTAAGATATAGTTCGGTTACGGTGTGGCTTCAGCGACGTATCATATTGCGGATTTCTTCCTCGAATTGCGACATCAGGGTGATTCTGTTTTTCAGCGACTGAACGAGGAGCTACTACCCTACTGTTGCGACTCCGTTGACGTGGCTGATTGTGTCCTCGAACTCACCCCTTCGCATGGTGAGTATGAGGTGCCCCTCGGTGCGAGGCTAACCGGCTACTGGGGTTCTCAGGCGCATAGAAAGTTTTTTTTCAATAAGCGGATCTATGACCAGCAGCTTGACAAAGCCCTTATCGAGAAAGACTTCCAAAATAATACTGTTACAATTCACTACGATACCGACAGCTCGTGGATTGCAACGCACAGTCGTGCGGCCGTCAAATGGCTTGTTATCAAGACGGCCGAACATCGAGGGTATTCGTATTTACACGCCTCAAGTCTCGTGTTGAACGGACGAGGTATCGTGTTTGCCGGTCATTCAGGACGTGGGAAGTCCTCCTTCCTGCTGCGGTTGCTCCAAAAAGGGGGCAAGGCAATAAGCAACGACACTACGTTAGTACGCGAGAACCAGCTTACTCCATTTAGCCTTCCGACCAAGGTTCGCAAGGATTTCGTTGAGCGTTTTGGGATGCAGGAGGGACGCATGCGATTGGGGAGTAGCCCACCGAGCAACGGAATAGCAAAAGGTATTGATCTTCTGGTATTTCCCGAGATCCGTAATTCGCAGAAAAGCTGTTTTGCCGAATTAGAAAAAGAGCTTGCCCTGGAAAGATTGCTTGCGATTTATGAGAAAGAAGCAAGCTGGAATGCAGTGCCGCTTGAGGCAGACGTACTGCGAGAACGCTATGAGCCTATAGTGAACGAGAGCTCCTGCTATGAGTTTTATGCTGGTACTGAGGAGCGGGAAGTGTGCCGTGCGCTCGATGCCTTATTAGAAGTACAAGAATGATAGAAAAAACACTTTCCACCTCAGGCATTCGTGTTGGCGTTTCCTGCGATCATTCTACGATTATCGAACAGCTTGACGAGATGTTCGATATGTCGGAAGAGAATGACTGCATGGGGGCGCTCCGTGTCGAGCGGTGTGCGGAGGATACGCTCAGAAGGGCATTGATTCCGGAAAATGCCCTGCGCACCCACATAAACGAATCTCGAGGAACTGAGCACTTTGTCCACGACGGCGTCTCCTATCTGTTTGAACCTGGATTTTTACTCGTTTTAGATAAGCGTCTATTAGAGTCTCATCTCTATTATGACGATGTATCTTCGCTAAGTTCTTGGCACCTGGTACAAATGCTTCGCTGGCTTGTTAAAGGTGTGTTTCACGAGAGGAAATGTGCATACATTCCCGGACACGTTTTTACGGGATCTGATAGCACGGTAATCATCAGTGGACATCCGGAATGTGGACGCTCCACGCTTGCCAGGTATATGGCGGAACGTAATGCATCTTTGAGCGGTAAGAATCCCTTTATCGACCTCAAGGACCGCAGTTTAATTTCTTCGGCGGTGGGATTTCCGGGTAGAGAAGATCATTATCATGAATTGAAAAAGCACTATCCCCACACAGAATTGCACACTGAGTCGATGACACCGGCACGCATGCCGATACCCATAATTTTTGCGAATGAATGGCAGGAAGCGGATAGCGTTTTGCAAAGCCTAAGCGATGAGGATGGGATAGCGTCACTCGACGAACTGAATCGTCGTGAGTATGAGTATTGTGACGAAGAACAGCGGCATGCAATTAGGGAACTGTATCGGGGAGTTGTTCCAGATACGCGTTTTTATCGTCTGCTGATTGGTAACGACGCCCGCAAGGCTGCGGCTGCAGTAGCATCGGTTCTTTGTGCATCCGGACGCAAACGAGTGGCTACATGAACGAACCCTTGACGTTTTGTACGATTGCCAGTCGCCGCTATCTTCCAATGGCCTGCGCAATGTGTCATTCAGTAAAGCAGCACAACGACGATGCGCAGTGCTACGTTCTCCTTCTGGACATTGAGGAGGCTGATTTTCCCCCGGCAGAAGGCCTGCCATTTACCCCCCTGTATCTCCGGGAGCTCGGTATTACCGGACTGGAGAACATGCAAATCTATTATGATTTACTTGAGCAGTCAGACGCATTTCGCCCATCATTGATACGACATATACTCGTTCGGAAAAACAAGGCGAAGGTTATCTATCTCGATAGCGATATATTCGTCACCGGTTGTTTTGATGATTGTCAGCGATATCTTGCGCGCACAAGTTTTTGCCTAACTCCCCATCTTAGGAAGCCTCTACCGATAGATTTTCTAGAACCGAGTAACTTTTCGATTGCCAGTTATGGGGTATACAACATCGGCTTTATGGCATTTAAGAACTCTGAGCCTGCGCTGAGAATTCTTGATTTTCTTATCGGGGAAAGTGAACATCACTGCTTTTACGATCCCGAGCAGATGGTTTCCGGCCAGCGTTTGTACGCCCTTGCTGCAGCCTTGTATCATAAAGACCTCATGCATCTCGATGATGCTGCGTATAACATTGCCTATTGGAACCTGCACGAGCGAAAGCTTGAAAGTAGAGACGGACGTTTCTTTACTGAAGGTAAAGAGGTGGTTTTTTTTCATTTGAGTGGTTTCGACTTGAGCCGGTCCAATGCCTTTCATGCCCGGGGAAATCGTTTTCCTTCACTGCATGCGGCGAAGATCCTGGGGGAGGTTGTCCGGGAATATGCAAGACTTGTTCGCGGGTATGAAAAGCAACTGCAGTTGGCGCCGGAGAAGCCGGACCATCGCTTGACGACGGCAGAGAGAAGGAAGTTTTACATGACCTGTCAACGCGATTGCTGAATCTCGCTGCTCACGTGCAATAACTGATCTACTGAACTGCCGACTATCCTGTTGTTTCTTCGGGCATAGGTGAGAGCTTGTTCAGAAAGCCGTAGTGCAAGCCCATCGTCGCGATATATTCGCGTTACTGCTTCTGCAAAAGCATGATCGTTGTCAGCAAGCAGATAGGCGGAGTGTGCACCGTCTTCGAGGCCTCGTGCGCCGATAGGTGTAGAAACCAGCGGCTTTCCGAAGCCCAGCGCCGTAATCGATTTAATACTTAGCCCGGTTGCAAAAACGTCACTGTTGATAACGAGTCGGGCATCAGTGCACAGTTGCGCAAGGTCACCTCGGATACCCAGCGTTATGCAGTTTTCAGGTAGCTCCTCCAGCAGGTCGCACACGCCGCCAATGATGGCAAGGCGGACGTCTGGTACATCACTCTGGATTTCTGGCAAAATCCTTTCGATGAAATGAAGTACGTTTCTCTTGCCGATCTGACTACATGAGCCGAAGAATACAATAGGCGCAGCGACAGAAGCAAGATGAGGTGTGCCAAGTTGCACATTATGTCCGAGGTGAATTACCGGGGAATCAGTGAGCGAAGAGAAAAAGCCCCGGTCCTCTTCTTTAATTGCGAGAACAACATCAGAGTATGAAATCGCAGCGCTCTCATGCTCCAAGCGTAGGGAACTCTGAGCGGGTTCATATGTGATCCCATGAGCGGCCATTTTCTCGTTTCTCTCAGTGAAAATATCGAGGGTGTCAATTATTTTTACGGTAGAGCTGTCGAAGCATTCAAGGAGTCGCGCCAGGAAAATATACGTTACAACCGCCATGTCGGCCTGAATTTCGCGCGCAAAATTTTGAAGTGCATCTTCTACTTCAGCGCCGGGCCAATCATCTCCTGCAACAGAGCGTGAGAAAGATGCCAGTCCGCCACCGGAAATGTCTATATATTCTGTATCAAATATACGAACGTTGGGCCCCCAATAATCCTCGAGTTCGTCGAGATCCGCCCGGGAGAAATTGGAGATGTTGCCCACAAGCGCAAAGAAAACTTCTGCTCCCTTTTTACGCAGAATTTCGACAAATGAGAAGACGCGTACCCGATTGCCAGCGGATTGCTGGTGTGTTGGTATGGGCGAGATGACGAGTATTCTTTTCGACATGTCTGACGACTTAATACAAGAAGAAAATTACAGGAAGTAAAAAGAGGAACGCTGTCCCAGAGCAGTTATAATCGATATCCCGTAGGACTGATGTAAAATACATCGGAGGTCAATAAGAATCCGTGAATACCAGAACTGCTCCGCCGTTCCGCGAACTTCTGCTAGAGGCTGTTATCGCCGATGATCCGGCAGTAGGTCTGAACGCATGGCTTGCTTGGAAGGCTGAGTTTGGAGCAGACCTGGAATTACATAAGCATCACAGACTGCTACCGCTGGTATACCTGCGCCTTCAGGAAATGGAGTATTGGGATCCCTCCATGGAGTTGTTGCGCTGGGCCTATGAACGCAGTGCGCGTTGGAACAAGAACGTCCTGGCTGCTGGAGAAGAACTTCTCAGGATTTTTCAGCTTCACAATATTGACGTCATGCTGCTAAAGGGAGCTGCTCTGTATTCGCTTGGATTGATAGATCCCGGTGCTCGATTTTTAGCTGATATTGATCTCCTAATAAGACCTGAGCAGCGCGAGTTAGCGATCAACACCCTTAGAGACTCCGGTTTCAAGATCGTCGAACCAGCGATTCATTCTCATCCTGATTTTTCCCATTCTGTGACTCTCAGCAAAGGTGTTACTGCGGATGAGCAAATCGATTTGCACACGAGTCTGTCGTATCTGGATCTAAATTCCCGCCTTGATGAAACGCTCTGGCAGAGAAAGAAGGCGGTTACGTTTCAGGGGAGGGAAGCCTATAGTCTCGACCCCAGCGATCTGCTACTAAACGTCTGTCTCCATGGGGCCGCGTTCGTTGGCCATAAATGTTATTGGATTGTCGATGCCATAAGTATATTGCGCTCCGCTTCCATCACGATAGACTGGGATATCTTTGTGAGTTCCTGTGAGCAAAGAAAGCTCGGTTGCGTGAGTCTAATGACGCTTCGCTATCTTTCAAATTACTGTGAAGCTGGGATACCCGAGAACGTGCTATCTGGTGCAACTGCTATCCCGGTCAGCATGCAGGAGCGGCTTGAGTCATTGGCCGAGAGCAAGCCAGCGAGACTCATGCTTGGACAGGCTCCAAAAAAGTTATTATTCTTTTTTCGCTTGGATCCCGAGCTGCGAGCGCAAGGGCAGCTAGCGACGTTCCTACGCTATTTGAATTATCTCATCTGCAAGCATGCCATACGGGATTTTCGTCCGGGAATCTTCGGCCTAATTTTTCGCTCGGTACGGGATACGTATAGAGCATTTTCGCAACACAGGGGGAAGTAGCTTAGATGCTTTGAGCATGCCGCTTTCCTTCCCAGGCTGTGGCTAATGGGGAATTGCATTGGGTCGCTGACACAAAAAGGTAGTCTCTTCTAACCTGATGTTTTCGCGCCAATTTGGACAAGAGAAGTGCCTCGAACTTCGTTGATTATCTTACCCAGGGTTTTTTCAAAGTCTTTTGCCTCCGTCTGTGTAAGGGCAGGACCCAGTATCGCAAGAATTTCTTCTGAGTATATCTCCCAGGTATTTTTGATCGCCCTGGCCCCTTCAGCATTTAATTGCGCGAAGGCCCCTCGGCGATCGCTTTCACAGACTATGCGGTCGATGAAGCCCCGCGATTCGAGACGCTTTAAAATCCGCGTAATACCACTTTTAGTGAATATGCTGGCAGACGCCAGGGCTGAATAACGAATCTTCTGCTCCGGCGATCGCTCAATGGTCAGCAGCACATCGTATTCATGCAGCGAAAGGGGGGCACTGGCAGAAAGTGCCTTCTCAATCTTTTGGATGGAGAGTGCATGGGCGACAAAAAAAGAGCCCCAGGCAGCAAGTAAATCTTCTGATTTCGGTGACATAACAACAGTATAACGGCCGATAGTTGACCTGTCAACTAAAAGGGCGTATAGTTGACTTGTCAACCAAATAGAAGGAGGAGACAAATGAATGAGAAAATTGGAGCTATGCTCAAAACCGATGCCGCAGACATACCTGCGCTGATTGCCCGTCTGACGCTGGCCCTGGTCATTCTTCCTCACGGACTACAGAAGACTCTGGGGATGTTTGGCGGCTATGGTCTGCAGGGGACGCTGGGCTTTTTTACCGGAACGCTTGGAGTTCCTTTTATTATTGCCCTTTTGGTGATTGCCGCCGAATCCCTGGGAGCGATTGCTCTTGGTTTGGGACTTTTGACCAGGTTTTGTGCGGCAAGCCTTATCATCGTAATGGGGGGTGCGATTTCTATGGCTCATTGGTCACATGGCTTTTTTATGAACTGGTCCGGACAGCAGAGCGGGGAAGGTTTTGAATATCACCCGCTCGTAATCGGTCTTGCCCTAACGCTGGTGTTCTCTGGAGGAGGAAAGTATTCCGCTGATGAGAAATTGCATGCGAAACTTGCAGGCAGGTAGGGAAATGAAAAGCGAACGGGAAATCCCGGCTTTGGATCCACGGGTCAGAATCGGGCATGTGCATCTGAAGGTGTCTGATTTGGATCGGGCACTTCATTTTTATCGTGACATACTGGGCTTTGAGGTTACTCAACGCTATGGAAGCCAGGCCGTGTTTCTCTCGGCGGGTGGCTACCATCATCACATCGCGCTCAACACCTGGAAAAGCGCCGGGGCTTCGCCGCCCCCGGAACACGCAAGTGGTTTGTATCATCTTGCTATCCTCTATCCAACCAGGAGGGAACTCGCTGTCGCATTGCAGAGACTGATGCAGGCAGGAGTGTCACTTGACGGTGCAAGCGACCATGGGGTCAGTGAAGCCCTGTATCTGCGAGACCCCGATCAAAATGGAGTAGAGCTGTACTGGGATCGACCGGAGGAGAACTGGCCTCGCACACCGGATGGTGAGCTTGCGATGGTGACGGAAGCGCTTGATATAGATTCTTTGATGAAGGAACTCTAGCCTGAGGCGGCATTGGCGTGATGTAAGGACCGACGCGCATGAAAACGGTGGTTCGAGTGAAGTGAATTCACGTCGGTCCTTTGGGCCTATTGGTCGAGATTCTCCTGCTGGACGATTTTCCATTCCGGCAGAACCAGGGCGCTGAGCAATCCACCGCTCGCGGCGCCGGTGTCCAGATCCATCTTACCTTTGATCATTCGGGGCATGGTCTCATCCGCAGCATACAGAGGATGATGCTTCAGTTGGGAATGTCCATGAATGATAGGGGTGCTGAATCTCGGAGTCCTGTTGAAGTACTTTCGTCCCCAGAGCACTGAGTCGAAGGCGTCCTGCCTTGATATTGCTCGCATAGCCGATTCTGCGGTCGTTCTTCGAAGGGAGCGGAGGGGAAGTTCCGCGTGCACTACGAGAACGTCGAGGTCCGAATCGTGATAGCAAAAACGCATGCTCTGAAAGAACTTGACGTGTGACTTCGGCATCTCGGCTTTGTCGGCCAGAGCTTCCAGAACGAACTTCAAGTAATCGGTCGAGCAATAAAGCTTCATGACCATTTCAAAGAACTCATCAACTTTCATCGATTGATAGCCTGGCTCTCGAAAGAGAGGCCAGTCCCATCCGTAGGCGTCAGCGGTGTCGATCAGCCCATTGCCCGGAATGAGGGCGGACTGCCAGAAGTGCCCGGGGAATCGAATCGGGAAGCGGGCCCGCCACTTCTTACTGAGGCATAGCAGAGCTATCAGCATGGCGTCGTGGTTGCCAAGTAGCGGGTAGATTTTAACTCCGCGCTTCTTTTCCGCAAGATATCTCGTGATAACTCCTCGTGAGTCCGGCCCTCGGTCGACGTAGTCACCAACGGGAACGAGAGCATCGCCTCGTTCCAGTTGGAGTTTCTTGAGTAGTGCCTGTAGGGTTTTCGCGCAGCCGTGCGTATCCCCAATCACGGCAGTTCTGTTGTTCATAATTGCACCATGGAAAAAGGGGAAAGGCTGTTGAAAGGAGTTTCAGGATTACAACCTGAGCAAAAACGCTGTTGCGCGTCTGCCTCCCTTGAAAACACAGGCGATGTCGGGCAATGAGCCAGAGGCGAGCACGTGGAGTTTTCTCAATGGAGGTGACACGGGGGTGAGCTGCCCGTAGCAGGGAAGGGAAAGAGCAAATGGCGTTTAAAACCTCAATGGTAGAGGGTTCAGCAGCGCTAATCAATCATGCGTAGAGGAGCAGTCTACTTCAAAAACAGGCCTGAATTGCGATTATATTGAGTTGTTTCAAGTTATTAGGCTTGAGGCGACCAGGGTCTGGTATCTGGATTAAATTTGATAAATTTGCTAGTTTTTCTATGTGGATCGCCGTAGTGGGTCCTTAGCCGCTGATAATTGATAGCGGCGCTCTTTCATTGCACGGCTTTGGAGGTAGGTAGCTACGCTGTCTCCCGGAGGACGAATACCGATTTCACCCTCTGGAGAGCCGGCGCTTGTGCCAGGGTTTTGTACCAGGTTTTGCGTTTCCAGCACCTCATGCGACGACTTCTTCGATCCGGGAGATTGCATCCTGAGCAATCGGACCTTGATGTGCGTAGTACCCTGCCGTTATCAGCGACATGGTGCTACGCACGTTTCTGTTCCATTCCTCTCCCCGTTTCCCAATGAAGGAGATGCCTTATGCATTACGACCTCTTGACGATGTATACTGCCCCCGATGGTGGGCAGTGTTCGACCACCCATCGACTCACAAATTGCGATGGCTTCGAATCCGCCGTGTCATTGTTTGCCGAGTTTCTGCAGGTCCGCGAGTCCTCACCGGAGCGTTTGCCAACCCACGGCGAGGAAATTCCGAAGGAACTCGAAAGTACCGGCATGACGGCCTGGTGGGAGTTCGCCGCCTGGGCCGAGCACGCTCGTGAGGTCAGCGTGAAGTGTCAGAATGACACCATGGTCCATACCAATCGCAGGGGTCGTCCCGATATCGCTCTGGACTACAACGAGACCTTTCCGATTGAACAGGCGATGCAGCGAGAGGCGAAATCCGCAACGCTCTAGTCGACTCAGGGCAATTGTGGCGTCCATGGCATTACTTTGGAGAGCGCGCGGTTTTTGTAGCGAGGCTATCGCTGCAGACGGAGATGCACAGGCCGCGCTCTCTTCCAATCTCCAGCCGTACACACTACTATAGACATCTTCGAAGGCATCACTGTGGGCTTAGACAGAGAAAGCCTGGTGTAAGAATATTCTGCTACCTGAATCCGATACAAAAAAGGGAAGACTTGAGGGATTACGCATCTTTCTGTGAGCGTCTTTGGCGTCCAGAGGAAGGGGTGTCCGTGTAGGAACTCTATGGTTAGCCTAAACAAATTATACTCAGATGAGAGGGAGTAGAATATGCGGTTTTTCAAGTTTGAGCAGATTGCTGATCAGCCTCGTGAAGACGATGTCGCTGCGGCAACCCGCCGGGAGTTGGATTCCCTGAGAATCGGAGATCTAAGCGGTAAGCGCGTTGCGCTCACCGGGGGAAGTCGTGGCATCCCCAACATCGTGTTGATTCTGTCCACCATCGTTGCCTATCTTCGTGAGAAGGGTGCGGAACCCTTTGTCGTCCCCACCATGGGCAGTCATGGCGGCGGAACGGCTGAGGGCCAGGTTAAATACCTGGCCGGCTACGGTATTACTGAGGAGAGCCTCGGCTGTCCCATCATCGGCGACATGAGCACCACCGTGGTCGATGTCATCGAGGGATCGGAAATTCATTTCTCCGATTCACTCCTCAATGCGGATGCCATGCTCGTCATCAATCGCATCAAGGCCCACACGGGTTTTGTCAGCGAAGTTGAGTCGGGACTGTGCAAGATGCTCGCTATTGGTGGCGGACGCTATGCCGGCGCCCAGAGCATTCATGCCCGTTCTGAGAACGTCGGCATGGGCAAAGCGGTACTTGATGCTGCACGGCGACTTCTCGAGAAGCTCATCGAAGCCGAGAAACTCCTCGGGGGCATCGCATTGATTGACAATGCCGACAAGCAGACCGCCCGGGTGCAGGCCGTAACGCCGACTTCGCCGGATGCATTTATCGAGCAGGAAAAGGAATTGCTTCAATATTCCCTGACTCTGCTTATGCAGTTACCCTTTGAAGTAGTCGACGTCTGTCTCTTTGATCGAATGGGAAAGAATGTCAGTGGCACCGGTCTTGACACCAATGTCGTTTGCAAACGACGTGAAGGCTGGCGAATTCGCGAACTTCCGAGACCGGGGCAGGCTTCGATTGCCGTCTTATGCTGCCGGTGCCTTTCGCCGGAAAGCAAAGGAAATGCTATCGGCCTTGGTCTTCTCGATCTGGTCACTCAGCAGCTCATTGACGACATCGACTGGCATCCAACAAGGACGAATGCCGAAACGGCAGGTGCCCTGAATCTCATTGCGCAGCCAGAAGTCTGTGAAAACGATGAACGCATGCTGGAACGTGCTGTGTCCATGGTGCCCGAGCGCGACGGCGGAGCAGTTGTTGTTATCGCAAAAGACACCGGACAGCTTCGGACGCTCTACGCCTCGGAGAACATGCTCGAGGTGGTGCGGGCACGTGAAGATTTGCGGCTCCTGAGCGAAGCCGCTGACGCCTGCTTCATCGACGGGGAGATTCAGCTCCAGTGGTAGGAGCACTAGTGTATCGATGCGAGGCATCGATGAAACATCACGTGGCGATAACGGCTCTCTGTCGTATTCGTTACTTAACTTTTTAAGGGGTTTTTCGTTCCTATCGGATTACCCCTCAAACTTCCTCTGCGCTATTTGCTAAGCGTCCGTCAGCCCCTGTATAAAAATAGCATTACCTAGCGGTGCTACAACCTCAGTCTTTTTAGTCGTCACGCCCCCGGGCAATAGTGTGGCCGGCCACCCCTCGAGTGCTCGGAGGTTTTGTGACACGTGGAAATATCCCCTGAACAACATCGGAGTGGAACGAGATGCCCCATGTAATCATAAAATTGTGGCCTGGAAAAACGAAGGCGCAAAAAAAGAAACTGGCCGAGAAAATTAATCAGGCGGTGATGGAAGTTCTGGAGTACGGCGAGGAGTCAGTCTCCGTTGGTTTTGAGGAAATCGAAGCTGATGAGTGGAAGCAGAAAGTGTACAAGCCGGACATTGTGGAGAAAGCGGATATGCTTTTTAAGAAGCCAGGATATTCAATGTAGCGAAAGGAAAGACCTCGAATAAAGGAGAAGATCAATGCTCGATAACATACAAGGAAAAGTCATAATCATAACCGGAGCCAGCAGCGGACTCGGTGAAGCCGCGGCTCGTTTATTGTCGAGTCAGGGTGCAAAGCTTGCGCTTGCCGCACGGCGCTCTGACCGCATTTCCGCTCTTGCAGATGAGCTCGATGGTGATGCAATTGCTGTGGAAACAGATGTATCCATACGTGAGCAGGTGCAGAATCTCGTAGACACGACAGCCGAGAAGTTCGGAAAAGTCGATGTCATCATCAACAACGCAGGCATTATGCCGCTGGCACCAATTGAGCAGCTTAAGGTCGACGAATGGGATCAGATGATCGATGTGAATCTCAAGGGGGGTCTCTACGGAGTCGCCTCGGCCTTGCCCTACATGAAGAAACAAAAGAGTGGGCATATCATCAATGTCTCCTCGGTATACGGCCACAAGCTAGGGCCTTCAGCGACGGTATATTGCGCGACAAAGTTTGCAGTGCGGGCATTGTCTGAGGGCTTGCGGCAGGAAGTTAAGCCGTACAACATCCGAACTACGATTATTTCTCCCGGTGCGGTAGCGACTGAGTTGACCGATCATATCTCGGACCAGGAAACACGGGAGCAAACAAAGGACTTTGTTAATCAGATAGCTGTTCCGGCTGATTCCTTTGCGCGTATGGTGGCCTTTGCGATTAATGAGCCCGAAAACGTCGATGTGAATGAGATTCTGTTTCGACCGACGGCTCAGCCTATTTAACGTGCTCGGGGAATTGTCCTGATTGTTGGATAGGGAAGCGAATGGGAGGGTGTTGAAGAAAACTCTAAAACACCCGAAACCCATTGCGTGCTCCTTAGTTTGAACGCGACGCGCCAGCCTGCATTAGCCCAGGACGAGTCCGAAGTCCCGACAGACCTTGTGGACTGCTTCCTTAGCAGATGCCGGGGTGGCGTAGTCGTAGTAGTTGTCACTGTCAATGATCGGAAAGTACAGAGCGCCGTCCGGAATCTGATCTTTGGGGTAATTACGAGGAGAGCCGTAGCCGCCGCCCTCATAAAAGCCAAAGTTCTCTCGGAGCTCCTCTGAGTTCTGCTCATTGAGGCGAAAAATCGAGCGACGAAGCGCCGCGGGGTGCACCAGCCAGTAGGCGAAGCGAGCCGGGTCGAGAATGTCGCCGAACTCACTTATCACAATTCTGGTCAGGTGCCGGTCCCAGGACTCGCCAATGCACTCCACGACTTCCAGGCGAACCTTGTAGCTGGAGCAAAGCAGGGAGTAGACAATCGAGGCAATAGCGCTGCCGCGGTTGAACATGTACTCCGCGTCAATGCTCGCCATGGTGCTGATCGGAACCATAACTTCGATCATTTTGTCAGGTTCCGATTCAAATTCCACCATGCACTCAGGTTCACCCTCAAGGTAGAGCGCGACATCGACGTACGCGCCGGAAACGGCGTAGTTCCAGTTATCCGGCGGTACGGTCTTGGTCGCCATCGAGAGCATCAGCTGATTAAAGCGCTTTGCCTGTTCCTGCCATCCAAAACGCGCATACTTATAGGAGGTCTCGTATCCGGCGTTCAGATCCCAGTCTTCGGAAGCTGAATTGCCGTCGCTTGCCCGACTCATGCCTTCGGGGGCAGCCTTGGGGTCGAGCAACTTGACCGCCTCGCGCATGCTAAAGCGTTGCGAGGTGATCATTTGGCGGCCTCCCCAACTTCTTCGATGAGCTCGTTCCATTGATCGATCGGCATGTGACGCTGCAGCGCACATTCCAGGATCCAGCGTTTGCCAAAGCCTTGCCGTCGCATGGCCTCAGCAAAAAGCAGAGAACGCGAGGAGATGTCGAAGTGCATGTCGTGCCGTTTGACGACATCACGCAGTTTACCGACCAGCTCCCAGAGCTTCTTCGTGCTCGGAATCTTTCCGCCCTGGTTCAGCTTGCACTTTGGCGAAGTGACGTCGGACAGGCCGATCATATGCGCTTCCAGACCCTCGTCGCGAGGAATCCAGAGATACAGCAAACGGTCGAGCACGGATTCGTCCTGCTTGTCAGCGACGAAGCGACTGGTGCCGCCGGTGCCGTAGGTGTTCATCGTGGCAACGAATGCGAAGTTCTCATGCGCCTCACGGGTCGTTCCGTCAGGAAACGTCGTGACGCGATTGCCGACGGCGGAGTTGAGCGCGGTGCTCACCCGGCCACTGGCACGGTCGTATTCGTCCGCGATGTAAACCAGGCCTTCGGTGAAAGCGCGATAGAAACCAGTCGGAACGTAGTTTCCTCCGGCGTCCATGTAGCCCTTGAGCGAGGACACCGGTGTTTGCGGGTTGAAGCTGTCGATGACGAAATCAGATTCAGTGGCCCGTGCGTAGCTCAGACCCATGTAGGTCTTACCCGTGCCCGGCGGCCCGACTAGAGCCAGAGGGATGGGATTTCCCTTATTGTCCCGACAGGCCATGAGCTGAAGCACCGCAGGGAAGAGATAGTGCTGGCGCTCCAGTGTGGTGACTTTTGTTTCGTCGCCGTTCTGAATTGTGACTTCCACCTGCAGGGGCGGGAGTCCGCTTAGCGACTCGCCGACCTTCTGGCCAACGAGGTCGGGCAGTCGGTGTTCGAGCCGGGTGTCTACTGATTGGTCGATCAGGCTTTGCATCGCAATGGCGGTAGCCGTAGCGGCGTCGCCACTTTGAGAATCGTTCATGCTAAACTTTCCTTCACAGGGTATAGAAAAGACTCGTTCTCCGATTGAGCTGAGTCTTTTAGAATCCCTGCGAAAGAGGTAAAAACCTTGTGGTTTTCTTCAGTTACCCAAATCTATACTGCAATGAGCGGGTCATAAGAGGGCGATTTTGACATAGGAATAGTCGGAATACAAGCGGGGCTGTATCGAGTGAATTCGTCTCACTTACTCTCGCCGGAGAGCCATTCGTTCATGAGCGCTTTTATCTGCGTCTGATAGGGAACACCCATGAGTTCTGCTTTCTGCCGAAAAAGGGAGAGTAGCCGTTCCGGAACCTTGATACTTATCAGTTTTGACTTTCCCGGTTCACGATGCAGCTCGCGAAAATCTTCGAGAAAGCTCACTATCTGTGTTGGACTGAGACCTTTGCAGGACTCCAGATACTCATCGCTGAAATATTGCACAGTTTTCATTGCAGTTTCTCCAGTGCCTCAACATCAGCAAGGTCCTGCGGCCTGCCTGAGTCTCGTTTCATTTGAATGAGGTCATCAATCGAGATGAGGGATACGGCGGTGTTTTTTACTTTCTTCCTGAGCGTTTTCATCTTCCGCAGATCGTGCGTGATAATCACATCTACTAACTGAGAGAGGTCACCGGGGTTTTGAAAACCCCAGGCGGTGAGATTGCGGTTTTGAATATATTCCTCGCGAAATGAAAATACCTCCTCTGCCCGTAGCGGAAGTCGAGGTCTTAGTCCGATACTGGCGAGGGTCTCTTCCGTGGCGACAAAGCTTTTTTTGGTGTGCGGAATCACGATGTCTACATCAAGCGTACCTCGGACGGCACCATGCAGAGAGACGGCGTAGCCGCCGACAAGCGCGTAGGCAAGCTTTTGCCGTTCCAGGGCACGAATGAGCGTTAAGAGAAACATGGTATATACCAGTATATACCACAACGCCGACTCCCGCAAGTGACGTAAAATCCCCCGGCAGCTACTGAACGGGCGTAACCTCCGCAGCCAGTATCCAGTCCGAACGATACATACCGGAGCGGCTCCCGTTTAAAACCCAGGTGTAGCGATTGTTAAACATGCGCTCGGGAATATAGCGAAGTCGCCAGTCAATAGGATCCTCAGTGATCATCTTGTCTTCTTTTTCCGTCGCTTCAATCAGCTGTAGCCTTCCGGTTTCGTCAGGTATCAATACCCATGCATGACGGCCGTTATCCCATTGCCCGACAGCGATCCGGGCATCGTAGCCAAGAGAAATCAAAATATCCGCTAGGAGCACGGCATGGTCCTCGCAGTCTCCCTTGCCTCTGCGAAGCGTTTCCACACTGGTCAGCCAGATATCTTTTCTCCCAAACTGTGCCTTGTCGGTAACGTACTGAACGCGGTCACGAACAAAGCGACTTGCGTCCTGCATTGTTTTTAAGCCCTCGGGCTTTATGCCGAGAAAATACGATTGGATAAAATGCAGTTTTGTATCGCTTCCGTAGCCCAGCTCTATGTGAAAAGGCTGATGCTGGCCGCCTGTGCGGAGCTGAAGGACGGGAATCTTCGTGAGTTCGTTTAGGTGTCTGTAGTAGTAGGTGTCGTAGCGCTCGGCGGAGTAGAGAGAGTTAATGATTGCCGGTGCGGGTTGTCCGTATTCAATCTTCTCTCTAAAGAGTCGATAACCAACAGGCACTCCCGGCACTGACTCCAGGCCAATAAGTTGAGCTGCGGTAAGCCCCCCGCAAGACTGGAGCATCAGGCACGCCAGCGCAAGAATGAATAGCCTCACCTTTTTATCCTTCGTACCAGCGCAAGACCCCGGGTCTGCGCCTGATACCCCCCATGTCTAACGTTATGCCTGGGAGTTGCGAAAGTGTGACATATACACACAGAAAAAACTTGAGGCTAGTGTATTGCGGGCGACGACAGCCACAGCGGACCATCAGGGCAGGCCATCGTCCTATTTAAATCGCTCTTTGACCAATGCCATGGCGTTGTCACAATTGATTTCTGGGGGACAGCCATTTTTAAGAAGCTTGCAGGCACCGAGCAAGAGCGCCCGCCCATGGACCTTCTGACCAAGTGCGCAGCGCACAATGCCTTCTTCGGAACATGCATGTGGCTCGCCGGAGAGGCATTCTTTGTTTACTTCCTTCAGCAACAACTGCAGTGCGTCGGACACCGCCTGTGGCTGTGCGTCGTCACGAAGTGCGAGGGTGAGGCAGGAAGTGGCGTGTGACTCGGTCTCGCAGAGTCTGGACAGTAAGCTGCGATACTCCGCATCTTTTAGGTGAAGCCGCGCGGTTTTGCGCATCCTGCGGCAGTATGATTCTTTCCTATATTTCAGGCAGGCCGCCTGTTCCAGCTCAAGTGCGTCAAGATGTCGCCCCAATACTTTGTTCCGCCTGGCTAGAGCGAGACAGGCATCGATGCTTCCTGAATCTATGCCGTCGGGGCAGAAACTCGCAAGAAATTCGTCGTGTTCGCTTTGTTTTCCTAAAGACAAGAGAGAGCCAAGATAGTTCCGGCAGGACCAGTACTTGCGATCTGCCTCGCAAAGACGTTTATCTAAAGCCACGGTCTTTTCGTGAGCGAGATTCTTTTCATAGAGCGCTCTGAGTTTTCTGCAGGCGGTGTAGTCATTGGAGAGGCAGTCGTTTTCCAATTGTGCTGCGTCGACGGGTATTGCTTGTTTTTTTGCTTTTTCGCAATATTCCTTCTGGCGTTCCCCAATGGTGAGATTGCACAGTAATCGATACTCCTCTCGCGCCTTATCGGCTTTACCTTGTGTAGCGTAGAAGTAGGCGAGAGATTCTCCGCAGCCGCTCCGATTTATATTGCACTCGCGCTTATACGCCGCCTCGGCTGCTTTCGTCATTCCCTGTTGCGAGTATAGCCGTCCCAACCAGCTGCAGCTGAGGGGTTCCATGCTATGACAGGCATTTTCGAGTAGTGTAAGGGCATCCTTTGTTCGTCCGACTTCAACATACATGTCAGAAAGCGAGGTCACCGCAAAACCATTACCTTTCGACCATGATTCCTCAAGCATACCGATAGCTGCCTCAAGGTTTCCACTTCGCTTGAGTTTGTGGGCTTTGTTCGTCATTGCGACGCTTGCCTTGGCGTCGCGATTTTTGGCTTTTTTGCGAGCGGCAAGCGCCTGTTCTAGATCGGGGCATGTTGCTGCTCGTTTGCAGGCATTCTCATTCTTGTTGCCGCAGCTCAAAACAAGCCAGAAGCAGGCATTCTCATGCTCTCCTTTTTGCATCAACAATGACGCAAGTTTTGGGAGAGCGTCCGATCGCGTACCGTATACCTGGGCTGAACGCTCGTAGTAGTCCTGTGCGAGCGTGGTATTCCCTGCAGCAAGTGCGCGATCCCCCAGCTTTTCGCATCCGGCGACTCTATCCCCCGGAGCTTTGGCGCACGACTGCTCGTAATACGCGTAGGCTCGTTTCTTATCTCCCTGATACTCATAGAGCTGACCGAGGTGAAAGCATGACGACATGGGATCAAATTCCTGCGCTCGTTTCATGCAGCGTCGTTTAAAGGCTTCGGTCTGTCCTTCGGCGCCGTCCATGAGTAGGGGAAGTGTTTTGCCCTCGGACCTGGCGACAGCCCGCAGAGCGCGAATTCGGAGAAAGCGATCATCGCTCTTTGTGTAACTGCGAAGTTGTGCCAGGTAGTCAGGTAGTACTGTGCGCATTTCGTCTGTGGGGAGAGTGCGCGCGAGTGTAAGCATCGCGTTAAGCCGAACTTCCTCGTGTCTGCTCTTGAGCAGTGATTTGATCTTTTTAATGTATTCTTCCTTGGAGGAAGGATCGAGATTCTCGAGTTCTTTTGGGTCGAAGTGAAGCATCGACTTTACGACGACCTTCGGTATCGGATCGTCGAGCGCCCTGCGAAAAACCATGAGGGCATCCGCGGAAAGCGGCTTGGGATTGTAGTAGTCGGGTCGTCTTCCATCAGCGGCAAGGTCGTATCGCATGCGACTAATGGCAAACAGGGTATTGAGTCGAGTAGTCTTGTTGGGATCTTCGATCATGGTATAGACCCTGGCTTTCGTGGTCTCGTCCCATGAGCCTATATGGCCCAATGCCGCAACACTACGCCAGCGAATAGAATCTATAGGGTCATCGAGAAGGGACAGCAGGCGAGGTATAGCCGGCTTTCCTTTGCCCCCCACTTTTTGCAGATCGAATGCGGCTCTGGAGCGAACACAGGAAAGCGAACTGTCCAGCTCATCAACGAGGGTATCGACGTCCATCACCACCTCTTTGGAGCGCTCGATGCAGATAGTGTGGTGAGTATACTTAACACCCAGGTAGCAGAGTACCAGCCCAATGAGAGTGAGGAGTTTCCATCGGATGGGGGAACTTTGGGTAAGCATATTCGCCTCCTGTAATGGCCTGTTTTTAAACACTTAACTCTCCGAGGACCAGGGTGCAATCGGATTTCCTTAGTCAGACAGGAGAGACTGGGTAGTAGAGGGGCAGCTAGACTACCGCCCGCCCCTTGTTCCCGATAGAATTTCCCGGTAATTTGAGCGGGCTGAAAAGCGTTGTTTGGTTAGAAGAGTTCGCATTCGTTTTTGAAAGGTTACTACGATGTTTGTCCTGACATGTGGGCCGTCCTCCAGGATGAGCCTCGTGGGCTGCAGTATTGCGCCCGATTTTTTCCACAATAATCTACGCATCTACGTTACTGGCTTTGCGAGCCAGGAGTTTGTCGAGCAGATGATCGGTGAGCCCTACAGTGAGCGAACATACGACACGGCCCAGCTGTATCTGAAGCTCAAGCTTTCGCGCGGCGGTGCCATTCTGACGAACTGCATTCGCATGCCGGTAGAGGCACTGGTGATCGAAGTCGGAAACGGCCATCACCATATCTGGCAGCTGGAGAACGCTGGAAATTACGGACGCGATCGAACTATCCCTATGGTGGAGTTCGGTCTGCTTCCGGATGACGAGGAGTTCTCGGCCGAGGGATTCGCCGACATCGTTCGCGGTTTCACAAACGACCCCCGTCTTGACAAGTTTCTTCCCGGCGAGGGATCGCAAAGAGTACGACTGGAGGCTCCCCGTGGCACTTGATTTTTTCTTGCTCTGGGGTGACGAGCCTACAGAGCTGCAAAAGCACTGGATCATCCGCGACTTTGACGGCGAACTGCTGTTTGCCTATCCGCGTAACGGACTGGTGCCCAAAGACCGTGCCATCACGGTCACACAAGCACAGATAGATGATGTCCTCGCGGAATACAGTGATCAGGAGCACACCCGTGGGCTTGAGCTTGTATTTTGCCGAGAGATCGAGGTCTTTCTGGAACAGATTTCTCTGACCAGGGAGATTCGAGTTTCCTGCATGGGATTTCACAACAACAATTCCGTGATCGCTGTCTGCGGCGAGGAAGACCTGAACTACCTCAGGTTTCGTGGCTGTGTGTTTCATGCACCTCCACGTAGAAACAAACACTACACCCCCGAGGAGTCTCGAGATGACCCCGAAGTTATTGATTCTGCAGCTACTGACCCGACCCGACGGCTCTGACCCTATGAGTCGCAAGATCGAGGGTACCGATGTCTGCGTTGGCGAGATGATCAATTTCGACCCGACATCCGAGGTGATTCAGTTGCTCGGGTGTGAATACCCGGCATTTGTCGAATCTCTGGAAGTCGTGACGCAAAAGGTCGAGCCACATCGTTTCATTCAGGTCTCGGCAAAAGACCATGGCCCCAGCACCTATCTGCGAGAGCTCCTGGAGAAGGGTTTTTCCGATAGCGCTGTGCTGGCCGTGGCGCTGACCCATCCGCCAGATCCCCCCGGGGGCGGAGATGACTTCTCTCGCGAGCGGGAGCTTGGATTGGCCGAAGTGGGTAACGAGGTATCCGGTACCTGGCATCTCTTGCTTGAGATGAATTCCGGATCAAAAAGCAGCACGCCTTTGGATGAAGGAGATGGCTGGCTGGGCACCGGGGAGCTTTCTTCCTGGCGCGGTGATCAAACGAAGTGCGAACGTCCGACCCTGAATGGGATCCACGATGGATCGCGAGGTTTTTCACTTTGGTACATTTCCGATCGAGAGCAAGTCGCCGAGCGACTGGGCCTTTCCTAGGATGTATCGCTATGGCTGTCTCAGCATTACGGGCGACGGGAATTTTCCTGTCGCCTTTTTCTTTTTGTGTCTCCTTGTGTACGATACAATCGTCGCAGTCTTTTCTTACTATGACCTTTGGGATTTCTGATTATGAAAACAGTGATGAGACTTTCCTTTCTGTCCTGCCTTTGTGCGCTGACGTTCCCCGCGCTTGCGTTTGCCCACACCGTTCCCGGTGGAGGTGGTTTCATCTCTGGTATCACGCATCCGGTCCTGGGTTTTGACCATTTGTTAGCTATGGTGTCGGTGGGAATACTCAGCGCGCAGTTGGGGGGAAGGGCTATTTGGACAGTTCCCGCAACGTTTGTTTCCGTCATGGTGCTGGGAGGAGTTCTTGGTATGGCAGATGCTGGGATTCCTGGGGTTGAGTTCGGTATCGCGTTCTCAGTGTTCGCACTTGGAATCGCACTCGCCGCAGAGAAGCATTTTTCACAGCTTGCAGCTATGGTGTTTGTGGCAATTTTCGCGATATTCCACGGTCATGCCCATGGCACCGAAATGCCTTACGTCGCAAACCCGTACCTCTATGCCTGTGGCTTTGTCATGGGTAGTGCCGGGCTGCATATTCTTGGTGTTTTTATTGGTGTCTTTGCGAAGCGGGATACGAGCCGGAATGAATTGCTGCGATTTTGCGGAGCAGGGATAGCGGGAATCGGGTTTCATATTCTGATTGCTTAGCGGAGAGGCTCATGCAGAAGCGCAATCTCGTTTCTGCCGTCGTTTAACTCGCTTACTTATTATTCTTAGTCGGTATGTATCAAGCCGAACACATTACGAAGGCCCTTTTAGATATCGAGCGTGTCGGCTCGGTATTCGAGCTTTTCTTTGTCTTCCTTAGAGATGATGGAAGCAATGAGTTGGGTGAACAGACCTTTGAATCGGCGATGCAGGATATCGTCGGTGGCGCGCGCCTTCCTGAAGATGCTCTGGAGCGGGTGCGGGCCATCTTTCATCGTACCCGTGAGTTTCGCCCGGTACTCAGTGACTCGGCTCTGCGTCTGAAACAGCAGATGGCAGACGAGCGTTTTTTACTCGTCATGGTGTTCTCAATACTTCTTCGATTGGCCATACACGAGGGTATGGTCTCGCGCCGGGATCGCTCATATCTTAGCGACGTCTTCCAGATATTCATGCTGACACCCGGAGAGTTGGATCTGATTCCTGATGAGCTGCAGTTTCACCTTGAATGTTTTCTTTGCGCCAGCGGTTTTCAGGCGGACTACCACTCGCGAGCCCTGTCCCAGCATCTTGAGGCCCTTGAGTGCACGGCAGACTCTTCCTTTGAGGAAGTTCGTTCCTCCTATCGTCGCCTCGTAAAGAAATACCATCCTGATCGTATAGATACCGCCAACGCCGATGCCGACTGGAGCCGGCAGCAATTTGAGAAGGTTCAGACGGCGTATGAGAGCATTTCCCGCCTCAAGGATTCTGGATGACTCTGGGTTGAGTTCCATTCCGCGCTACAAGTAATAGCTTCCCGTTTTCCTCAGGACACAGCAAGTTT
Source organism: bacterium (assembly GCA_030433295.1). Taxonomy (GTDB): domain Bacteria; phylum Bdellovibrionota_C; class UBA2361; order SZUA-149; family SZUA-149; genus JAUIMJ01. The sequence continues at coordinate 10,318 of JAUIMJ010000004.1, read as the reverse complement.
TCGCCTTGTTGCCGTCATTTCCGGCGACACTCTTGTGATGTGCCGGCGATCAATTGCCTCCCGAACAGCCGGTAGATTAAGCCCCGCAGAGCACGTAAAATTCAGTTGAAGATACTCAGCTTCTGCTCTTTCGAAATCTCAATCGTTTAGTGAAACAGATTGCATCTCCAGAGTTTTGCCTGCACCGGTATTCTCTGCTTGGGGCCTGACTTCGGAGATGTTAAATCGCCTAACGGTTTAGGCGTCACATATCGCGATGTGGTAACGCGAGACGTTTCCCTTTTACGAGGTGAGGTTTTTTCATGGTAGAACGAGCGAAATTTCAGAAATTGATGGAGCGGGTTACGATCGTAGCCCCGAAATGCGCCGGGGCTGTTGCGGTCTATCCGCTCATACTCGACGACGCCCCACCGCTGGATTATTTACTTGAAAGTGAGGCGAGGGAACAGGGACTGGTTTCGGTGACCGAAGACAACTCTGACGGAAGTCGTGCACACTGGGGAAAGTTGCGGATAGCTAATCGTTCCTCTGTGCCGGTGCTTTTCGTTGCCGGAGTTGTATTTAAGGGCGCTGGCCAGAATCGTGTGCTTAATACAACGATGCTGGTTGACGCTGAATCCACCGTTGTCGCGCCTGCGACCTGTGTTGAACATGGAAGGTGGTCCCCGGGCACAAGTGAAGATATGTCCTCGACCGGCAGCAGTCTGCCGCCGTCGATGGCACACACACTTGACGAGTCGGTTTCCATCTCGGTCAAACGTGGTTCCGGGCATCAATCCGATCAGGATACGGTCTGGGCCCAGGTTAATGAAACGCTGAAAGACGTCGGTGGTTCAAATGCGACGAAAAGCATTTGCGGAGCATTTACCTCGAATGCCGAGCGCATACGTTCCTCCCAGCAGGAGCTGCGCTACAGCCGTGGTTCCTCCGGCATGGCAATTGCCGTCGGTGGAAGGATTCGAGCGGTTCATCTCTTTAATTCGGCCAAGACCTGCGAGAAGCTCTGGGACACCTTGTTGTCGGGAGCAATTCTTGAAGGTCTTAGTGTTCAGGAGAAAGATGAAGCACCGAATCCGGCTACAGCGCTCGAGCTCATCGTCAAAGCGGCTCGCAGCAAGTGGACCAGTGTCGACAGCGAGCAATCGGTCGGCTGCGGAGAAGAGAGTCGAAGCACGTTGCGTGGCGCACAATCGAGTGCCACTGTCGTCTGCCTCGAATCAGACCTCGTGCACGCCTGTCTCTTCAGTGCCAACTAGAATAGGCAGGGCGTTTCCCGCTGTGGTCCGTGTTGCTTGTACTGCATGGAGTTTCTTCCGAAATGCTCCGTGCAGGGTGTGCAGGTATCGGGTTGTCGGCTTCTTTGAGGCAACCCGATTTTCATCTGCAAAGGATTTTGGCGATTTATACATCACCGATAGTTTCGTTTGCTTTGTTGTGGAGCAAGGCATGGAGGGGGAGCCGTTCTACCATGGGGACGGCCGGTAGAATCTCAAAGGCTAGACATTTTATCGAGAAATAGGCATGTTTCTACAGTGAAATATCTTTCGAGCAGATGTATATGGTTTGTCCCCACCGCGTTTTGAGGAAAGTTTTATGCTAGCACCGGATATTAATCCGTATCAAAGTTCGTCGCCGACTTGTATCGAATCAGGGTTTACCTGGAGCCTGCTGAGCTACTGGGTTTTCCAGGCAGCCAGCGCTTTTACTTTGTCGGTGGCTGTGACGCACCTTGTTGTGAGTTTGTTTCCGAACCCTTATACGGAGCCCGCGATTGTGTGGCACCACGGGGTATTGTTGATGATCGGTGGCTTGTTCCTCTGTGGCTACAGTCTTTTCACGACAGTTCGACCGTTTAGTGACTCGGAGAAGAATTTCAAGGCTCAAATGGGAAAGCAGGTGTTCTTATCTTGTGTCGCCGGTTTTACAGTCTGCCTTGTTGCTGTAATCCTTGTACTGGTGCTGATGACGATGCAGGTGATTGGCCCGCGAGAGATCCTGGAAGTGCCGGTGATGTATGGGGTTATTATATCGATCCTAAACGTCACAATTTACAGCATGCTGGCCGGGATGGACTGCAGTCTAAGTTCGTCCCTGCCGAAGTCCAACGAGCGTCGCGTTCTCAATTAGCTACCACCGTCTACCCGGAGTTTTTCTCGCTTTGTCATATCACCTTGTGTGGCAAAGCGATGGGACAAACCATTACTCCCTTTCGCATGCCAGCTTCTTAATTGGATGCAGTATCCCTTAAAAACAATGGGCTGTTTTTTTGGCTTGGAACCTGATACGACCGTGGTGAGCGTCCAGGATAGGGCGCGCAAGGTCACGTGTTGCTGGAATGAAATTCCGACTGTTTATATGAATCCGAAGTTGCATTCTCCTTTTGTTAGCAACTGATTACCATCAAACGAGCGCTGGAATGAAACGTAAAGACCGCCAAATGATTCAAGCTTTTATTGTTGCTTTAATCGCCGTCCTTCTCAGCGGCGTTATAGCACTTGCCGATAATGCTTCGCTTTCCGCACCTGCTGAGGCTGTAATTGGCTCCCAGATCAAGGTCACCTGGACAGGACCTGGTGATCAGTATGACCCCATCTATCTTGTGGAGAAAAACGGCGGTGAAGATGCAAAGTCTCTCAGTTCGACAAGCATCATCAGTAAGAGGAATCCCGTGCTTCTCAACATGCCCGAGACGCCCGGAGAATACGACATTGTGTATAAGCCGAAGTCTGTGGGTTCTATCGCAGCCCGCAGAACGATCACCGTCGTCGATGTTCCGACTTCGATAGACGCTCCGGAAACTGCCTCGATCGGAGAGAAGGTTACGGTCTCTTGGAAAGGGCCGGGAAACTCGTATGAATCGCTGTCTCTCTACGAAAACGATGCAGCGGATGACGCTAAGGCCCTGGTCGGGGGCACGGTGCTGCAAGGGCGAAGCTCACTTTCGATGAAGCTGCCTGAAGTTCCCGGCACCTATGAGCTCCGATATATGACCAGAAAAACTCGTCGCATTCTCGCCAGGAGGAAGATTACGGTAGAGGGGGTTGATTCCTCAATTGAGGCTCCGGAACAGGCGGAGCTGGGGGCAACAATAACAGTGAAATGGACCGGCCCCGGCAATAGTTATGACCGCATTGCCTTGTATCCCGAGGGTGCTGCGGACAATGCGAAAAGCGTCACCGGAGCTTCAATCCTTAATTCTTCGCCGGTCAGCATTCGCCTGCCGGAAGACCCCGGCAAATATGAGCTGCGCTATGTTCTAAATAAAAGCCGTCAGGTACTTGCTCGTAGAGCCATTACTGTCGGCGCTGTTGAAAGCGCTCTTGAGGCACCCGAGCGGGCGACTGCCGCGACCAGCATTGACGTAGCGTGGAAAGGACCCGGCAATCGATACGATCAGATAGCTGTTTTTAAAGCCGGTTCAGCTGATACGGCAAAACCACTTGTGTCCCGCGCAATTCTAAACGAGCAGAACCCACTACCGATTCTGCTTCCGGACGTGCAGGGCGAGTACGAACTGCGCTACCGAACCGCACAAAAGGGGACTGTCCTCGCGAGACGCCCGATTACAATTGAACCAGCCGGAAAGCTCGCAGTGGTCTTTGAGACAGAGGGGACAATCACGAGCAATGCTGCAGCCAGTGGTGGGGAAGGTGCCGTAGAACTTATTCTTGATGCATCCGGAAGTATGCTGCAGAAGCTGGGTGGCAGCCGGAGAATTGAAATTGCAAGGGATGTTCTCACGAAGCTGGTCAAAGAAGATCTGCCGGATGAGCAGAAGTTTGCGCTCCGCGTCTTTGGACACAAGCAGGCAAACGCCTGCCGCAGCGATCTTGAAATTCCCCTGAGCACCCTTGAGCGAAACAGCGTGGCCAAACAGATAGCTGCGGTGAACGCAAAGAACCTGGCCAAGACGCCTATTGCTGACTCGCTCGCCAAGGTCCCCTCGGATTTGTCTGGGGCAAAAGGACCTAAGATGGTTATTCTGATAACCGACGGGGAGGAGACCTGTGATGGTGATCCGGAACAAGTGATAAGAAACCTTAGAGCTCAGGGTCTGGATATTCAGGTATCAATCGTAGGGTTCGCCATTGATGAGCCGGCACTGAAAGAACAATTTGAAACCTGGGCGAAACTTGGCGGTGGAACGTACTTCGATGCAAACTCGGCCGAGGAACTAAGCAAATCTCTGAGGACCGTCATCTCGGGACCCTTTAAAGTCTTCGACAGTAAAAACGAAGTTGCCGGAAAAGGGATTATCGGCGGCGCGCCAATTGTCCTGCCCGCAGGCGAGTATCGCGTGGAGACCGTTGGCGGTCTGTCACGAGTGCTTGAGGGGGTAGTAATTAAGCCGGAAGAAACAACTCGGGTTAATTTCTGATGTTGAGAGTCTGCTACTGCATGATGCAAATCCTTAGAAGTGCTCTAACATAGGAGCGTACTAGTCAGTTCCGCATTCATGCTTTGTTTTTTTGCCACACGCACAGGGCGTGCAGCTATCGCTGCCGTGTAATACAGGATCAAGCCCTGTGTCGGGTGTCTGCTTACTCACTCTTCGAGCAAGGGAGAGAATTCCACCGGAAATTACGCGACTAACCTTTGCCTGCGGGTCGGTGTCCCCCAGGGCTTCATCAGAGCGAGCACAAAGTTCCGCCCAGGTGCGTATCTCCTCGCTCATCCCGTGCCTTACGCTAAGGCAACGACCATTTGCCTCACAATAATATTCGTATTCAAGCGCCATGCACGCATTCTCATCTATGAATTGTTTCCCTACCCAGGTGAAGCTTTAGAATCTCATCACTGCCGGAGAGATACAAGAGCTGTTGAGGTGCAAGACAGAGAGGTAAAGCAATGCCAGGAAATAAAATCCAGCGGGGAAGAGCCGTACGGCGGAGCCGTGGCTTGCGAGCGCTGTCGACCCGATACCGCTGGGGCTGAGAGCGATTTGTGGAAGTATTCTCCACGCTTTGACCCCTGAGGTTCGATATAGTTTCATTCCCCCTCGCAAAAATCAGAAAAACTGGTAGAATCCACATCGGATTAAAAAGCGTATCCTACTAGAATTCCAAGAGGCTCAGATGAAACTATATCTCCACCCTCGTTGAACGAGTTGTAAGACAACGCAGAAAGCGTTGGAGAAGCAGGGTGCTTCTTACACGACCATAGACCTTACGACTGACGTTCCTACAAAAACTGAGCTCCGCTCTGCGATCAAGCAGCATGGTGTCAAGAAGGTGTTTAACACCTCCGGGCAGAAGTATCGTGAGCTTCAGCTGAAGGACAAAATCGAAAAGATGAGTACTACTGAGGCAGTTGATTTGCTTAGCAGCGACGGCATGCTGATCAAACGACCCTTTATCGTCGAGGGTGCATCGGTCTCTCTGGGTAAAAAATCGTAGGTCTTTTCCGACGCCGGCTGACTCAGCGGCCTTTCGAAACTGGAGTCATATGGGCTTCCAGCCATGCGGCAATTGTCCCTACCTCGATATGCGCGGTGATGAGCTGCTGCTTTATGAATTCTTCGGCAGCGGACGCGGCGACCTTCAGTGTATATCCGTTTAACTGAAGAAAAACAGCGGTGAGTGCAAAGGCCATTCTTTTGTTGCCATCGACGAACGCATGGTTGCGAGCGAGGCTTTGCATCATCGCAGCCGCCTGCTCAGAGAGTGTATCGTAATATCCTGAACGTGGCCGACTGAGAGCACTCTCCAGCAAACCGAGGTCACGAATACCGGAAGGCCCCCCAAAGTCTTCAATGAGCCTGGTATGGAGGTAAAGAGCCTCTTCAAGTGTTGGGAAAATCGTGGTGTCCACAGGTGCTACTTGGCAAGACGTTCGAGTAATTCAGAGTTCTCTTCGATTACGAGATCCACGGCGCTCCGAAAGGCGGGGCGCAGGCGCACTTGTTGAAGATGGCTGCTAACTGCTTCACTGAGAATATCCGCGATACGCTTGTTATTCGTCTTCGCATAGGCTCGAAGTTCCGCGAGTACTTTGGCGTCCATCTGAGAACTGAATTTTTCTAGGTCTGTACTCATCTCCGGATGATATCATGATAAAACTTGAAGTGTCAAGATGGATGAGTTCTCCCAAACTATATAGTCTTCATCGCGTAACGCTTAGGTTTTTACTGAAAAGTAGACCGCTCCCCTTGAGCGTTGCTACTTCCCCGCAGCAAGTAATAAGCAGATAGGGTTCTTTTACGTTCGACACTGTGAGGTATGGACGTCTTGCGAAGTGCGAGGCGTCTACGTGTTACAGTTATCAGGGGTAATGCAAATGCAAGGCCCTTAGCTCAGGCAAACGCTTTAGCTGAGGCCCTTGCTCCTAACGGTTAGTAGCAATCAGGCAAGTGGACTTAGTCCTATAAGGAGTAAGTCATGACGTTGTATATGAGGATTCGTTGTTCGGCGCTTATGGATATGGAGAGCCGAAATATCCTGATTGGCCCTTCCGAAGAAAGGCTGGAGGTTTTTCGGTTTCTGCTGTTTCGTGAGCTTCTCTCACTGGAAGAATACAGTCCTCAAGAGGCTGCAGAACTTTCAGGCGGCGGCATCACAAATTACCGATGTGGATGTGGCAGAAGAGGCTGCGAATCTGACCAGGACGCAGATCTTGCAGCAGTCGGCGAGTGCGATACTCGCGCAGGCTAATAGTCAGCCGGACCTGGCATTGACCTTGTTGGGTGGCGTTTAGTAGGGCGCGATTTAGGAGCAGACAATTGACCGCGAATAGCGAGAATTGCCTGAGCCCGCTTTGGACCTAAGTTTTTAGGGGCAGGGGGGCCTAAAGTCTCGAAAATCTAATCCCTTTGGCTCTCAGAGTATCGCTCTTAGCGCACAGTTAGCATTGAGAAAGAAATCTATGCTAGCCTTGCCTTGTTCTTTCATTTGCTGCAACGGGTGGAACCCTGGTTTTTCGGGATTTGTATCTCGTAACTGTTTTATTCCCTTTGCAGTATTCCCTCCTCCCCCTGGTCCTTTCGGAAGTTCCCATGAAAATTCTCATACTCGAAGACACAAGAGCAATTGCCCGTGCGCTGCTCGCGGTGCTCGAGCGGATGTTTTCTGATGACGCCGTCGAACTCGTCTGGGTCGAGACCGTTGACGAGGCTCGCGCAGAACTCGAGGGCACGGACCTGCTTATCAGTGATTATCGTCTCGTCGGTGGCACCTCGGCGGAGTTTCTCGATGCAGAGGTTGCCGAGAGAGTTCCTTTCTTTGTGCTATCCTCGGATACCGAGTTTGACTTCAGCGAGCGAGTGCTGGAGTCCGCGCGGGCGATCCTTGAGAAGCCGGTAGACTCAGAAGTGATACAGTCGGTAGTTCGAACGTTCCTCGAAGAACGTAGTTCTGCGACTTGATCCGGAGCCGCTGACCGCTCGAGATGTGCAGGACGCTGCGGGGTATGTTTCTGGCATATACGTTTTTTCCACCCGCAGCGCCATAAAGGATAACTGAGCACCTTCGGCAGAACGCTTAATTCCTTACGTTATTCCGATATCCTGGAACACTTAAAGAAGGTGGAAATAAAGAAATACGGCGAAAACGGAGATCTTTTGAAGGCAACCCATTGTAGTTGTGGGTGAAATGCTTGCTTAAAAGCGTTGAACTAAGCGAGCTTGTCGTCGATGGAGCGAACGAGTTGTATGCCGATAAGAGAGGTGGAGTTTGCATTGTTCAAACTCTCTTTTTAAAACCTCTGATTCTGCTCAGGCAAAAAGCCAAAAAGCGTATCCGATGGCCATAGCGCACAAGCTTACTGCCATCGTAGCGGAAATCTTCAACAAACAATCCTTTATGCTTGCTGCAGAGATCGACTGTTGCTCTATAGGCAGTTGATGCTTCAAGTTGGCAGTTTGGTCGATTGTCTCACAGTACTTCGCATCGACTGATAGATGTGCCGTGTGAGGCAAGCTATTATTCGACGGAATCTTTTGAATATCGATCCACGTGACGACTGAAAACAAGGCCATTACTAGAAGCGCGCCAAGCAATAAAAACCACCCTACTCCTTCCTCAAAGCGAGTTCTTTGAGCTTTCATGGTACTCTTTCCGTTAAACAAATTGACGTAGCCCTAAAGCCCAGCCTCTTACGCTTTAAGGCTACTTCACTATGTTCACTGGAATAAGAGTTCTACAACCTGTGTGAATGCAAACTCCCGACAAAATATATCAAGATATAGCTTTCTAGTCAAAGATTGAAGCCTACTTGCAATGCTATCAGGTGCTACTCATGCTTTGTGGAGGTATTCTAGTGCTTGGCGCCTTGCTGTTCTGAATTCAGAGGATATCGCGCTTTGAGCTTGCGTCAAAGCGCGATTAGGTTGAGCGGCTCTCCAATCTTGATAACAGTCTTAATGACGTTGCTCTCGAATTTCGAATAGTCGGGAAAGTAATGCCGAGGAAAAGCCTGTAGACCTTAGCCCCAAGGACCCCCTTGAATAGGTATGAGGTCCTTTGGGGATAGAGCGTGCCCGGTGAAGTACTACTACGTCTCCTGGAGTTATTGCCGTAGTACGCAGGAAACCAGGCCCCTCAGAGTTCCCACGCAACAACCACCTCCCCAAATGCGATTACTCCTAACGAGCAAGAAACAGAGAAGGAGCGATCATATGGGCAAAGCCAAAAGACTCAAAAACAAAAGACAGGCCCAACCGGAGCCGGGAGATACTGTTATTCTACATCGCGATATCTTTACGACGCCTGCCGGAACGTATCGACTGGAATCCTTCGGAGACCCGCTCATCAGGCTGTCGATCGGGGATGCGCGAATCGGAATTTCACGGGAATCGTGGCGGCATTGCACTGTTGAGAAGCGCGCTATGACTGAGGAAGAGGTTCGTGTGACTTATGAAAGACTTGAGAAGCGAATGGAGCTGGTAAGTCAGATGCCGCGAAGGGAAGACGGCTATAGCTCTACACGGGAGTTCGGGGATGAACTACGGGCATTTTTGGCGGAGGGCGATGGGGAGCATGCCTGTGAGGCGTAGTGGATGGCCAGCTGTCTCGAAATCATGGGTGTCCTGGTAACAAAGTCGAAAATCAGGTATTCTGGATATACCAAATATGGTATAGTACAAATAAGTTATGTGGCAGATCTTGGAAAAAAAGGGTTTACGCAAAACCCTCGTGAAGCTCCCTCTGGAGGTAAAGAAACGATACGAAAAGTGGAAAGATATTGTACATCTTTCAGGTCCAGGCGGGCTTCGACTCATCAAGGGCTTTCATGATGAAGCCTTAGGCGGGAAATGGAAGGGGCATCGTTCATCTCGATTAGGTGATAGATACCGAGTTATATATCTAAAAGAAGATGACCATTTAATAGTTAAAGTGATCGACGTAACTGCCCACGATTATCGGAGGAAGTAATGGCAGGAAGTAAAAAACAATTTGAAGCGGCTCGAAAACTGATCGACGTTTCCATTGGTGAGTCTTTGCGCATTGTTCGTGAGTTGCAAGAGCTAAGCCAAAGTGAATTGGCAGAGCTGACAGGAATTCCTCAGTCCACGATTTCAGCCATTGAAAATAATCGAATTCGATTGGGAGTGGAGCGAGCCAAGACTCTTGCGCGTGCGCTGCGGTGCCATCCAGCAGTTTTGGTCTTTCCAGGTTGGGATTCTGAAGCTGAAGCTGCCTGAGCTGTCTCTTCACTGTCTGGCAATCCTGTGATTATTTTGGGGAAATAACCTGATACCTTTCTTATGGGCGCAACGATCCCGTTATCCTGAAGTATTAGCTGAAACTGAGTTTTGGATGGAGGGGAGCGGCAGCTTTGAAGCAAACCGTAAGGTTATATCACCGTTATTCCCCCCGAAAAATCAAAGAATGCTGACTGTGGTCAGGTATTCTTCGATTTCTGCCAGTGTTTCGACAGTGAACGGTTCATCAACCATTCGGCCGTCAACAACTCGGCTTACACTGACCGTAACTTCTTTGTCACGGTCCCAGCCACTCCCATCTGTTTCCGCGGCTAAGCGGACCAGAACTTTTCCTCTAAAACGAACATTCAGACAGAAAATTCCGTCTTCGACGTAAGTCTGATCCAACGAATATCCCAGGTTGTTCCTGAGACGTACGCAGAAGACTTGGAGTGACTCAAATTGGTCAACGTTCATCAAAACGCCTGGGGTCGGAGATCACGATTTATAGAAACGGGAGTTCATACCTCGCTCATACAAACTACCGTTTCTATAATCATGCTTTTTGATTTAAGTGATAAGCAAAACCTGAAACAAAAAAACAAAAACCCTTTTTCAATTGCTGCTGCATCCCACAGAGATAGAGAGCCCCTGCGGGAAACAGAGTTCCTTTGACTACCC
>JAUIMJ010000216.1 GCA_030433295.1 bacterium | reverse complement strand
CAGGATTCACTCACAGGTGGCTCCCCACAAGACGACTCATCTGCCGTCTTGAGCGGCAGTGACAGCCACGCAGTAAAAGTGGCCTGAAACGGCTACCGGTATTTGACTTTACGCGAGCTTCTCTGCCGACTCGATGATGTATGCGGCGGTCTGCGACTGTCCTGCGTCTTCTGAAGAATGTTTGCAGCATGGCCAAAATAAAGTGAATCAATCAGTAAATATGCCCTTTTCAAGGGGTAGACCCTATTTCCACGTAACTGATTACATCCCTCCACATCTGTCCGATTTAGATTTTAGATAGCGTACGATCTGAAGCGGAATGAACAGAAGCGATCTATATTCTTCTTCTGATGCTTCTGGCAGAAAAGCATATTTCGAATGCCAGGGTTTCTCCAGTATTTCTATCCGTCTAGCAATGAGCGTAAGGAAAACGCCCATCGCACGTCTCACTCTCAGAGCACGTCGAAGTAATTTGAGTAATAACGTTTATAGAGGAAGGTTTATATCGGCTTCGTAAGTAAGCGGCGCTATAAGCCAGTTGATGATGAGGTGGGGAAATGATTAGCAGCAGTGTTCCGGCGCTGTCTAAAGGCAGCAGGAAATTCTTTTACGCGACCAGCGTACTTCTTACGGTACTTCTCGTTCCCATTGCTATTCTCACCTATCAGGGACCGATTGAACTTTGCCAGCATATCGACTCGGTGCATTCATTAACGACGGGCAAAACCGGAGCGGCCTTGCAAATCCTTCTTGGTGTCTGCTTCGTTGTCGCTGCCGCGCTTTCGAGAACCCGGATTATATTCGCTCTACTCATCGCAGCCTTTGCACTCCTCGGATACGAGCACGTCCTCATCAATGCAATCCCGAATAGTGTCGACTGCGGCTTCTAAGCTGCACGCTCCGAGCGTCGACAATCATCCGAAACAATTGGGAAAATTACTGAATTAGTCTCTAATCCGTATTTTGTCGTACCTGCGTACGACAACAGTAAATTCAGTCAACCCATTAAAATAACAGGTAAAATACAAGACTTTTGCCCCTGTATCATGCTAGAAACTTTGACATTCCCCACCTAATCTGTGAGTATTTGTGGGCTGAATCACCAGGGACAGTTTCACGCTAGATACTGTTCCCGGCAGGAATGTATGCACAGGCGGGCCCCCGGCCTCAAAATACCACTGAGGAGGAGCGGACAAATGTCCGAAGTACAATCAAATCTCTCTCAAGCGCTTTCCGCATTCTCTTTGAGTCGATCGGAGCTAGCCGTATACCGAGCAGCACTTGAGCTTGGAACACGTCCTGCAAGCATCATTGCTCGGCGGGCCGGACTCAATCGACCCTACACGTATGACATTCTCGCGATGCTCGTGAAAAAAGGGATGGTTCAGGAAGTTCAGCGCAATTCTGTAAAACAGTTTTCCTGCACACCGCCCGACGAACTGGTCGAGATTGTTCGTCGAAGAGAAGAAAAGCTCTCGAATCAGCGAGAAGCTCTGATCACCTCGCTGCCATTGCTCAAACAGCTGTCACTTGAGAGTGGTTCGAAATCGGAAGCGCGGCAATACCGTGGTGTCGATCGCCTTAAGGTGATGCTCGATGAGACACTCAGCTCAAACGATCAGCCTATACTCAGCCTTGTTGAAACTGCGGTATGCGGATCCCTTCTCGAGGAAAATGAACACGCCTATTCTCGCAAGTATCGCGATCGATTATCCAAAAGTCGTATACCCTACCGAGGGATCGCATGCACCGACCTCAGTAAGAAAAGCAGAAAATCAACTCGTAGCACCACTGAAATTCGCTCCTTTGCATCAGAGATCGAACTTCCTTTTGAAGTTTTTGTCTACGGACCAAAAATAGCTCTAATCCCGCGACATAACGGATATTTTGGGATTGTTTTTGAAAATGAAATGCTCGCTGACACTGCGCGAGCTACTCACGAGTCTCTTTGGAACTCACTGGAAAACCACTAGCCGCTCCCGAGATGAAACACGATTTCAACCAGCTCTTCTCCGAAGTCATGCAGCTTCGAAACGAGATTTCTGCGATACGCCAACCTGCTCCGGCACCGTTACGCGGAAGCACCGAAGAGTCGCTTATCTTTCACTTTGAGGCAAACGGGCTGGAGCGCAAACCCTTCACTATGCGATCTGAGGGTTCACTTTGCGGAGTCGAACGACTCTCAAGAATCAGAACTGCACTCCTTCTCGTACTCTTGTTAGACCTAAAAGAACGTCTTGAGGGAGGGCGAGGGCATTGCGACTTGATGTCCGAAATGGTTCAGGCCTACCGGAGCCTCGATCCTGAAGCCAGCAATAGAAATGGAACGCTTCCTGCTTTGATACGAACCGCGGTTCATCGTCTACATGACTTCGTCAGTCAGTCGAATTGCTTCAGAGGAAAGGATTTCAAACTCATTCTTGATAGGCAGAACCTTCGGCTTGAGATCGCGATTGATCCGGACTGCATCAGCGTTCCACAGCCACGGATCGAGATATCCAGTGTCGCGCACTCAATCCACACCATCATCGATCAAAGTTTCGCCGGTTCACCCTTAACAAATGTCCGTCGGCGCAAGGCCAGTTTCCTGGAACCGGGAGAACAGGGGCATGACCGTTTCTTCTATGAAGTTTTTAATCATGACAATAAAGTAGAAGCATACGGTAATTTTGAACGGCCTTCGCTACAGTCTCTACCTGAAGATTTGCTGATGTCCGCTGGAGTCAGCGAGCTGAGAGTCCGACAGGTGCAATTACTTCACGAGGGATTCGCCAGTGGTCGCTGCTCCTTCACTGAAATCCATTCGATCCAGAATCTTGAAGAAATGGTTCGACAGAGGGAAGATGGCAGCTTTCCCATCCACCCTGCTCACTTCAGCAGTTCTGACGTATATCGACACGTTCGCAACATTGTCCACCTGTTGAAAACGTATCCCTCGTATCAATTCTATCTAACCGATGCGAAGTTTCCCTTTTATCTCGTCTCTTTGCGGGTTTTCCCCGATGCGGTTCCTGATTGCTACACCGTGTTCATTCGGCGTTTCTCCGACGAGTCCCTATTTAAAGTAAGCTCTTTTGTCGTGCACGATGTTCAGCTCTCAGAGAGCGTGAACAAGCAGATCATTTCTGCCGCCCTGGAGCACCCATCGACCATTACCTGCCGAAAGAAGGTAATTTGCTATCTTGAGAACCTCGCCGAACGCATTACCGGTTCTTCAATCGACAAGACCGCGCCCATTGCCAAACGGGCATAACCTGATTCAAGTCCACCCGATTCACGGCTAATAGGCTCAACGACTGCTTCAGCGAGCAGCGGCTTCGCCCGTTCTGGATTCGCCAGATCCATTTAGCGAAATAATTGCTTGAACTAGCGAACGATATGAAATCACCGAACGCTATTTGCGATAGGCTTCTTGTGCCCGTTTCCGGATGTGCTATCGATGAATCCACGACATAATTCGTTGAACTGATACGCATCTCATTTAGAGGATTTGGAACATGCCAGTTAACAAAAAGCCACGCTGCCTGCTCATGGTTCCGACGGTTAAACTCGACCGCTACGGAGCGCGCCTCGACGATATGGACGTAGATGGTATCATCTTTGACCTTGAGGATAGCGTAGCGGCCACCCACAAGAGCAAGGCTCGCGAGGCCCTGGCCGAGTATCTTCGAGATAAGCGCCCTCAGTATGCCGACACCTATGTCAGAATTAACGGTTTCCGCACTCCCTACTTCAGGGCTGACCTCGAATCACTCCACGAAATCAAGCCCGACGTTTTAATGATTCCCAAGGCAAGCAACGTCGAAGAGATCGAAGAGATTGAGCGATTCGTGGATGAATACGAGCAGCGGCACGGACTTGAGCTACCGCTCTATCTCACAATTGAAACACTTGAAGGACATCGCAATTGCGACGCCATTCTGGCTCAGTCTCGAAAAACCATGCTCTGCTCTCCGGGGTACTGCGATCTTTCAAACGAACTCGATATCGAATGGCCAGACATCACGATACCTTCGCCGGTAAACAAGATTCTGATGGATATCATCGTTTCAGCAAAATTCCACAATGTGCCGGTTGTAGACTGCGTCTCCCGGGAAATCACTGAGTCCAATCGGGACTCATTGTTGCGCGAGACTTCCTATGGCAGACAAATGGGAATGATTGGAAAAGTCGCGGTGAACCCGCGTCAGGTTGATGCTATAAACGAAACGTACAACGAGAACCAACTTATCAAAGAAACGTACGAAAAGTTGCGAGCCTTTGAACAACTCGATGACGGAAGCGCGGTATTCGTAAACAGTAAGGGGCGTATTGAAAACGCCCGCAGCTGGAAGCGAGCCCAGCGAATCATCGCCGAACACCGCAAGAAGGAAGTCATTAATTGAGCTTCCGGATGCATAAACCAATAATCCAGGTCGCCTGCTTCTGCTGACTTATGTTCCCAATAAACCTGACTTCCTGCCGCATTTTTGGCCGAAGAAGGCAGAGAAAGTCTTTAATTCTCTCGGGTATTTAGTTTTCTTTGCGATTACCAAGACTTACACTCTTTCGAGCGAAAAATTCCCTGATCGCTCTTTCCACCAGCTGCAAAATAGGCTTAGCTGTGGAGCTGGAGAGGCGGGAACTTCAAGCCGATCCTAGCTGATATCTCAGACCAGCATCTTTGGGAGCTCCCGGGTGCGCAAGACCACTGCCGATGCATTTTTTAGTTGAGGCTGTTCCCTCGCGTTTCAGATTGGTGGGGCGTTTTGGGTAGGTGGTTCTACATTGCTTCGTTTGGGAACACTTGCTGCCAGGCATTCCTTCACGGGAAGGCTTCCCCGAGCAATACCGGTGATACAGTCTTTTATTTGTTATTATTGTGGAAACAGGAGAATTCAGAATGTCGGAAAAAAAGGAAGTACTCGTAGTTGCGTCTAAGGTTAAGTCCTACATCAAATCAACTGCCAGCATGAATACTTCTGCTGAAGTTTTAGAGAAGCTGTCTGAGACCGTTCGCGAGATCTGCGATCAGGCCATGGCTCGAGCAAAGGATGATGGACGTAAGACGGTAAAAGCGCGAGACATCGTTCTTCAGTAGTCTCGCCCTGAGACAGATGCTCCTGCCGAAGTGAGTATTCTGTCGAAAGCAGAAATCTTGATGACCTGGCCTGCGTAATCCATCCCCAGGCAAATGCTACGGGGGATAGCTACCAGGGCCAGGCATCAAAATTTCTTGCGCACTTCCTCGCTCCTTCGGCTTTCTTCCAGATCCCCAACTCCATCCAGCTGCTCCGTTCACCCCTCCCGGATGTACTCCTTTCCTGACAATCGCGTGCTAATCCACCCTCGTGGCATGGTTGCGCTTGCACCGACTTCGATTGACCTGTTTACTGCAACTATCAAAGCATTTTTCCACAAGAGCGCGGCGGAAATGCTTTAGAGCACGGACAAAACTCCGTGCCGGAGAGGAGAAAACAAATGTCTGATCACGATCGAGATAACGAGAAAACATCGAGAGTGCTGTTTGATGGTGATTGTCCGATGTGCAGATCCTTTGTTGCTGCAGTCGACAAGGACAAAACCGGTGCAGTTGATTTTCAGAGTACACAATCCGAAGAGATCCAACTGCCTGGCGCGGTCACAAAAGAGTCGGTCGAGCGGAGTATCCATCACATTGATTCGGTAGGCACGGTGCGCACCGGCGCAGCGGCCATTTTTCTTACCCTCCAGGAAAACAACAAATTACCCCTGCTCGCGATGATCGGACGGCTCCCGGTCGTTGCGCAGATTTCAGAAGTGTTCTACTGGCTCATTGCGTTAAATCGACATTTTATATTCGGGCCATTCAAAACTATTTATTGGGTAAAAGTCGCTCTCGCCCTTGGCTTCATTATTCCCCTGCCAATCACAAAAAATCTCTGGCTCGGCGAGACATCCCGCTTCTATGCGACAACGCCGATACTCTCGGCTCTGCCTCCTATTGGTTTTCCCTTCGACCACTGCATCTACTACATGATGCTTGTATTACTCTGGGCAATCCTTTTGCTGCCAAATCCGCGAAGCAGCATTATCGCGTTTTTGTTCCTCGTAATCGGATACTCCCTTTGGGATCAAACGCGTTGGATGCCCTACAATTACCAGTTTGTCTGGATGTTCATCGCCCTGCTTGGTTTTGACTGGAAACGAGAGAACGGTGAGAAGCATGCTCTTGCCCAGCAGCGAACGGTGCTTCTTACCCTTGCAGTGGTGCTTATTGGGATTTGGTTCTGGAGCGGCTCTCACAAGATAAACTACCGCTATGTCTTCGTGGGTTTCCCCTGGATGATGCATCCTTTTGCCGAAAAGCTTGCCGAACCACTTTCATCTTTACTTCTGTCTTTTGGCTTCTTTTCTTTTCTCCTGGAGAGTGGCGGAGCATTTTCCCTGCTATTCAGACGGACGAGAAAAATTGGCATGATCGTCATTGTCAGCATGCATTTCTTCATACTTCTGACCTTTGGACCGCTGGGTTTGAGCTTCAACCACAGCGTATGGTCGTGGAACGTCGTGATGATAGCGTTCTGTATAATGATATTCAGCTACCTCAGCGAGGCCTCTTTTAGCGACTTTATTCCCGGGAAAGGCACCCTCCATCGAACCATTTTACTCCTGTTCTGCTTTCTCCCCGGTCTTAACTTTTTTGGTGTCTATGATGACTTCCTTTCCCATGCGCTCTACTCCTGGACAACGATTGAAGCTGAGATTGAGCTGCACAGTGACACCGTTGAAGAAGAATTGCCTGCGGAGATACTTCCGTCCATAGAGCGATTGGAGAACAGAAGCTTCGTCCACGTATTGAGATGGTCATACAGCGTGTTTGAAAGCCCCCCGTACCACGCACATCGCGTTTTCGTTTCGGTCTTTGATAAACTTTGCCACAGCATAAAATCAAAAGAAGACATCTCACTCTACGTGTACGGGAAGCCGAATTGGCGCACAGGGAAATCACTCGTAGACGTGTATCGCTGCGGAGCGGCAGGTGCTCCGGTTCGACATTCCCAGACGAGGATGACGGTTGAGCAACTGATTGGAACACCCGAAAGAGATAAGAAGTTGTGAGTAGACTCTCACCCTGGAACGCTTTAATTCGCGATTAATTCCTGCTATAGACACTCGGATATGAATTCAGACGTAGTTATCATCGGAGCGGGTGTGCTGGGAGTCTCTCTTGCCTACCACCTGGGAGAAAGAGGCGTGCGTTGTCACGTCGTTGAGAAGGAAATTCTTCCGGGGTTTCATGCATCCGGCCGCAACGCGGGAATGTTCAGACAGCTCTACCGACATCCACAGCTCAGTGAATGGGCGGAGCAGTCTCGTCTGAACTGGACTCCAGAGATAAAAAAATCATTCTTTCAGGAAACCGGTTCACTCATTGTAGGACGGGAAACTCCAAGTCACCACGAGCATCTTTTCGAACAGCGGACTATCACCACGCCTTCAGGTGACGCTATGCCCGCGGTTTACACCAGTACAGATGGCCTCCTCGATTCGCCATCCTACCTGCAATTCCTGCACGCGCAGTGTAAGAGTGACACCACGAAATTCTCATTTTCATGTCAGGTGGAATCCCTGAAGCACCAGGATGGGCTTTGGCAAATCCGCTGCACCGATGGACAGCAGTTTCAGACCGGGACACTTGTAAACGCTGCAGGCGCCTGGCTGAACTCTTTTTTTGTTGATGAGCATGAAGAGTTGCGAGCGGATGCCCGGGCATTTGCGAGACATCTGTTCGTCGTCGAGGGTTGG